>NZ_JAPDBT010000018.1:0-65299 GCF_027705405.1 Aeromonas sp. QDB34 | reverse complement strand
CAGGCAGCCTGTCAAGGTATTCGAAGAGTACCGTCAGGCGGCATAGGCGAGTGTCGCACTTCGAAGTTGAATTCGCGGTGTTCTCAAAACATCTAACCGCATTAGTAAAGCAAAGGTTATTTTCACCTGTCTCACTAACTCCAAATTCAGCGCTTAAAATTCTAATGTAGGAGTCCAGGCTCACATAGAGGTTTTCAATTGAGTGGCATGGTGTGACATAAATATCATTGAAGCCAAGAAGTGAAGAATTGTCATCAAAGTCAGCATCAATAAAAAACATACAAGGTGCTAAAGAATACGTTCTATGCTCTCTAACTTTTCGTCTAAGTTCAATTACATTAGATTTACCGCCACAGTTTATACTAGACCATTTAATATCTGGGCGGATGTTGTTTATTCTTATGGAATAATACTTTTCATCCTCTCCCTCAAAGAAAATGGCATGTTTATTCTTAGAGACAACTCTTGTAAATTCCATGAACTTTACCGACAAGTTGTCACGAGATTTCACTAATGTATTAACCCTTGACATTAGAGTTCCTCGATATACTCAGATAAATCCACGGTATGAGATTCCAGTTCATTCTCAAAAATGAATGGGGAATGTGTTGTTGAGAATAAAAATTTACATTTTCCAGAAGATACAATATCAGGTAGCAGGGTTTTCTGCCATTCCATCGATAATGAAAGCTCTGGCTCATCAAAAAATATGGCCAGTTCCTCTTTTCTTTGAAGATACAGTAATGCAAAGAGAGAGATTATTTGTTTTTCGCCTGATGATAGACTTTCAATATCTACGGCACGACCATTTTTCTTTCTTATTATTTCGATAGTGACGTTGCTTTCGTCATAAACAACCTCTTTATCAGTCAAATATTTATTGCTTACCTTTGTAAATTGCTGTATTGCTTCGTCGTTGTCTTGCTGTTGCTCATATACTTTAAGTAAATTACTTATAAAATAAATAAGAGGGTCATGTCCAGAGAATATTTCTCGACTTTTTACAAGAGAGAGTATTTGCTCTTTATGAGAGGGGGAGATATTTTTCCCAATGCGCTCCAGTACAATTTCAACAGCTCTTGGACTCGATATAGATGATCTCATTTCATCCGTCACTGCAAATCCATTAACCAATTGAGATAACATCTGACCATTGATTTTTGAGAACCATTCAATAGATGAGTTTAAAATTTCAGACGTGATTTTTTCAATGCTTAACTTCACATCACTCATTCCGAAATTGATAGATGAAAGTCTTGATTGTGAACCATCTTTGACTTCGCTAAAAGCACGAATATCTTCTTCAACGCGACGGTAGGTTGGGAGGTGTAATGTTTTTAAAGGAAATTTATTCTTGATGTGATCGAGTTTGTCTTGTGTTGAAGAATTGATTTTTTTATTAGGTCTACTGCTTCTAATTTCTCTCAAATAATCCCTTAGGATTGAAGGAGGAATATCAAGAGAATTCGTGGCATGTCTAAATAGATGGGACCTTTCCATCGCATGAGAAGGGAACTTGCGTACATCATCTATTAGTTCAAGAATAAAGTCTTCTCCAAGCCGCTTTTCTAGATGAACAAAAAAGTGGTGGCCTTTTATAAATTCAAGATCTGCCTCAAAATCTGACTTTTTAAATGAAATTCTCTCTCCATCTAAAAATACTATGCCAATAGAATCAAAGACAACTTTTCTAAGTTTCGAGATATCTCCTGAAACTAGAGCATAGAATGAATTTAATATGGTTGTTTTGCCATAACCATTCTCGGCAACAATGATTTTATATTCTGAGTCGAAGGGGATTCTAACATTCCTTTCCTCATACAAGTTGTTTATGAAAAATTCTTTGATCATACATGCTCCATATTAAACGTCTTTCTTAGCAACCGGTAGGGGCGACTTTATGGGTTTATAAGTGCTTCGTTTCACTGGCGTGAAATGGGCCATTTATAGGTGTATCAAAGGTATGCAAGAAACCTGAAAGACATGTTATCAACAATGGATGTTATTTGTTGGGGGAAATCTATCCTGCGCATGAATTTTTAGTGAAATTTTGACGGCGGTCAGATTTCATAGCTGTAGGAGGAAAATATTCGAGTTGGGATGATTCTTTCAATATGATCTTTTTGCTCCAGAGCAGTGGCATTGCGTAAGTAATTGCCACCACTAGATGGGTGAGGGTAAGAGATTTTGGGATACTAAGGGGGTTGGGAGGAGGATTACCTGTTGGCTGTAGATTTATCAATACCCCGTCATTTCCAGATAGCCAACGCCTTTTGCGTCTCCCGAGACGGATACCGCCCCCTCCCAGTAGTCAAAGCGCCCCGTCATGGCCTGATCGGGCTGGCGCGCCTGGATGGTGAGCCTCATATCGCCGGCTGCCAGCTGCCACTCGATGGGGTAGGCTTGCCCCTTGGGGCCGCGCCAGGTCTTGCCGGGGGTGAGGCGGATCTGCGCAGGATCCAGCACCCGGCTGCTGCCGTCCCGTTCAATCAGGATGCCGTAGCGGTTCTCCGGCTCCGTGCGTCCTGCCTTGGTGCGCAGGCGAAACAGCATCAGCTCGCGGCCATCTTCAAATTGCAGTGAAAACCAGTCCCAGCCCGATTGCCACTCGGCCAATACCGAGCTGCTCCACTCGTGATCAAACCAACCCTCACCGCTGACGTTGCGGATCTCCCCATCCAGGGTCAAGGTGCCGCTGATGGTCAGGCGCGGGTAGGAGTAGTAGAAGGAGGCGTTGCCCGGGCTCTTCTCGCTGTAACCCGCTTTGCCTTGCAGCACCGCCGGCTTGGCGGCGCTTACTTTCAAATCAAGATCCCCCGCCTTGCTCTGCACCTTGAGGGTGGCGGGAAAGAGCGATTCCCCTTGAGAGGCCAGTGCCCACTCTTTCAGCCAATACTGACCGCCGCTGGCACCGGCGAGCCCTGGCCCCTGGCGGGTGGTGCGCTCGTCCTGCAGGTGGCTGCCTTTGCTCAAGTCCGCGATGGCGAACTGGGCCAGCCAGAGCTGGGGTGTGAGCCAGGGGTTGTCGGATGTTATCTCCTGCTCGATGCCTTGGCGAAACAGGGTCCACTGCATGCCGTAGCCGCGCCCCTGCTGGTCTTTCAGGTTGCCGGTGAGATACCACCACTCGGAGCGGTAGTCGGGGTGGGCACCGTGATCCGCGGGCAGGTTGATGGACTGACCCGGCAGGGCCTTTTTGAAGTGATTGTTGCCGCCGCCAAGGATGGCGCCCAGATCGTTGGCACTGATCCCGGTGCCATACAGGGTGCAGATCAGCGCCAGCGGCCAGATGTTGAATGTTTTCATACCACTCTCCTTGCGGCGTACCAGGAGGCAAGCGCGCCACAGACGGGGGCGAGCAGGAGCGCCGTGACGGCGTGCAGGGGGGCAGCCTCGAAGGCCAGCCGCCAGCCAAAGGCGCGGGGGTTGACCACTTCAATCAGCACCCAGGCAAGGCCATAGCCCACCGGCAGGGCCAACAGCGCGGTGAGCAGCCCCAAGCCCGCCCCCTGCCACACCAGCAACCGGCGGCAGTGGCGGGGGCTCAGGCCAAGGCTTTGCAGGGTCTGCAACTCGCCGCGCCGGGCCAGCCCCAGCACCATGAAGGCCGAGCCGATGCCGACGAAGGCGATCCCCAGGATCAGCAATTTCAATAGCTCGGTCACCACGAAGGTCTGATCGAACACCCTGAGGGCAGCGGCATGGATGGCGGGGGCGGGCAACAGGTTCACCCGCTCGCCAAACTGGGCCCGCAGGCGATCGGTGAGGCGATCAACGTGCGGGCTGAAGAGGGCCAGGGATTGCACCTTGCCCCCTTCGAAGGCGTGCAGTATCTGCCCCTTGTCGCTGCCGTAATCCTGATAGACGCCAGTGACGGTGAAGGTGCGTGGCCCCTGCTCGCCGCTCACCTCGAGGCGCTGGCCCACCTTGACCCCAAGGCGCACCGTCAGCGGTTCACTCGCCAGCACCTCGGCGGGGGTGGCGGGCCAGCGCCCGATCAGCAGCGGATAGGCGGCTTTCAGCTCGGGGATAAAGTCCATCTGCGCCCATTCGATGGGCTGCCCCTGCCAGCGGGCCGGGTGCACCGAGCGGCGCGAGGCGGCGCGCACGTCCGGCGCGGCGAGTATGGTGTTGAGGGTCTGCTCGCTCAGGGCGCCCTTGCTGCCGGCCACCCCCTTGGGGGCGGTGACGTAGAGATCGGCGGCCAGGCGCTGGCCGAGCCAGATCTCCACGCTCGAGCGAAAGCTCGACACCATGACCCCGATGCCGATGGCCGCGGCGATGGCCAGTTGCAGCGCCATCACCGCGATGGCGGTGCGATCCAGGTGATAGAGGGTTTCGGCCACCCCGAGCCGGGCGCTGAGGGGGCCGCGCTCGCGTCGGCGCAGCCGGCCTAGCACGGCGCGCAGCACATCGGGCAGGGCGAGCGCCATGGCCAGCAGCCAGCCGCCGGCCACGAAGAGGGCGCCGCCCAGCCCGGTTTCTGGCCGCCACAGACAGAACGCACAGAGCAGCAAGATGGCGATGGCGAGCCCCCGACGTTGCCAGGGCTGAGCCGGCGGGCGGCTGTTGCCCTCTCGTAGTTCAAGGGGGGATTGGCGCAGCAGTTGCCACCAGCCGGGCAGGTTGGCGGCGAGCGTGCCCAGCAGGCCGATCACCAGCGC
This sequence comes from Aeromonas sp. QDB34, assembly GCF_027705405.1. Taxonomy (NCBI): domain Bacteria; kingdom Pseudomonadati; phylum Pseudomonadota; class Gammaproteobacteria; order Aeromonadales; family Aeromonadaceae; genus Aeromonas; species Aeromonas sp. QDB34. The sequence continues at coordinate 60,635 of NZ_JAPDBT010000018.1, read as the reverse complement.
CTTGCCAAGGCTGGCGGGGGAGAGGCGCAGCAGATCGATGGGGTTGGGGCCATAGAGATCGGCCAGCGCCTGGGTGAGCTGCCCCATCAGGGCGAGGGCCAACAGGCTCCCCAACAGCAGCCCGAGCAGGGTGCCGATGCTGGCGAGGATCAGGATTTCCAGGGTCAGCCAGCGCAGCAGCCGGCGCGGCGGCATGCCGAGGATGATGAGCTGGGCCAGCTGGGGACGGCGCACGCTCTGCACGAAGCGCTGGGCGTTGAACACCAAAAACAATCCCACCGCCATGGCGAGCAGGGAGAGCGCCGTGAGGTTCAGCGCCAGCGCATCGCCGAGCTGGCTGGCATCGAGCGCCGGGCTGATGGGCTCAAGCCAGAGGGGCTGATGGGGGGCATAGGATTGCAGGGCCACCTGCAAGGCTCTTTGCAAGGTATTGGCCTCGCCCTCGCTGAGCTTGAAGACGATGCGATCGAGCCGCCCTTCCTTGCCCAGCAGCGGCTGGGCGAGGCCGATGTCGGTCACCAGCAGCCGCTCCATGGGCATGGCGCCGGGCTCGAAGGTGCGGGCCAGGGTGAGGGTCAGCGGGCGGGGCGGCGCTCCTTCACCGCCCCCCAGCACGAAGCGCCGGCTCTGGCCCGTTTGCCAGCCAAGGCGCTTGGCCTCGGGGGCGGCCAGCCAGACGCTGTCGGCGCGGGTGAGGGAGAAGGTGGGCTTATTGTCCGGCGCGGCGCCAAACAGCCGGCGCAAGGGGCCGGGGTTGAACAGATCCATCCCCAGCAGCTGAAAACTGCGCCCCTGCTCATCTTGCAGCCAGCCGTGCAACTGGGGCATGGCGTCGAGGTTCGGCTGGCTGCGCACCAGCGTCACATAGAGCTGCTCGTCCAGCCCGCCGTCCGGCGCCAGCCGGTAGTTCGCTTCCCCCGCCAGCTGGCTGCGGGCGGCGACGAAGTTGGTGCGGGCGCTGTGGTTCAAAAGCTCGATGGCCACCACCAGGGATACCCCGAGGGTGAGCCCGACCAGGCTCATCAGCAGCAGCCAGGGGTGGGCGCGATAGAGGCGCAGCAGCGCCTTGAGCGGCAGCGGCAGCATCACTGCCCTCCGTGGCGGACGTCAGTCATGGCGGCGCCCCTTGAGCTCGACCAATTGGCCCCCTTCAAGGCGCAGCACCCGATCCGCCAGGGCGCCATAGGCGGGGTTGTGGCTCACCAGCAAGAGGCCGGCGCCGGTGCCCCGCACCGCCGCCATCATCAGCGCCATCACCTGCTCGGCGTTGTGTTCATCGAGGCTGCCGGTGGGCTCGTCGGCGAGCAGCCACTGGGGCTGGTGAATGAGGGCGCGAGCCAGCGCCACCCGCTGGCGCTGGCCGCCGGAGAGCTGCTCCGGCCAGGCATGGCGCTTGTGGGCCAGATCGAGGCGCTCCAGCAGGCTGTCAATGCGTGTCTCATCGCGGGCAAGCTGGTTGATGGCAAGGGGCAGGGCGAGGTTCTCGGCCACGGTCAAGGTCGGCAGCAGGTTGAAGTCCTGATAGACGATGCCGAAATGGCGGCCACGCAAGCGGGCCCGCTCATCCGCCGACTGGTTGTCAAGGCGGGTCTCCCCCAGCCAGATCTCCCCCTCATCCGGGGGGAGGAGGCCGGCGATGAGGTTGAGCAGGGTCGACTTGCCGCAGCCGCTCTGCCCCAGCAGCAGGGTGATCTCGCCGGCCGCCAGGGCCAGATCAAGGTGGTGAAACAGCGGCAGCCGTTCGCTGCCGTTATCGAAGCTCTTGCCGAGATTGCGCAGGGTCAGCATGGGATAACCGGTTGATGGTCAATGGCTTTCATCATGCCATGTACGTTGCTCCCCTGCCTAATGATCACGTGGCTTTGCCTTTGTGCGAGAGTGCCAGTTAGTGATCAAGGCTGCAAAAGAGGTGAGGATCCTGGCTGGATCCCGCTCGCCTGTGGTGGTTAGAATAGGGGCCTCCATGGGTCACAGGATGCGCAAGGATGTTACACAAGCAAGTCAGTTTTATCATCGACAGCAAGGGCAACAAGCAGGCTGCCGTGGTCCCCATCGAGATTTACAACGAGCTGATGACCCTGCAAAAGGCGCTCTCCGACAACAAGCCGGGCGAGCGCGAGCTTTACCACTTCAACGGCAAGGGGGCCGAGGCTCACGGTTATCCGGTGGGCAAGCGGCAGAACCCCGGCTTCATGGTGCTGGCGGGCTCCACCGCCAACGGCGAGGATGCGGCTTCCTTACGCGAGGCGGTGATCGAACTGCGCCAGGAGCTGTTGGGCAAGGGGATCCTGGCCCCGCGCAGCGAAGGGGGCTTCGTCTTTACTGCCGATCAGCTGTTCAACAGCCCGAGCCTGGCCGCCAGCCTGGTGGCGGGCAACAACCGCAGCGGGCTGGACGCCTGGCAAAACAGCGCCGGCTACACCCTCAAGCGCTCGGGGTTCGGCAAGAAGTAGGTTGAGCCCTCGCCCCTCAGGGCAGAGGATCCGTTGACAAGGTGCAGATAACACAAGGCCGCCCCCTGCGATGCAGGTGGGCGGCCTTGTTGTTTGTCGCTTGTTGCTTATTGATGCTCGGGGCTTATTTTTTGCCGGTCAGCAGCCAGTAGCTCAGGGTGGAGCCGAACCCGCAGCCGGCGATGGCGATGGCCATCGGCAGCGGGGATTCGGGGGGATTGAGGTTGACCAGGATCCCCACCACGGCGCCGATGCCAAAGCGCAAGGTGCCCGCCAGCGCCGAGGCGGTGCCTGCCGACTGCGGGAAGTGGCCCATCAGGCCGGTCATGGCGTTGGCCCCCACCAGGCTGATATGGCCGACGAACAGCACCACCGGAATGACGATGCCCCACAGGCCGCCGGTCTGGCTCCAGGCGTTGTAGATGAGCAGGGCGCCGGCACAGGGCAGCACCAGCAGACCGTATTGCAGCATCCGCTCGGCGCCCACCCCCTTCACCAGCCGGCTGTTGACGAAGGTGACCACCATCATCAGCAGGATGTTGAGGCCAAACAGCCAGCCATAGTGCTCGGTCGGTACCTTGAAGTATTCGATGTAGACGTAAGGGGAGGCGCTCAGGAAGGCGAACATGCCCGAGCTTGAGAGCGAGCCGCACAGCACGTAGCCCATGGCGCCGCGATGGGAGAGCACGCCCCAGTAGTTCTTCAGGATCTGGCCGAGGTTGAGGGGCTGCTTGTGCTCGGGCTTCAGGGTCTCCTGAATTTTCCACTGCATCATCAGGCAGATGAGCAGGCTGATCCCCACCAGCAGCCAGAAGATCACCCGCCAGTCGCTGTGGGCGCTGATGTAGCCGCCCACCACCGGTGCGACAAGAGGGGCGAGCGTCATCACCAGAATGACGAACGACATGGCGCGGGAGAAGGCCTCCTTCTCGAACAGGTCGCGCAGCAGGGCATTGACCACCACCGAGCCGGCCGCCCCGCCTGCTGCCTGCAACATCCGATATGCCAGCAGCTCGGGCAGGGAGTCCGCCATGGCGCAGCCCACCGAGGCGATGGCAAACATCACCAGCCCCGCCAGGATCACCGGCTTGCGGCCATAGCTGTCGGCGAGCGGGCCGTAGAACAGCTGGCCGATGGCGAAGCCACCCAGAAAGGCGCTGATGGTGAGCTGGGCGCCGTCGATGCTGGTGGCCAGATCCCGGGCGATGGCCGGAATGGCGGGCAGGTACATGTCGACCGCGAGCGGCGTCAGGCCCGCCAGCGCGCCGAGCAGGATGAACAGGAAACGGGGGGAGAGGGGGGCGTGGGGCATAGGCTATCCAGTCTTGATGAGTGCGAAGTCAGGGAGTGACAAACATCCAGTCTACCAGTTTTGGTGACGGGGGTGATCCTGTATGCCGAGCCACAGGCCGGGCTCGGCGTGAAAGCGGGGGGCAAACCAGACCCGTTGGCTGCCGGCGTGCAGCTCCTCCGGGCCGAGGGGACGCCGGCTGAGCCGGCAGGCCCCTTGCGCCAATGCAAGGCGGGCATCCCCCTGATACCAGCCGTCGGTGACGGGCAGGGCCGTGGTTTCGCGCAGCAGCCTCACCCCCCACTGGGTCACCAGCGCCGGGCACTTCTGCTCGGCCAGCCTGGCGGCCCGGGTCATGGCTGGCGCCGCCGGCGGGGTGAGGGTGCAGAGCAGCAGCAACAGGGCTCCCAGCATGGCTGGCAGCTCGCTCCGGCGCGGCAGCATGCCTGCCAGCAGCACCAGGCCGAGCAGGGTGATGGGCGCCAGATGGCGGGGATTGTCCGGGTTCTGGCCAAACAGGGTCCAGAGCAGCAGAACGAGCCAGTAGAGGGGCCAGCAGGGGGAGAGGGCTGGATTGTGATCCTTTGAGCGTTGCCAGAGCGGCAGTACCAGCAAGGCCCCCATCAACAGGGGCCAGAGCGGGGTGAGCTGATCGTTGAAGGTATTCGCCCAGCTCAGCAGTCGATCGCCGTGGGCCGCCGCCGTATTGCCCCACAGGGTAAAGTGACCGTCGGTAAAGCGGCGCCCCTCGCTGAAATAGGCCCAGCCATCGGCCTGCCAGACAAACAGCAGGCAGGCTAGCCCCACCAGCGCGATGGGGAGCACAAATCTGACGCGCGCGCCCTTCTGTGCCATCCCAAGCCAAAGGGGCAGCAGGGCCAACACGAAGTAGGAGGGACGCAGCGCCAGCATGAGGCCCAACAGCAGACCCGCCAGCGCTATCTTGCGCTGTTGCAAGGCCAGGAGCGCGCCCAGCCAGGCGGCCAGCGCCGGCCCGTCCGAGAGGCCGGAGAGCGCCAGGGTCGGGGTGAGCGGCAGGGCCAGCACCAGTAGCCAGACCGGCGCCAGCAGGCTTGGCCGTTGCCACAATCTGACCGCGAGGGAGGCGGCGAGCGGCGCCAGCAAACTGCTACCCAAGAGGCTGGCCCACTGCACCGCACGGGCCGGTTCGTCCACCGCCAGATTGATCAGCCGCGCCAGCCAGATAAAGGCGGGGTAGCCCGGAAAGTGGGGGGAGAACTCCAGCACGCTGAAGCGCACTACCCCGTGGGCAAAGTTGAGGGCATCGTCGGAATCGAGCGCCACCGGGAAGGTCAGCAGCCAGCCGAGCCAGGCCAGTTGCAGCAGGGCAAGCAAGTAGGGTCGATTGGCGACGCGTAATCGGCCGTGGTGATCCCTCCCTTCTCCCGCAAGGGAAGAAGGGGGCAAACCGGCGTCCGGGTGCATCTATCGGCCGGCCGTGCGTAGGGTGGGTAGCGCGCAGCGAAACCCACCGTTTGTCACAGCGAGGTGGCGCAATGATTGGCTGGTGGCTATCAAAGTGGCGCCAGCACGGCCATCAGCGACTTTTCGGCTTCGGCGAAGGCGGTGGCATCGGCAGGCTTGGCGCCCACCCCGAACACCCCCGGATTGCCGATGGCATCCAGCACTCTGGCCAGTGCCTGTTCGGCGGCCTTGCGATCCCCTTCATTGAGCGATGGGAGGATCAAGTCGAGGAAGCGCTTGCTCTTGACAACCAGCACCTTGGCGGTCTGATAGTCGCCAAGGTTCTGGCTGGCCCCCTCGAGGCGGCGCTCGATCTCAGCCTTGTAGGCCCGGTTGAGCAGGGCCGCGGTAGCCGCGGCGTCTTTGGCCTTGATGGCGGCCGCCAGCGGCGCTTGCAGCTCGACCTTGTGGTGCTGTTCCAGATAGGTCAGCTCCTCGGCGATGTCGCTCAAGGTGGCGCTGGCATCCTTGCCGTCAGTGGCGGCGCCCAGCAATGCTTCGCGGGCATCGATCAGCGGCTCCTTGCCGGCGGCGGCGTAGGAGTAAGCCTCAACCTGCCCCATGTTGGTCAGCAGGGGCCCCGTCAGCAAAGCGAGGGCGAGTAAACCCGGGCGGATGGTCATCCTGTTCTCCTTGTTTGCTTATGGCGCGGCACTCAGGCCACGCTCTGGGTCTCGATCACGGTATTTTCGTTGCGATGATTGAAGGTGTTGCGGCGTCTGTCCACCTCCCTCGTTCACCACATTCAGGGGCCATCAGGCCACGCTCTGGGTTTCAATCACGGTATTTTCGTTGCGATGATTGAAGATGGCGTGACGTCTGTCCACCCCGTCGATCACCATGTCGGCGGCCATCATCCCCATCTCCATGGCGGTGTCGGTGAAGATGTAGCGGAATGTCCCCTGACGGCCGGTCATGATGAGGTTGGTGATCGGCATCAGCGCCTTGATGGCTTCGTTGCGACGGGCCTGATAGCCCAGATCCATCAGCGGATAGGCGTACTCACTGCGGGCCTCGAAGGTCTCGTCGCCAAGCTTCTGGGTGTCGACACCGAGGCCGGCGAGATCGGCAGTGACCCGGCCGCGCAGATCAGCGAGCGGTGCCTGCCAGGTGGCATCTCCCGGGTTGCAGGGGATCTCCAGCATCACGGAGGTCTGGCCTTGGGGCGCCATAAAGGGGCTGCGGCGGCGCGGCTCCTGCAGGCGGGTCGCCAGGATATGGGGGTCGGAGAGGTACTGCCAGGTGTTGTCCGACAGGTTCTCCTGTTTGAGCGGCATATTGACGAAGCGAAGCGACCGGTAGTGCAGATCGCACGGCAAGCCCAGGTGCTGGCAGGTGAGCGGCAGCGGCAGGGTGGAGATCACCTGATCAAAGCGCTCGCTCTGCTCCACATTATTTTGTGACCAATAGACCCGTTCGATGCGGCCATCAGCCTGCTCGAGGCGGGTGATGGTGGCGTTGGTCTTGAGTTCGACTCCCTCTGCCATCAGCCGCTCCCCCAGGGTGGTGAAGATCTGGCCGAAGCCGTACTTGGGATAGCGGTACTTGCGGGCATAGGTGCGCACCGAAATGCTGCCGTTGCGCCTTGGCAGCAGGCGGCGCGCCACGTCTTTGAGATCGATCAGGCTGATGCGCTGGCCGGCCCAGTCGGCGGAGAGCTGGTCCGGGTTGATGCCCCAGAGCTTGCCGGTGTAGCCCTCGAAGAACTGGCGGTAGAGGGTGCGGCCGAAGTGGCTCTGGATCCACTCGGCAAAGCTCGCCTTGGCAAAATCGGTGGGCTTCTTGGCAAAGGGCAACAGCAGCAAGTCTTTCAGCGCACCGGCCATCAGGGCCAGTGGCGCCGTCTTGAGCAGGTTGGGCAGGTTCAAGGGGTAGTCATAGGTGCGCCCGCCAAAGCGGATCACGCTCTTGCGCTCGGCGTGGAGCAGATCGTCCCCCATCAGCTCGTCGATAAAGGCCAGCAGCTCGGGGTTCTTGGTGATGAAGCGGTGGCCGCCGTAGTCGAAGCGATACTCGCCGTCGCGCCCCTTGAAAGTCTGGGTGGCGCACATGCCGCCCACCACGCTCTCCTGCTCGAACAGGGTGACTGCAAAACCGGCCTGGCGCAGGCGCCAGGCGGCCATCAGACCGGCAGGGCCGGCGCCCAGTACCGCAATGTGTTGTGTGTTGTTGTCGCTCATGACTCTGTTATCCGAAAAGCTGACCAAAAGAGAAGACGTTGAAAAGGCGGCCCCGCTGAGCCGCCTTGTCATCCGCTGCCGCGCTGGGCGATCAGCGCTGGGGCTGGGGACGATAGTTGCGATGCCAGACGGTGACGAAGATCACCAGGTAGCTGGCCCAGGTCAGCAACTGCAGGCCGGCTGGTGAGGCATTGTAGCCAAACAGGGCGCGCAGGAAGGTACCAAATACCCCCTGATCGTCGAGAATGTGACTGATGTTGAAGACCGGCGTCGTCCAGAAGGTGATGAGCCCGGCTGCTTGCAACATGTTGACGGCGGACGACAGCAGCCCGGCGGCGATGATGATGATGAGCAGGCCGGTCCAGCGGAAGAAGGGGGCCAGCGCCACCTTGCGGGTGGAGCGCAGCAGCCCCCACACCAGCACCACCGACAGCAGCAGGCCGCCCAGCGCTCCCATCAGCCCCTCGTGCAGATCCACCCCTTGTCCGGAGTAGACCAGGGCCGAGAAGAACAGCACGGTTTCAAAGCCTTCGCGCATCACCGCCAGGAAGGCGAGCAGCACCAGACCAAACAGGTTGCCGCCGTCGATGGCGGCATCGATGCGCGCCGTCATGGCCCCCACCTGGGATTTGGCCTGCTTCTGCATCCAGACCGCCATGTAGGTGAGCACCAGGGTGGCGAAAATCAGGATCCCCGCCATCAGTAAATGGTTGTAGCGCTCGCTCTCGAACTGGCTCACCACCACCTGGAACAGGAAGGCGACGACGAGGGAGGCAAGCAGACCCAGCCCCACCCCCAGATAGACGAATTTGTTGTAGCGGCTCGCCCCCAGCTTGGCGAGGTAGGAGAGGCAGATGCCGACCAGCAGGAAGGCTTCCAGCCCCTCGCGCAGGGTAATGAGAAAACTTGCAAACATCAGGATTGAGGCTCCGTAGCGGGCGTGACGGGGAGAGGCGGCAAGGTGAGTTGCAGCCGATTGAGTAGCACTATGGGTGGCTCCGGCAAGCTCGGCTCGGCGGCGCGCACCGCATCATTGACCCACTTGGGGTAGGTGCGGAAATTGAGTTTGATATCGGCCTTGAAGGGCCCTTGGGCATCTGCGGGCAGCGGCCAGGCTTCATCGCGCCAGCCATCTGCCGGGATGCGGGTATCTTCCAAGAGCTTGGCGTAGCGCCAGAACTTGAGCCCCACCGGCTTGCCCTCGGCATCGCCGAACACTTTTCTAAATAGCCGCGCATCGTCGGGCACGGCGCCATCCACCGGCTGGCCGCTGACAAGCACCTGCTTGCCGCTGGCATCGGTGACGGTCAGCTCCAACCAGAGTTCGCGGAAATCGGCGACCCCGGTGGGCAGGGCGTGGCCGGCGCCGGTATTGGCGACCCGCACCACCAGCTGCGGGCTAGCGGCCCCCTGCTCGATACGGGCCGAGAGGGTGGCGCTTGAGCGCAAGAGGGCCAGGCTCTCCTGCTCGAGGGTTGCACTTCTCAGCCCCACCAGCTGGTGCTGGGCGCCGGTGAAGTTGTGGCGGTAGAGCCGTTCTTTCACGGTGCCGTTTTCGGTGGACTGGCCAGCCACCGGCGCGCCGCCGTTGCCCGGTTCGGGGTTCATGTGGCAGTCGATGCAGGTGCGCCGCTTGGCAGGATCTTTGGCTTTGGCGAAGCTGGAGTTCTCCCACTCGTCCCAGGTGTTGACGATGTTGGCGCCGGTACCGGGGGCAAACTCGTTGTGGCACGACTTGCACAGTGCGGCGTCGCGGTAGAAATCCTTCTGGTAGGAGGCCTTGTGCATGGCGGGGCGGGCGTTGATCTGCCGCTCGGCCAGCCAGTGCTGGAGGCTGCCACCGGCGGCATCCTCGAACACATAGCTCTCGCGGTCTTTCAGATTCACGGTAAAGGCGCTGTTGCCGCCGGCATCCTCGAGCCGGGTGATGCGATGGCAGAGCACGCAGCCGGTGCCTTCTTCCACCACGGGCTCGCCTGTTTTGTGGGCGGCAATGAGCGAGGCGCCGCCCTGCTCGAACATGTGGGATCCCTTGGGCAGATCCTGCTGACCGTTCATCACCTGCTGGGGCATGTGGCAGCCCTGGCACCACTGGCCGAAGGCTTCGCCCTCGGTTTCGCGAGCCAGCGCCTGCACCACCTTGTAGTAGGGGTGGGAGTTGCCCATCAGCCGGTGGTTGCTCTCGCTCCAGTCCTGGAATGCCTGTTGGTGGCAGTTCTGGCAGGAGGCGGAGTTGAGCCACTCCCTGGGATGAGTGGTCGGTGCCTTGGCGGGATCCGTGCGCGGGGCATCGAGCCGCAGCCAGTTGGCAAGATAGGGGAGGTTGCCATCGGCGGTGACGAAGGCGTGCAGATCTTCCATCATCGCCTTCACCTCGGGTTGGGGCTTGGCGGGGTCGACCGGCTCGGCCCCATCGCGGGTGTCATGACCCATGCCGCCCTGGGTCTGCTGGGTCATGCGCAGGTATTCGCCGATAAAGTCCCCCGCCACCATGTTGGCGAGGTTGGCGTGGCCGTTGATGGCGTTGTCACCGCTCGGCTGGCGGTGGGCGGCCATCAGATAGCGGTTGGTGAAGTTGAACCCGTCCAGATGGCAGGAGTTGCAGCTCATCCAGTTGTCCCCCGCCATGGGGAAGCGGCTGTTGGCGGCAGTGTTGCCCAGGTTGAACAGCCGCTCGCCGCGCTGAAGCGGCTCGGGGCGCGGATCCGTCTCTACCAGTTTGGCGAAGTGGGGCAGATCCACGGTGACCCGGGCAAACGGGCCGCTGCCACCGGTGTTGAGGCGGGTGAGATCCTGCCCCATGACGTTGTGCACCAGGATGTGGTCGCCATCGATCAGCAGATCGCGCGGATTCTGGCCCGGCAGGTGGCGAAGGAGCTGGGTCGCCTTGGCACCCCCCTGGAACTTCTTGCGGCGGTGGCGGTTGCTGTTCTGTTTGCCGCTGCGCGACAGGTCGAACACCAGTAGATCTTCCGAGCCCGCCAGGGTCAGATAGACCCGCTTGCCATCGGCGGCGAAGCGCGCCGCAAACGGGTTGGAGACGATTTGGCTGCGGTTGCCGACGCTGGGCAGGTTGATCTGCAAAAAGAGCTGCTTGCGCTCGTCCACCCGCTCTTTCTCTTCATCCAAATCGATGATGGAGACGGCCGGGAAGACGGTGCTCTGGAACTGGAAGGGGTGGTCGAAACTCCACAGCACGTGGGGCAGCCAGGCTTCGCTACCATCGGGGGAGAGGGCGATGCCATCGAGCAGGCGCGGCAAGCCCTGCGAGTCGCTTGGGGTGTCGCTGTGGGTCTCGGCCAGGGTGATGAGTCTGGGCTTGGGCAGGGCAGCACTCTTCGCGTCCTTCTCAAGCTTGGCGAGATCATAGATGGCGAGCTGGCCGGTCATGGCGTGGGTGAGCAGCAGGCGATCATTGTCGGTCAAGGCCAGTCCGCGCGGGGTCTCGGCCGTGGCCATATCCAGCTGCAGCTTGCCCGCCGTGTCATAAGCCTGCAGGCGAGCGGATTCGAACAGCGTGACCCAGAACCACTGCCGCTTGGCATCGAAAATGACCCCGTAGGGGCGATGGCCGGTGGGGATCGCCTTGTCCAGGGTGAGATCATCATCCAGCAGCAGCAGGCGATCGCCGCGATAATCGCTCACCAGCAAGGTGCCGTCATCGGCGCGGGCCAACTGGCGCAGATCGCCACCCAGCTGCACCTCTTTGAGTCGCTTGCCGCTATCACGCTCAAGCAGGGTGATCGAGCCGGCGCTCTGGTTGGCGGTAACAAGGCGCGGGGCGTTCCCCTCGTCATAGGCAATCATGGCGGCGCCCATCTCCTGGGCCGAGGCGGTCCCCAGCAGCAGGGTGGCCAACATCAGGGATAACAACAACTTCAACATAAGATCAGGTGCGCCATTTCAAGATGGTCCAGCGCCAGGCGTGACGCAGCACCAGGGGAGTCAACGCGAGCGCGCTCAGCCAGTGGGCCCAGCTGGCAAGGTTGCCCATGCCATCGCCCGGGGTGCCGTGCAGCACCAGCAGCAGCCCGCTGGCCAGACATACCAGCAGCAAGGCTTCGATGATGCGGCCGGTGGTGCGCAAGAAAGGCTTGCGGCTTTTGCGCAGCAGGCTGCGATGGGAGAGCCAGAAGGCGCCGAACAGCAGGGGAAACAGGGTGAGCGAGAGGGCGACGTGCAGAAACAGGTTCCAGCGTGCCAGCGACCAGAGCGGGGTCAGCGGTTCCCACAGCAGCAGGCCGGAGAAGAACATCAGATAGAGGGAGCCCTCGGCGGCCTGATGGTGATAGGCCAGCCACTGCCAGCAGTGTCGTGGTGAGAGGGAAAGGCTTGTCATAGGTGCTCCAACGCCCGGGCAGTGCAGCCCGGGGGAGCAAGTTTACAATGCAGGAAAGGTAATGAAAAGAGTTATCAATTCCGCTCTTGATGAATAAAGGCTGAATGAAAACCGGCGCTATTTGTGGTCCGCCAGCCGCTCGGTGACCGCGTAGATGAGCGCCGCGGTGGAGAAGGCGAGGAACACGATCACCGACCACTTCATCTCCACCTCGTTGCCGACCCCGTCGTCCAGGAAGGCCTTGAGCACTTCAATCCCGGCAATGGTGACCAGGGAGTTGATGACGATGAGCTTGAGGGAGGCGAAGTTGATCTTGCTGAGCCAGTTGTTGCCAAGCGCCTCGCGCTGCTCCTGGGTCTGGATGAACTGCACATAGCCGCAGATGGAGACCAGGATCAGCATCTGTGCCACCAGCACGAAATCCACCAGGGTGAGTACGCCGGTGATGAGGTCCATGTAGTGAATGCCCACGATGTCGATGCACAGGGCATAAAGCAGCATGGCGAATTTCACCATCAGCAGAGCCACGCAGACCAGAATGCAGACATAGAAGGGGAACATCATCAACCGGCTGCCATTGAGCATGAAGTTGAAACGGCGCATGAAAACTCCTGAAGAGGGTGAGGTTGCGCTGATTATGGCGCGGATCCGCCATCGAGGGCATCCCTGTTTGCGCACAGAGGGCTGATGGCGGCAGAGAAAGGGGAAACGAAAAAAGCCCAGCCATAAGGCTGGGCTTTCGAATGTGGCTCCCTCGACAGGACTTGAACCTGTGACATACGGATTAACAGTCCGCCGTTCTACCGACTGAACTACGAGGGAATTGGCTCCTCCTACTGGACTTGAACCAGTGACATACGGATTAACAGTCCGCCGTTCTACCGACTGAACTAAGGAGGAATTGCCTGTCTCGTCGAGACGCTGCGGATATTAATGGCCCATCCGCCGGGTGTCAACCCGCGATCCGCTGCAAAAAGGGGATTTTGGCCCGTTTGCCCAAAACTTGGCCGCTGTGGACTATTTTCAGCACAATCAGCAGCTTGGCGCTGCCCTCTCGGGCTCATCGAGACGGCTCAGTGGCATAAGGAGGGGATGGATGAGGATATGCTGATGCTCGGGATGGCATGGTGCGGGATGAGCAGCTGCCTTATGGCCGAGCAATGGCAGATATAAAGGGGGGAGAGACAGGGCATGCATAAGGGCGGGATAAATTGGTTAGCAGGCGAAGTGAGTGTGCTGCGTAATGGTGAGAAAAGTGGTCGATATGCTGACAATAAACGCTAATTCTGCGTGGTAACGGCCATTCATTGATCCCGCCCATCGAAATATTTCATCGGCTGGGGTATGGTTGGCCAGGATACCATCGCCGTGTCGACAGCTCTGCCGGCCCTTGATGATGATCGGGCGCCGGTTCAATCCGGCCTTTATCTCCCTCTTCTGGTATTACGAATACATGCACAACCAAGCACCTTTGCAAAGCGTGAAGCTGGCCATTGCTTTACGCCAATCCTGTATTGACGAACCCTACAGCGTTCCCCGTTTCGGCCGCGACCTGATCGCCGGCATCACGGTCGGCATCATAGCCATTCCGCTGGCCATGGCGCTGGCCATCGCCAGTGGCGTGCCGCCGCAGCACGGTCTCTATACCGCCATCATCGCCGGCATCGTGATCGCCGTGACCGGTGGCTCCCGCTTCTCCATCTCGGGACCGACTGCCGCCTTTGTGGTGATTCTCTATCCGGTAGCCCAGCAGTTCGGCGTGGGCGGCCTGTTGATGGCGACCCTGATCTCCGGCTTCTTCCTGGTGGCCATGGGGGTGGCCCGGCTCGGACGCCTCATCGAGTACATTCCGCCTTCGGTGACCCTGGGCTTCACCGGTGGTATTGCCATCGTGATTGCAACTCTGCAGATCAAGGATTTCTTCGGCCTGCACGTTCCCGAGATGCCGGAAACCTACATCGGCAAGGTCGAGGCGCTGGCCCATGCCCTGCCCAGCTGGCAGTGGGGGGATACGCTGGTCGGGGTTGCGACCCTGGCGGTGCTGCTGCTCTGGCCGCGCCTGCGGCTGCCGGTGCCCGGCCATCTGCCCGCCGTGCTGGTGGGGGTGGGCCTTGGCTTTGGCCTGCATCAGTTCGGAGTGGATGTGGCCACCATCGGCAGCAAGTTCAGCTATACCCTGGCCGACGGCAGCCAGGGCATGGGGATCCCGCCCATCGCGCCGACCCTGGTGATGCCCTGGGCTCTGCCGGGGCCGGATGGCTCGCCGGTGGAGTGGAACCTGGCCGCCATCGAGCGCCTGTTGCCCGCCGCCTTCTCCATGGCGATGTTGGGAGCCATCGAATCCTTGCTCTGCGCCGTGGTGCTGGACGGCATGACAGGTCGCAAGCACAGCTCCAACGCCGAGCTGGTGGGGCAGGGGCTTGGCAACATCGTTGCCCCCTTCTTCGGCGGCATCACCGCCACCGCCGCCATTGCCCGCTCCGCCGCCAACGTGCGGGCCGGGGCAACTTCTCCCATCTCCGGCATCGTGCATGCGCTGGTGGTGCTGGCGGCCATCCTGGTGCTGGCGCCCTGGCTCTCCTGGCTGCCGCTCTCGGCCATGGCGGCCCTGCTGCTCATCGTCGCCTGGAACATGAGCGAGGCGCACAAGGTGGTGGAGCTGATCCGTCGTGCACCCAAATCCGACGTGCTGGTGCTGCTGGTCTGTCTGTCGCTGACCGTCATCTTCGACATGGTCATCGCCATCACCTTCGGGGTGATCCTCGCCTCCCTGCTGTTCATGCGCGAGATTGCCAAGATGACCAAGCTGCACGATCTGGCGGATCACAAGCGCTACGCCCATGAGGTGCCGGAGCAGGCGCTGCTCTACAAGATCAACGGCCCGCTGTTCTTTGCCGCTGCCGAGCGGGTGTTCGGCGAGCTGGTAGCCCAGGTCAAGGGCCACAAGCTGCTGGTGTTGCAGATGGAGGCGGTCTCCATCCTGGACGCCGGCGGGCTCTCCGCCTTCCTGCAGTTTGAAAAGCAGATGGCCAAGGCGGGGGTGCAGCTGAGGGTGGCCGAGCTGCAGTTCCAGCCGCTCAAGACTCTGGCGCGTGCCAAGGTGCGTCCGGTGCCCGGTCAGCTTGAGTTTTACGGCTCGCTGGAAGAGGCGCTCAAAGGCGAGCACTTGCACGAAGCGACCGGAAATTGATGGAAAGGGATACGAAACGGCATGTTTTTAGTCACTTGGTTCGGATAATGAGCAAACGAACGCAAAAAGTGAAAAATTGCATTGACCGCATGCCGTCGTATCCCGTACATTACGCCCCGTTCCAGCGCAACAGCGCAGCGAACATCGTGCTGGCTGAGCACGTTAAACAGCAGACCAAAATTTGGTGAGGTGTCCGAGTGGCTGAAGGAGCACGCCTGGAAAGTGTGTATACGGCAACGTATCGAGGGTTCGAATCCCTCCCTCACCGCCAAATAAAGTAAAAGGGCCTGTCGCAAGACAGGCCCTTTTACTTTATCCGGTGACGGGCGGCTTGGTTCGAGCCCTGGTTCGACAGGTGGGCAGGATAGCCCATCTGGACGGCCAGAGGCCGCCCGCAGTGCGAGCGCCAGGGATGGCGTGAGTCAATCCCGACCCATCGCCCATATTGAAGAACCGACCTGATGGTCGGTTTTTTGTTTTGGGCGCAGCCATATCCGTGCTCGCCACCAATTGGCAAAGGCCCCGTCGCAAGACGGGGCCTTTTTGTTTATCAGAAGGCGTGTTTACCAGGATAGGGTTTGTCACCTCGCAGCGGCCAGCCTCAGCCGTGCGGTTCCACTACCGTCATGGTAAAGCGCAGCACGCTGTCGCCTGTGTTGCGATAGGCGTGGGGCAGGTCGGTGCGGGCCACGGCAGAGCAGCCCTGAGTGACGGCAAGCTCGCTCTCTCCCAGCTGCAGTTGCAGGGTACCCTGCTCAACATGAAACAGCTCCACCGTGCCGGGCGGGTGGCCGTCAGAGTCAAACTGCTCGCCGGGGTTCAGCTGCCAGTGCCACAGCTCTATCATGTCCGGCCCCCGGGTGCCGGCCAGCAGGCGGGCCGAGCCGCCGAGCGGGCCCTGCCACAGGGTCGGGATGGCTTGCGGCTCGATCAGGTGCAGCGTCGGGGTGCTGGCCACGTCGACGATATCGGCAACCGATACCCCGAGCGCGGCGGCCAGCTTGCACAGGATGGCGATGCTGGGATTGGCCGCTCCCTTTTCGATTTCGACCAGCATCCCCTTGCTCACCCCGGCCCGGCGTGACAGCTCATCGAGCGACAGTCGGCCCTGTTGTCTGTACTCCTTGAGCCGGCGGGAGACGGCGGCGGTGACATGCCCCACGTCGGCGCCGGCATCGGTCGTTATATTGACTCTCTTGGTCATCGGTCATTATCATGAAATAAAATAGTCGATATAAGGATATTCCATGAGATCGGTACAACCGTCAATCGATCCCGCGCTGGCGACGCTGGCCCCGGGATTTCGGGCTATCAGCATCACCCTGCAGACCGACGAGATTGCCAATCCAGCCATCGCCGCCGATGAGCTGGCGCAGGCCTGCCAGCGAGTTCTATACGACCCCGCGCCCTGGACCGAGGCGCATCTGGCCGCCTGGGCCGAGGTATTCAAGGGGTTTGGCGCCAAACCCCAGCGTACTCCCTGTTCGGCGGATGCCCTGCGCAAGCGGGTGCTGCGTGATGGCGCCCTGCCGAGCATCGATCCCGTGGTGGATCTCTACAACGCCATCAGCCTCGCCTATGCCCTCCCGGTCGGCGGGGAAAACCTGGCCGCCTATGTCGGGACGCCCCGGCTGGTCATTGCCGATGGCAGCGAAGCCTTTGACACCATGAAAGAGGGGGCGCCTGCGCAGGAGTGCCCGGAGGCGGGCGAGGTGATCTGGCGCGACGATCTGGGCGTTACCTGCCGGCGCTGGAACTGGCGTCAGGGGGTGAGAACGCGCCTGGATAGCGATGCCAGACAGATGTGGTTCATTTTGGAGAGCCTGCCCGAGATGCCGCTGGCGGCGTTGCAGGAGGCCGGTGCCAGGCTGGTGGACGGGCTGCGGTGCATGATGCCTGATGCCCGCATCGAGCAGAGCCTGGTCGGCTTCGATCTTCCTTGAACCCGGCAGCAGTGGCGCCCTTTATCCCAACGCTGAGAGGAAGGGCGTTCCTGCCGCGGTATTGCAGCTCCTGTCATAAGGAGAGGCCAACTTATTGCCTGATGACGGTATAACAGGGCCCACATCGCAGGCCCGTACCCGCTTGCTCAGGCCAGCTTCAACATCGGCATCTGGTCGCGCTTGTCGCAGTGCCTGAGATGGACCCGGCTGGTCAGGCGGGTCATCAGCTCGTAGGGGATGGTGCCTATCTTTTCGGCCACCAGTTCCACCGGCAGCCCTTCCCCCCACAGCGTCACCTCGTCTCCTACCTTGTCGCGGGCCGCCGGCCCCAGATCGACGGTGATCATGTCCATGGAAACCCGACCCACGATGGGCACCCGGCGGCCATTGATCAGCATGGGGGTTCCTTCGGGCGCCATGCGCGGATAGCCATCCCCGTAGCCCGCCGCCACCACGCCGAGGATGGTATTGCGATCCGCCACCCAGTGTCCCCCATAGCCGACCGCCTCGCCCTGCGCACAGGCGCGGGTGGCGATGAGCTGGCTCTTGAGGGTCATGACAGGGCGCAGGTCATGGTCGGCGGCGAGCTGACCGGCAAACGGTGAGGCGCCGTAGAGCATGAGGCCGGGCCGGATCCAGTCGCTGCGCGATGCCGGCCAGGCGAGGATGCCGGCGGAGTTGGCCATGGCCCGCTCGCCCGGCAGATGGGCAGAGAGGCGGTTGAACTCCTCGATCTGCAACTGAGTGGCCTGGGTATCCTGTTCATCGGACTGGCTGAAGTGCGTCATCAGATGGAACGGCTGCACCACGTTGCGACAATGGCTCAGCCGCTCGATGAAGGCAGGCAACTCCTCGGCGCGCAGCCCGAGCCGGTTCATCCCGGTATCGAGCTTGAGCCACACCTTGATGGGGGCGGGCAGACTGGCCTGCTCGAGCAGTGCCAGCTGCTCCCTGGTATGCAAGGTGGTTTGCAGTTCGTGTTTCGCCAGCAGCGGCAGCGCCTCGGCACTGAAGAAGCCTCCCAGTACCAGAATGGGCTTGGTGATGGCGTTGGCGCGCAGCACCAGCGCTTCCTCGACCCTGGCCACCGCATAGGCATCGGCCTGGGCGAGTGCATGGGCCACCGGCAGCAGCCCGTGGCCATAGGCATTGGCTTTGAGTACCGCGATGATTTTGCTGTGGGGGGCATGGCGGCGCACCACGGCGAAATTGTGCTGGAGTGCATCGATATCGATGCTGGCCGTAACTGTGTTCATCATGGGGTCGGGTGTCTGCTCGATGAGAAGTTGGCTGCTGGTTTCAATCCTGATCCGGTGATCCTGGCTGCCGCGACGAGCAAACGGGGGGTCACTGAATCATGTTGTTTTATATGCTTTAAAATGTAAAAAGATGTTATCAGTTGTTTTTTGGTTGGTAAATTATGTGGCGAATAGGAATGTGTAAATGCGCAAAATACGGGATATTCCTCTGTATAAATTTGCCTGCCAACGCTTTCTCTGGCTCCCTATGACCCAGTATTTATCACTGGTTTTGTCCCTCCAAACGGGAGGGGAATGAGGCTGTTTTGGGCTGTTTTTGATGGATGGTTGAGTGAATGCCGTGCTGATGTCGGCATTCCAGCGCCGGCCGTCGTGAGCCCGTGGCAAAGAGGCAGGGTAAAGATGGGCGCTTGATGGCAGGATAAGAAGGAGGGACCCGCCCGGCCCATGGCCGGGCAGGTCGTGGTTATACCTTGAAGAACCCGATGCCCTGGTTGAGCTGCTGGATGATGGTGGTCAGCTGGGAGGCGTCGTGATTGACGCTCTCGGCAGCGGAGACGTTCTCCAGCGACATCTGGGTGATCTCTTCCACCGACTGGGCGATGAGCTGGCTGGCGGCGGCCTGCTCGTGGAGCATGGAGCTTATCTCCTGGATCAGCTCCACCACCTTGCGGGAGCTCTGATCCACCTGGGCCATGGTTTCGCTGGACCCCTCGGTGGTCTCCCGCACCGTGCTCATGCTGTCGGAGCAGGCGTTCATCCCCTTGACCGCGCTGGTGGCCCCTTGCTGGATGGAGGTGAGCATCTCGTTGATCTCCTGGGTGGCCTGGGTAGTGCGCGCCGCCAGGGTCCGCACCTCGTCGGCCACCACGGCGAAGCCGCGGCCCATGTCGCCAGCCCGGGCCGCTTCGATGGCGGCGTTGAGCGCCAGCAGGTTGGTCTGATCCGCGACCCCCTGGATCATCACCGAGATCTGGCTGATGCGGGTGATGTCGTCAAACAGTCCTTGCACCTGCTTGGCGGAGTCGTTGACCGCCGTGGTGACCTTGAGCACCTCCTGGGAGGCGTGCTTGACCTGCTTCTCGCCGGCCTGGGCTATCTCCCCGGATTGCATCACCACGCTGTTGGCCTGATTGGCAAACGAGGAGAGTTGGGAGACGGAGGTGGTGAGCTCTTCGACTGAGGCGGCCGTGTTGGCGGTGGCGAGGGACTGCTGCTGGGAGCTGGTATTGACCTGCTCGGCCGCCGCCCCCAGTTGGGAGGCGCTGGCGGTGAGGCTTTCGGCGGCATGCTGCATGGTCGAGACGATGTCGCGCAGGCTGCGGCGGGTGCTGATCATCGCCTGCTGCATGCGGGTCAGCTCGTCGTTGCCCTCGGCCTGATCCGGAGCGGTGAGCCGGCCCTGCGCCAGTTGCTGCAGATCCTGCATGATGGCGAGCAGCGGCTGGTTGATGCTGCTGCTGAGCAACCAGCCCAGCAGCAAGGAGAGCAGCACCGAGATGGCGAGTATGGTGTAGGTGGCGGTGGTGATGTCGCTGGCAATCACGTCGCTCTCATCAAAGGCCTGTTTGCCCAGCCCCTGATTGATGTCGACCAGCTTGCTGAGCAGATCGTCCACCACCTGAAACGTGGTGGCGGCCTCGCCCTTCATCAGCTTGATGGCGCTGTCGTTGTCGTTGGCGTAACTGGCTGCCATCGCCTTGTGCGCCGCTTCCTTGTAGAACGGCCAGGCGCGGTCAAAGTCCGCCAGAGCCAGTTTCTCCGGTTCGCTCAGCTGGGTTGCCCGGTACTTGTCCAGCAAGGCGGCCATCTTCTGCTCGTGCAGATCCATATCCCTGGCAATCTTGTCCATGCCGCTTTGGGTCGGCTCGATGACGTAATCGAACAGCGAGCGGTTGTGATAGATGGCCTGCATGTTGGCGTTGGCGACATCCGTGATGGGGGTCAGGATGTTGAGGTACATGTCGTTGAGCATGTCATTGATGGTGTTGGTGTTTTGCTTGCCGTAGAGTCCGACCCCGATCAGGATGAGATTCAGCAACAGGAAGGAGACGATAAGCCGCGTCTTGATGGAGAGCTGGCGAAGTAGGTTGTTCATGGTAGCCTCATGCTTGTTTCAAGCGTCCATGCAGCGATGTCGATACTGCCGGTGTTGTTGTTATCCCGCCCTCTCAGAGCGGGGTTCCTCAATAGCGCAAAGGGACACGATTCAGGTCGCTCTGGCCTGCCATTCGGCAAACCATTTTTCAATCTGATCGACCGGCAGCGGTCGGCTGATGTAATAGCCTTGCGCCAGCTCGCAGCCGAGCAGTGCCAGCTGTTTCCAGTCCTCTTCGGTCTCCACTCCCTCGGCGACCGTCTTGAGGTTGAGCTTCTGGCTCATGACGATCGCTGAGGTCAATATAGCCAGCTTCTTGGGGCTGCTATGGGCGTCGTGCACGAATTCCTTGTCAATCTTGATCTCGGTGAAAGGACAGCGAGATAGCTGCTTCATGGAGGAGTAGCCGGTGCCATAATCATCCATTGCAATGCCGAATCCACGCAGTCTCAATCGTGCCAGAGTGCCCAGCGACATGGCGAGATTGGACATGAAAGTGGTCTCGGTGACTTCGATGATGATGGCGCTGCAGGGCAGTTGATGGGCCTGCACGATGGCGATCATGTTCTCGACCAGCTTGTCCGTTAGCAGCAGGCTGACCGGCATGTTGATGGAGCAGGTGGGGTGTTCGGACAGTGCGCCCAGGGTGGTAAGCGCCTCGCAGGTGGCATGCAGAAACTGGTAGAAGAAATCGAGCGCCAGCTGCCCCTCTTCCAGATGATGAACGAAACAGATGGGGGGAATGACCCCGTGCTCGGGATGGATCCAGCGCACCAGCGCCTCGAAGCCGTAGAGACTGGCGTCCGCCATCAGCACCTTGGGCTGCAGGAAGGGGATCAGCTGGCGGTTGTCCAGCGCCTGCTGTACATCCTCGGCGGTGAAGGTGAGCTGCATCCACTTCTTGTTTTCCCGGTGTGCCAGCGGATCGCAATGCTGCAGCATGTTGCGCAGATCGCTTTGTCGCAGCGGCTTTGACAGCACGCCGATCACCTCCAGGGTGCTGGCATCGGCGATGGCGTGGATCACGTCCAGCACGTCCCGCTCCACCCCGCTCATCACGGCCACGAACATCCGGTAGTGGGTGTTCTTCTCCAGGTTGCTGATGAGCTCGACCCCGTCCATGCCGGGCATGTTGAGGTCGGTCAGCAGCAGATCGATGCGCTCGAGCTGCTGCAGCTTGTTCAGGGCATCCTGACCATCATGGGCAACGTGGATCTGGCCGAACCCCAGCTCCTGCAGCAGGCAGGTCACTTCGTACTGCTGGGTGCGGGAGTCATCCACCACCATGGCACTGCGGCCTTGCCATTTTTCCAATGACATAATTACACGCCTCGTAGATCCGGACGGCTGAGCGTCTGGGTAATGTGGGTGAGGGACATGACTTCATCCACTCCGCCGTGGGCTATGGCCTCTTTGGGCATGCCGAACACCACGCAACTGGCTTCATCCTGGGCAATGGTGCGAGCCCCCGTGTCGTGCAGCTCCCGCATGCCGCGGGCACCGTCATCCCCCATACCGGTCATGATGACGCCGAGGGCGTTGCGCCCCGCACTCACCGCCACCGAGCGAAACAGCACGTCCACCGAGGGGCAGTGACGGGAGACCGGCGGCCCCTCTTTGACTTCCGCCAGATACTGGGTGCCGCTGCGCTGGATCAGCAGGTGCTTGCCCCCCGGCGCTATGATGGCGACCCCGGGCAGCAGGCGATCGCCGGTCTCGGCCTCTTTCACCTCCAGTTGGGAGAGGCCGTTGAGCCGCTCGGCAAAGGAGGCGGTGAAGCGGGCCGGCATGTGCTGGACAATGGCGATCCCCGGGCAGGTGGCGGGCAGGCGGGAGAGCAGGTACTCCAGCGCCTGGGTGCCACCGGTGGAGGTGCCGAGCGCAACGATCTTCTCGGTGGTGCGAAAGGAGATCCGCTCCGCCGGCGGGGAGAGCACCTCGTCGGCATTGCGCCTCGGGGTGACTGGGAGCGGGGCGGCACCGGGCAGCAGATTGCGCAGCTTGGCGCCGACGGCGCCCCGGATCTCCTGGATGAAGTCGTTGGCCGACTGTTGCAGGAAGCTCTTGATGCCGACGCTGGGCTTGGTGACGATGGAGATGGCCCCCGCCGACATCGCCTCCAGGGTGATCATGGCCCCCTCTTCGGTGAGGGAGGAGCAGATGATGACCGGGGTGGGGTGCTCGGCCATGATCTTCTTGAGGAAGGTGAGACCGTCCATGCGCGGCATCTCGATGTCGAGGATGATGACGTCGGGCCAGCACTTCTTCATCTGCTGCATGGCGAAGATGGGATCGAAAGCGGCGCCGATCACCTCGATATCCTCCGCCTTGCTCAGCATCTGGGTCAGTACCTCTCGTACCAGGGCCGAGTCGTCGACGATAAGCACCCGTATGGTCATGGCAGCTCCTTGGGCTGAAGGGGCAGGCAGCGGTAGCGGGAGGGGGCCTCCTGCACCAGCGGCAGATCCTGCTGGCGGATGATCTCGGAGTGGCCGACCAGCAGGTAGCCGTCCGGGCGCAACAGGTTGCAGAGCTGCGTCAGCACCCGGGCCTTGGTCTCGTCATTGAAGTAGATGAGCACGTTGCGCAGGAAGATGACGTCGAAGTTGCGCTCCGGATAGTCGCCGCAGGTCAGCAGGTTGAGGTTGGCAAAGGTGACCTTGCCGGCCAGCTCCGGCTTGACCCGGATCTTGCCGGCGAACTCGTCATGGCCGCGCTGAAAATAGCGCAGCCACAGATGGGGTGGCACGTGCTGGGCCCGCTCGACCGAGTAGACGGCGCGGCGGGCAAAGGGGATGACCCGGGTGTTGATGTCGGTGCCGTGGATGCTCCAGCGATCATTGATGCCGAGCTGTTCGGCCAGCACCATGGCGGCGGAGTAGGCCTCTTCCCCGGTGGAGCAGGCGGCGGACCAGATCCGCAGCGGCTGGCGGCGAGTAGCAAGCAGCTGTTCGGCATGGTGCTTGAGCCAGCTGAAGTGCTGGGATTCGCGAAAGAAATAGGTCTCGTTGGTGGAGAGCAGGTTGATGGCGAGCTGCCGCTCGTGGGGATCGCTGGACTGGTTGATCCGCTCCCAGTAGGCGTGATAGCTGGTGAGGTGCAGTGCCCGCAGCCGCTTGGCGAGCCGGGATTGCACCAGCGCCCGCTTGCAGGGGGCAAGATCGATGCCTGCCGAATTCAGGATGAAGCGGCGAAACAGATCGAACTCGCTCTGGCTGAGGGTCGGGGTGAGCTCGGCGGTGAAGGGAGGCGCCACCATGGTCAGCCGCCCTGTTCCGGGGAGAACTGCTGCTCGGTGGCCGCCTCGGCCATGGCGCTCAGCTCGGCGATGGAGAGAGCCCTGTGCATGTCGAGCAGGATGGCAAACTGCTGATCGATGGTGACCACCCCCTGAATGAAGTCGCCGCGGATGTGGGTGCCGAAGGTGGGGGCTGGTTCGATGGCATCGCTGCGGATCTCCAGCACCTCGCAGACCGCATCCAGCAGCATGCCGATCTCCTGCTCCTCACCGGTGCTGTTGGGCAGGGAGAGGATGGCGACGCAGGTGGTGGGCTGCAGCAGGGTCTGGCCCCGGCCGAAACGAATGGAGAGGTCGATCACCGGCACCACGGCGCCACGCAGGTTGATGATGCCCCGCACGAAGCGCGGCATCATGGGTACCGGGGTCATCCCCTCGAACTCTATGATCTCGCGAATGCAGCCGATGTCGATGCCGTACAGTTCGCCGCCCAGCATGAAGGTGACGCAGTGAAAGTGGGCGCTGGTGTCAGGGGCAAGCTTGTCTCTCATCGCCGGCTCCTAGTAGTTGGTGAACTTGCCATCGTCTATCTCTCGCTCCAGATCCTCTTCATGAAAGGGGTAGGGGCGGGAGAATGCGGACTTAGGCTTGCTGCGCCGGACAATATGGGCGCCGCCGTGCGGGGTATAGGGCTGGCGGGTGTTGCCGCCGCGCAGGGTGAACTGCTGCATCAGCTCCTGCAACTGCAGGGCGGTGGAGCTCAGCTCTTCCGAGGTGGAGCTGAGCTCTTCCGCCGAGGCGGCCGAGGCCTGCATGCCGTCGCTTATCTGGGTCACGGCGATGTTGATCTGGGAGACGCTGGCCCGCTGCTCGCGGGAGGCGGAGGCGATCTCCTGCACCAGGGTGGCGGTCTGATCGATGCCGGGCAGCATTTCACGCAACAAAGATCCCGCCTGTTCGGCGACGCTGACCGAGCGCCCGGCCAGCTCGCCAATCTCCTTGGCGGCAGTCTGGGAGCGTTCGGCCAGTTTGCGTACCTCGGCGGCGACGGTGGCAAAGCCCTTGCCGTGCTCGCCGGCGCGGGCCGCCTCGATGGCGGCGTTGATGGCCAGCAGGTCAGTCTTGTTGGCGATGTCGTTGATGACGGTGATGCGCGACGCTATCTCTTTCATGGCGTGCACCATCTCACCGACCGCCTTGCCGCTGTCGGTGGCGCTGCTGGCCGCCCGGGTGGAGATGTTCTCGGTCACCTTGGCATTGTCGGCATTCTGGCTGACGGTGGCGGTCATCTCCTCGACCGAGGCACTGGTCTGCTCGACGCTGGAGGCGAGCTCGGAGGAGGTCTGGGAGAGGGCATTGGCGGTGGCGGCCACCTGCTCGGAGGCCGAGCCGATGGCTTCCGACATGGCGCCCACCTCGTTGAGGGTGTCGGAGAGGCGGTGGGCCATGCTCTTGATTGCATAGAGCAGGCTCGAGGTGTCGTCGGCCTTGAGCTGCACAGGGGTGGAGAGATCCCCCTCGGCGACCCGGGCCACCACCTGCACCGTGTAGGAAGGGTCGCCCCCCAGCTGGCGCAATATGCTGCGGGTCACCAGCAGGGCCAGGATGAAGCAGATGAGAAAGGCGGCGCTGGCGATGGCGATGAGGATCTGCAGGTTGTCCTGATAGATGTTCTGGCTCTCATCCATGGATTGGGTAGCGAGCTCGGCATTCACCTTGACCAGATCGCTCAACAGGGAATCGGCGATGTCGAAGGTGGGGCGCCCCTTGTCCCCCATCAGCCGAAAGGCGTTGCGCTCGGGCACCCCATCCTGGCCGGGTGTCTGAGCCAGCTTCAGGATCTCGCTGGCGTACTGCTTGTAAGTGGCCCAGGCCTGATCGAAGCGGGTGAGCAGGTCCACCTCCCGCTGGGTGAGATAGGTCTTGCGGTAACTGGCCAGAAAATCCCACATCCCCTTCTCGAACTTGTCGACATTGACCAACGCCTGGGCCTTGAGATCCGTGTCGACCTCGCCGATGTAGCGATAGAGGGCCCGGTTCTGGTAGACCGCATAGATGTTGGCGTTGGCGATGTCCTTGATCGGCAACAGCTGGTTGGCGTGCATGTTGCTGACCAGCTGCACCATGGTCCTGGTGGAGTAGTAGCTGGTGAGCGACAGCACCACCAGCAGCACCATGAGGATGGAGAACGAGAACACCAGCTTTGTTCTGACTTGCAAGTTGTGAAACCAGTCCATGGTCTGACTCCGTCAATTCCGTTGATGTGCTTAAGGTTTGTGGTCAATCTCTGAGGCTGTAAAGGGCATCGGCCTGTTGCCGGAGCGCATGTTGTTCCCGCCGCCAGGCCAGCTGGATGAGCTGGGGGACGTCGAGGATGAGCGCCGGCTGACCGTTGCCCAGAATGGTGGAGCCGCTCACGTAGCGCAGGGACTTGAACAGCTCGCCGAGCGGCTTGATGACGGCCTGCACCTCGCCAATCAGGCGATCCACCACGATGCCGGCACGATGGTCGGCATAGTCCACCATCACCACGAACTCGGGTTCGTCGGCAGGGGGCAGGGCAAACAGCTCGCGCAGGACGATGAAGGGCACCCATTCGCCGCGCACGTTGATCTGGCGGGCCGGGGTGCGCAGGGCATCCGGCGGCAGATCGATGCACTCGACCATCATGTCGAGGGGGATCACCAGGGAGGCGTGATCCACCTCGATGCGAAAACCGTCGATGATGGCCAGGGTGAGCGGCAGTCTCAGCCTGAAGGTGGTGCCCAGCCCCAGCCGGCTGTCGATAGTGGTTTCGCCGCGCAGGAACTCCAGGTTGCGCTTGACCACGTCAAGCCCGACCCCCCGCCCGGAGAGATCGCTGACATCGCTGGCCGTCGAGAAACCGGGCAGAAATAGCAGTTGAAAGATCTCCTGTTCGCTCAATACCTTGCCTTCCGGCAGCAGCCCCTGGCCATGTGCCTTGGCGAGGATCTTGTCGCGGTCGATGCCGCGGCCGTCATCGCTGACCTCCACCACCACGGCGCCGGCATCGTGATAGGCGTTGAGGGTGATGGTGCCTTGCGCCGGCTTGCCGGCTGCAAGCCGAACCTGTTGCTCTTCGAGGCCATGATCGGCGGCGTTGCGCACCAGGTGCATCAGGGGGTCGGTCAGCTTCTCGACCATCGACTTGTCGATGTCGGTATCGGCGTTGCGGATCTGCAGCTGGATCTCCTTGCCGGTCTGCTGGGACAGTTCGTGCACCAGTCGCGGGAAGCGGTTGAAGATCTCGTTGATGGGCACCATGCGCAGGGTGAGCGCGTCGTCGCGGATCCCTTCCACCAGGGTGTTGACGATGGCGACTGATTCGATGAGCTCCGCATCGCCCCTCATCCTCGCCTGCAGGGTGGTGGCTGAGGTGGCGATCACCAGCTCGCCGACCCGATTGATCAGCCGATCGAGCTTGGCCGCCTCGATGCGGATGTAGTGCCCCTCCGCCCGCAGCGGTGCGGGTCTGGTCTGCTGTGGGGGGGCCTCCTGCGGCGGGGGGGCTGACTGGATGGGTGGCGCCAGGGCCGGTTCTGCGTTTGCCGCGCCGGGCGTCAGTTCGCCCCGCGCGATGCAGGTCGCTTCCTCTTCGCTCAGCGCGCCGGCCTGCACCCAGCGTTGCAGCTGGGCCGCGAGCGGTTCATTGCGCCAGGCCGCCAGTTTTTGCCCCTGTTCTGAAAACTGCGCCAGATCCTGATGGGGGCTGAGCAGGCAGATGAGACTGGCGTGGGCAACGAAATCAAAGGTGCTCCGGATCCGCTCGGCCGGTTCGGCGCTGAGCAGGCCAATCTCGTAGCCGAGGAAACACTCGGTGGCATCGAGCAGTTGCAGCGGGGGCCACTCCTGCCAGACCGGCTGGATGACGCGGATCTCCCCCAGGTTGCCGAGGTAGCGAATGAAGGCCAGCAGATCGAAGCCGTCCTGATAGAGGGCGGGATAAAAGCGCAGGGAGAGGTGCCAGGCGCGCCGATCCGTCTGATTGACCGGTGCGGGAGCCGGCATGATCAGCGGCTGGCTGGGCAGGGTCTGGTGCCCTTGCAGCTGGGAGAGCAGGGCCAGGATCTGCTGGGTCTCGGTCTGTTGCAGCTCGGGGTTGTGTTCGGCCCCCTGCAGCAGGTCGCGCAGTTGATCGTTGCAGGCCAGCAGCAGGTTGATGAGGTGTTCGTCCAGCGCGATCTCGCCGCTGCGCAGCCGCTCCAGCATGTTCTCCATGGCGTGGGCGAAGCGCACCAGCATGGCCAGCCCCAGCATGCCGGCCGAGCCCTTGATGGTGTGGGCGGTGCGAAACATCAGGTTGTAGGTGTCGGAGTTGGCCGGATAGGTGTCGCGATCCAGCAGGGCGTGTTCCAGATTGTCGCACTGCTCATAGGCCTCCTCGAAGAAGAGGGCGCGGGCCTTATTGATGTCCATCCGCGCGGCCCTCCCCATGGTCGGCTGGCCACAATCCCATCAGGCTCAAGACATGGCGGGCCTGGCTGCCTTCAGCGGCCTCGAGTCGCAGCTGCTTGCCCTGCTGACCGGCCTCTTGCTGCAGGATGGCGATGAGCTGGGCACCGCAGCCATCGAGCATCTCCAGCGGGGTGAGATCCAGTGTCAACACCGAGAAATTGAGCAGACCGAACAGATCATCCTGCAGATCACCCAGCGTGATGACGCTGAGCTCGCCGCTCAGGGTGGCGGTCACCGGCGTTTGTCGGGTGTCGATCGCCAGGCTCATGGCTGCACCACCTTGCAGACATCGTCCAGCAGCTTGAGCGGTTCGAACGGCTTGGTGAGCCAGATCCGGGCGCCGGCCTCGAATCCTTCCCGCTTGATCTGCTCGGAGTCTTCGGTGGTCAGCATGATGAAGGGGAGGTAGCGGGTAGTCTGCTGGGCCTTGACCCGTCTTAGCAGGGTCATGCCATCCATGCCGGGCATGTTGAGATCGGAGATGATGAGGTGTACTCGCCGCTGATCCAGTTCGATGAGGGCGGCTTCGCCGTCACCGGCCTCAATCACCTCAAAACCGGCGCTGCTGAGCGTCATGGTGATGGCCGCCCTGATCCCCACGGAATCATCCACCACCAGTATGGTTTTGCTCATCGGTCATCCTCATCGACTTCATGGGTTCCTTGCCCTTAGCGCCAAGGGCAGAGCTCGCACAGGGCTCAGTGATAATTGTTGTTCAACAGCTTGATGTTGGAGAGATTTTTATGTCATCACTGACTAATAGAGACAAATGGCGCCAGTTGTACGGGCCAGGTGGCGCAGCCGGGCCGGGAAGGAGGGGGCGGGCCACATGTTGCAAGAGGGGGAATAGGGGGGGAATGCAGATACCCTGTTGATGACAGTTAATTAATCAAGCAAGGGAGATATTTCTTGAAATAGGCAGAGGAGCCTATTCTAGAAGCTGATAATAAATATCGTTCGCGCGTCCATTCCACTTGTTTACATATAATAATACAAATATAAAGGTATATATTATCAGCCACTTTCGGCAAGGTAAAATAGCCTATGACTGGTAACATAAAGACCTGGTCAAATAGTGTGACAACGCTTTCATTCTGATTATTTAACATCACGAATTAACGGGTAATTTAAATGAATTAAATTCATTAACACGCAAAGTTACCCCCTAGTGGGTATTTTGCGGTTGGCGCTATGCTTTCTAAGTCTATGCTACATATGAAATTTTTAAATCCATGCTGATGAGTTTTCTATTTGAATAATGTTCCGTCACTTGATGGAGATCAACGCGGGGCAGGGGGGGAGTACTTAGCATTTCCGCTATTAAGCATTTATCAAACAAGTGCTCACTACGGGAATAAAAAGAATGGTCGAGGATACTTTTTTATCGGCTCATGGAATTAATCGCCGTGACTTTATGAAATTGTGCGCCGGGATGGCCGCAACCCTTGGATTAAGCCAGCATGCCGTGGCCAAGATGGCCACCGCGCTCACCAGCCCCGAGCGGCCACCGGTGATCTGGATAGGGGCGCAGGAGTGTACCGGTTGCACCGAGTCGCTGCTGCGCGCCACCCACCCCACCATCGAGAACCTGATCCTCAATACCATTTCGCTGGAGTATCACGAGGTGCTCTCGGCGGCCTTCGGCCATCAGGCCGAAGAGAACAAGCACAATGCCATCGAACGCTACAAGGGCAAGTATGTGCTGGTGGTGGATGGTTCCATCCCGCTTAAAGATGGCGGCATCTACTGCATGGTGGCCGGTGAACCCATCGTCGACCATATTCGCCGCGCGGCTGCCGATGCGGCTGCCGTCATCGCCATCGGCTCCTGCGCCGCCTGGGGCGGGGTGCCCGCCAGCGGCGGCAACCCGACCGGTGCCGTCAGCCTGGAAGAGGCCCTCGGCAACCTCGGCACGCCGATTATCAATATCCCGGGCTGCCCGCCCAATCCCCACAACTTCCTCACCACGGTCGCCTACTACACCACCTACGGCAAGCTGCCGGCGCTCGATGCCAAGAAGCGGCCGCTGTTTGCCTATGAGCGGCTGATCCACGAAAACTGCGAGCGCCGCCCGCACTTCGATGCCGGCCGTTTCGCCAAGGAGTTTGGCGACGAGGGCCACCGTCAGGGCTGGTGTCTCTACCATCTTGGCTGCAAGGGGCCGGAGACCTACGGCAACTGCTCGACCCTGGAGTTCTGCGACGTGGGTGGCGGCATCTGGCCGGTGGGCATCGGCCACCCCTGCTACGGCTGCAACGAGCAGGGAGTGGGTTTCAGCAAGGGGATCTTTCAGCTCGCCAAGGTGGAGAATCCCACCCCGCGGGTGAACAAGCCCGACGTGGCCATCCAGGAGGGAGGACACATGTCGCCCACCGCCACCGGCCTTATCGGTGGGGCGCTCGGGGTGCTGGTCGGGGTGAGTCTGATGACGGTGCGCGAGCTCGGTCGCCAGCAGAAGCGCCATGAAGCCGGGCAGCACACCTCACGGGAGGAGTGACCGTGAACAGACGCAATTTCCTCAAATTCGCCTCCGTCGGTGCGCTGGCGGCGGGCACCACCGTCTCCGGCACTGCCCTGGCGGCGGCCGAGAACAAGCCGCCCATTCCCGGCGCACTCGGCATGCTCTACGACTCCACCCTCTGCATCGGCTGTCAGGCCTGCGTGGCGGAGTGTCAGCGCCTCAACGGCAACCCGGCCAATCCGGCCGGGGAAGCGACCTGGTCCAACAACGACAAGCTGAGCCCCTACACCAACAACATCATTCAGGTGTGGAAGAGCGGCACGGGTGAGCACAAGGATCAGCTGGTGGATGGCTATGCCTACATCAAGAAGCAGTGCATGCACTGTGTCGATCCCAACTGCGTCTCCGTCTGCCCGGTGCAGGCGCTGACCAAGGATCCCAAGACCGGCATCGTCCACTACGACCCGGACGTCTGCACCGGCTGCCGCTACTGCATGGTGGGCTGCCCGTTCGACGTGCCCAAATATGACTACGACAACCCGTTCGGGGCGATCCACAAGTGCGAGCTCTGCAACCAGAAAGGGCTTGAGCGCATCGATCAGGGCAAGTTGCCCGGCTGCGTGGAGGTGTGCCCCACCGGCGCCGTCATCTTCGGCACCCGCGAGGCGCTGATGGCCGAGGCCAAGCGCCGGCTGCTGGCAACGCCGGGCAGCGAATATGCCTATCCGCGCCAGACCTTCAGCGCCAACGATCCCTACCTGCATGAAGTGCCCAACTACCAGCCTTACGTCTATGGCGAGAAGGAGGGGGGCGGCACCCAGGTGCTGGTGCTGGCCGGGGTGCCCTACACCAAGCTCGATATGCCTGACTTGCCGGAGCTCTCCTCCGGGGCGCGCTCCGAGCACATCCAGCACACCCTCTACAAGGGGATGGTGCTGCCGCTGGTGGTGCTGACCGGGCTGTCGGTGCTCATTCGCCGCAACACCAAGGACCATCAGGATGGCGACGATCATGACTCGCACGCGGGCCATGACAAGCAATCGGGAGGCAAGGATCATGACTAATCACAAGGCACATCCGCTGGGGGGCAGGCTGGTCAGCTGGCCGGTCATGGTGCTGGCGCCGTTCGTCATCCTGTGCGGCATGCTGATCCTCAAACGCCTCATCTTCGGGCTGGGCTCGGTCACCGATCTCAACGGCGGCTACCCCTGGGGGCTCTGGATCTCGTTCGATCTGCTGATCGGCACCGGTTTCGCCTGCGGCGGCTGGGCGCTGGCCTGGGCGGTCTACGTCTTCAATCGGGGCGAGTATCACCCGCTGGTGCGGCCGGCCCTGCTGGCGAGCCTGTTCGGCTATTCCCTGGGCGGCCTCTCCATCACCATCGACGTCGGCCGTTACTGGAACCTGCCTTACTTCTACATTCCGGGTTTCTTCAACACCTCCTCGGTGCTGTTCGAGACGGCGGTCTGCATGACCATCTACATCGGGGTGATGGCGCTGGAGTTTGCCCCCGTGCTGATGGAGAAGTTCGGCTGGAAGGTCTCCCTTGCGCGGATCAACAAGGTCATGTTCTTCATCCTGGCGCTGGGGGCCCTGCTGCCCACCATGCACCAATCCTCCATGGGATCCCTGATGATAGTGGCGGGAGAGAAGATCCATCCGCTCTGGCAAAGCTACGAGCTGCTGCCGGTCTTCTCCTTGCTCACCGCCTTCATCATGGGCTTCTCCATCGTGGTGTTTGAAGGCTCCCTGGTGCAGGCCGGGCTGGCGGGGCGCGGCCCTAACGAGAAGCCGCTCTTTTACAAGCTGACCCAGGTGATCGACATCTTCCTGATCCTGTTCGTGGCGCTGCGCTTTGCCGAGATCGTCATCAACGACAAGTCGGAGTACCTCTCCCAGTGGGATCGCTACGCCTTGATGTTCTGGAGCGAGATCGCGCTGATGATCTTCCCGCTGCTGGTGTTCCACTGGGACAAGAGCCGCCGCGATTCGCGCATGTTGTTCCTGGGGGCCCTCAGCATGCTGCTGGGCGCCGCCCTCTGGCGACTGGATTACTCCCTGCTCGCCTTCAACCCCGGCAATGGCTACCACTACTTCCCCTCCGCGGCGGAAGTGCTGATCTCCTTGGGCTTCGTCGCCATCGAGGTGTGTGCCTATTTGCTGCTGATCCGGCTCTTGCCGGTACTGCCATCACTTGAACGTGTTCACCAAGATTATCAGGCCCGAGGGAAAGCCAACGTATGAGCCAACGTATCACCATAGACCCCATCACCCGCATCGAGGGTCACCTGCGTATCGACTGTGAAATCGAAGGCGGCGTCGTCACCAAGGCCTGGTCATCCGGCACCATGTGGCGCGGGATGGAGGAGATCGTCAAGGGCAACGACCCGCGCGATGCCTGGATGATAGTGCAGCGCATCTGCGGGGTGTGCACCTCCATTCACGCCATCGCCTCGGTGCGGGCGGTGGAGAACGCCATCGGCGCCAAGGTGCCGGTCAACGCCCAGTACATCCGCAACCTGATCATTGCGGCCCACAACATTCACGATCACATCGTCCACTTCTATCAGCTCTCTGCGCTGGACTGGGTGGACATCACCGCGGCCCTTGAGGCCAATCCGCAAAAAGCGGCCGACCTGCTCAAGGGGATATCGACCTGGTCCCTCAACAGTGCCGACGAGCTGACCAAGGTGCAGGACAAGATCCGCGCCCTGGTGACGAGCGGCCAGCTCGGCATCTTCGCCAACGGCTACTGGGGCCACAAGGCGATGAAGCTGAGCCCGGAGGTAAACCTCATCGCCGTGGCCCACTACCTGCAGGCACTGGAGTGTCAGCGCGATGCCAACCGCATCGTCGCCATCCTCGGCGGCAAGACTCCCCACATCCAGAACCTGGCGGTGGGCGGGGTGGCCAACCCCATCAACCTGGACGCCCCGAGCGTACTCAACCTGGAGCGGCTGCTCTACGTGAAGAGCTTTATCGACCGGCTCGGCGAGTTTATCGAGCAGGTCTACAAGGTGGATGCCGCCATCATAGCCGCGCACTACCCCGAGTGGCTGAACCTGGGGCAGGGGGCCAAGCACTACCTGAGCGTGCCGGAGCTGCCCACCGACGGTGACGGCGGCAGCTTCCTGATGCCGGGTGGCTACATCGAAAACGGCGATCTGGCCGGCTATCGTCCCATCGAGAGCCATCAGGATGCCTGGCTGATGGATGGCATCGCCGAGAGCAACAAGCACGCCTGGTACAAGGATGACGCTCCCCTCAAACCCTGGGAGGGCAAGACCGAGCCCAACTACACCGGCTGGCAGGATGATGGCAAGTACTCCTGGGTCAAATCCCCCACCTTCTACGGCAAGGTGGTGGAGGTGGGGCCGCTCGCAGACCTCTTGGTCAAGCTCGCCGCCAAGCACCTGGAGACGGTGGCGCACTTCGATCAGCTCAACGGCCTCTACAAAACGCTCACCGGTTCAGCCATCAAGACCGAACAGCTGCACTCCACCCTGGGCCGCATCATCGGCCGGGCGGTGCGCTGCTGCGTGCTCAAAGACACCCTGTCCCATCAGTGGAAGGCGCTGGTGGACAACATCGGCAAGGGGGATTTCAGCGCCTACATCAAGACCGAGATCCCGGCGGATAAAGAGTTTCGCGGGGTGGGCTTTGAAGAGGCGCCGCGTGGCATGCTCTCCCACTGGATCGTCATCAAGGGCGGCAAGATCGAGAACTATCAGGCGGTGGTGCCATCGACCTGGAACTCGGGCCCGCGCAACTTCAACGACGAACCCGGTCCCTACGAACAATCCCTGGTGGGCACCCCGGTGGCCGACCCCGCCAAGCCGCTGGAGGTGGTGCGCACCATCCACTCGTTCGACCCCTGCATGTCCTGCGCAGTCCATGTGGTGGATACCCAGAGCGGCGACGTGACTCAGGTGAAGGTGCTGTGATGAACACCCTGATCCTGGGCGTGGGCAACCTGCTGTTGAGTGACGAGGCCGTCGGCGTGCGCATCGTCGAGGGGCTGGAGCGCGACTACCGCTTCGCCCCCGGCATCGAGCTGCTCGACGGCGGCACCGCCGGCATGGAGCTGCTCGAAGCGATGGCCAGTCGTGACCACATCATCTTGGCGGACGCGGTGCGCAGCGGCAATCCGCCGGGTACCGTGGTGACCCTGAAAGATGAGGAGATCCCGACCCTGTTCGGCCGCAAGATCTCCCCCCATCAGCTGGGGCTGGCGGACGTGCTCTCGGCGCTGCACATGACGGGGGAATCCCCCAAGCGGCTCACCCTGATCGGTGTCGAGCCCGGATCCCTCGAGCCCCGCATCGGCCTCACCCCCGTGGTGGCGGCGGCGCTGGGGGAGGCGACGGATCGGATCCTGACCCTGCTGGCCAGTCTGGGAGCACCCGCCATCCCGCTCTCTGAGCAGGAGAAGGCCGAGCGAGCGCGGGAGGGCGTATGGCGCAATCCATTGTGAATGAGGCAGTGAACGAAGCCGCAAAAGAGCCGGCGCAGGAGTTTAGCGGTTTTGCCACCAATCCCGCGCCGCTGCTGGTTGCCCAGTACGAGCGGATCGCTCGCGAAGAGATGCAGGCGTTGCCCTTCTATCACCCGGCCATGCCCATAGTCGCAGAGTGCACCCTGTTTGAAGGACAGTGGCTCGGCTGCGTGCTCACCCCCTGGATGTTGAGCGTGGTGGTGCTGCCGGGGCCGGATCAGCTCTGGCCAGTGCGCAGCAGCAGCGATCGGCTCGCCCTGCAGCTCCCCTGCGGCAACCTGACCTTTATGGTAGGGGCATTGCCCGAGACGGGGCAGTTGCTGGCCTGCTCGCTCATGTCCCCCATCGACCCGCATCTGGGGGCCAACGAGGGGCGCGCGCTGGTGAGCAGCACCCTCAAGATGCTGCTTTCGCTTCCGGTGCAGCAGGGGGAGGGCGGCGTGAACTTGAGCCGGCGCCGCCTGTTCAGCGGCCGGCGCGGCGACCCTGTGGGCGACACCCAGCGCTAGGTCTCATCTGCAATCAGGTTTAGAATAGGGGCCGTTTTGGCCCCTCACTCGCTTCTGTCGTGCCCCTGTTTTTTGGGTAGTGAGTGGTAAAACGAACAAGGGATCTTATGACCATTCAATGCTTTGGCTGCCATTCAGGCAGCAACACCACCCGCCGCAAAGGCCTCTCTGCCACGGCGGCCGCCTTGCTGGCCCTGCTCTCGGGCGGTTTCTCTTTCGCCGCGCTGGCTGCCCAGCCCGTCCCCGCCGAACTCAAGCTCGCCATCGGCAGTGAGCCCACCGAAGGGTTCGACCCGCTGCTTGGCTGGAGCCACGGCAGCTACCTGCTGCTGCACAGCCCGCTGCTCAAGCAAAACGCCGACCTTAGCTGGCAGAACGTGCTCACCCAAGCGGTGACTCCGAACCAGGATGGCAAGGGGTGGCTTATCCGCCTCAAGCCGGATCTGACATTCTCCAACGGCGCGCCGCTCACCGCCGAAGACGTGGCCTTTACCTACAACAGCGCAGCCAAGGGCGGCGGCAAGATCGACATGGGCAACTTTGTCTCGGCCAAGGTGCTCTCGCCTACCGAGGTTGCCATCTCTTTAAGCGCCCCCCAGAGTACCTTCGTCAACGTGTTGGGATCGCTTGGGATAGTGTCGAAGCGGGATTACGATCCCAAGCGCTATGCCCGCCATCCGGTCGGCGCCGGCCCTTACCGGCTGGTGAGCTTCCTGCCCGGCCAGCAGCTGGTGGTGGAGGCGAACCCCTATTACGCCGGCGGCAGCAATGACTTCAAGCGGCTGGTGTTTGTCTTTATCGATGAAGAGAGCGCCTATGCCGCCGCCCAGAGCAGCCAGCTCGACCTGGTGCGCATCGCCCCCTCGCTGGCGCCTACCGTGCCTGCCTCCCTCAAGCTGTGGGTGCGGCCAAGTGTGGAAAACCGCGGCATCGTCTTCCCCATTCCGCCGGCGGGCGGCAAAGATGCCAAGGGTTATCCCATCGGCAACGACGTGACGTCGGACGTGGCGGTGCGCCGCGCCATCAACTATGCCATCGACCGCCAGCTGCTGGCTGACCAGCTGCTGGAAGGGCACGCCATCCCCGCTTACAGCGCGGTAGAGGGCTTGCCCTGGCTAAACAAGGCCACCGCTTTCAAGGATGGGGATGCGGCCCATGCCAACGCCCTGCTCGACGAAGCGGGCTGGCAGATGGGCAGCGACGGCGTTCGCCACAAGGGCGGCCTGCGCGCCGCCTTTACCCTCTGGTACACCAGTGGCGACAGCACCCGCCGGGATCTGGCGGAAGCGGTGCGCGCCATGCTCAAACCCATCGGCCTCGAGGTGAGCCTCAAGTCCGGCAGCTGGGAGCAGGTGGAGCGGGAGATGCACGCCAATCCGGTGCTGATGGGGTGGGGGAGTCTGGATCCCATGGAGCTCTATCACCACTACCAGAGCGGCTCCGGTGGGGTGGAGTTCTACAATCCGGGCTACTACAGCAACCCTGTGGTGGATGGCCACCTCAAGCAGGCGCTGGATGCCCCGAACTGGCAGGCGGCCGTGCCGTTCTGGCAGCAGGTGGAGTGGGATGGCAAGAGCGGCGCCGGGGTGCAGGGTGATGCCGCCTGGGCCTGGCTGCTCAATGTGCAGCACACTTATCTCGCCAACCGCTGCATCGACCTTGGCAAGGGGGCGCCGGAAATCCACGGTAGCTGGTCACTGCTCAACAACCTGCAGGATTGGCGGTGGACGTGCCGCTAAGTTCGCCCTTGAGTCATTCAGGTTATCTGTTGCTAAAAGCCCTGCTGCGTCTGGCAGGGCTGTTATGTCTGGTCTCGGTCGCCACCTTTGTGCTGCTGAGTTACTCCCCCATCGACCCCATCAAGGCCTATATCGGCAACGATCTGCTCCATGTGCCGCCGGAGCAGTACGCCCGCATCGCCGCCCGCTGGGGGCTGGATCAGCCGCTCTGGCTGCGCTACTGGCACTGGTTCAGCCAGGTGCTGCGGGGGGATCTCGGTTACTCCATGCTCTACAACGCACCGGTGGATGAAGTCATAGGCCAGCGCTTTGCCGCCTCCTTCCTGCTGCTGGCGGGCGCCTGGCTGCTCTCCGGTTTTTTCGGGATTTTGCTGGGCCTCTGCGCCGGTCGCTATCTCAATCGCTGGCCCGATCGCCTGATTTGCCGTTTTGCCTACCTGCTCGCCTCCCTGCCCACCTTCTGGGTCGGTCTCTTGCTGCTGGCGCTGTTTGCGGTGCACTGGCCGCTGCTGCCGGTCTGCTGCGCCTGGACGCCGGGGCTCGCTGCCGATGAGGCGGATTGGGCCATGCGGTTGCGTCATCTGTTGCTGCCGGTCACAACCCTGGCCCTGCTGGGGCTTGGCAATATCGCGCTGCACACCCGGGAGCGGGTGGCCGAGGTGCTGGCGAGCGATTTTATTCGCTATGCCCGCGCCCAGGGTGATGGCGGCTGGCCCATGCTGCGCTTTCACGTGCTGCGCCACGCTCTGACGCCGGCGCTCTGCCTGCAGTTTGCCTCCCTCGGTGAGCTGATTGGCGGATCGCTCTTGGCAGAGAAGGTCTTCTCCTATCCGGGGCTCGGGCAGGCCACCGTGGATGCGGGACTCAGGGGGGACATTCCCCTGCTGATGGGAATCGTGCTCTTCTGCACCCTGCTGGTCTTTTTGGGCAATACGGCGGCGCGGATGCTGCTGGCCCGCATCAATCGGGGCTGGGAGGGTGTACATGCTGTTTAATCCGCTCCCCTCCTTGCTGCGTCTTGGCTTTGCGCTGATCTGCCTGCTGCTTCTGGCCAGCTATGGTTGGAGCCTCTCTCATCAGGATGTGCCGATGGATCTGCTGGCTCGCCAGCAGCCACCCTCGCTGGTTCACTGGTTCGGGACCGATCAGATGGGGCGGGACCTCTGGCTGCGGGCCTTTCAGGGCACCCTCACCAGTCTCGAACTGGGGATCAGCACGGCCCTGTGCAGCGGCCTGCTGGCCATGGTGGCGGCCAGCCTCTCGCTTATTCATCCCAGGTGCGATACGGCGGTGCGGCTGGTTATCGACGCCATGCTGGCGCTGCCCCATATGCTGCTGCTGATCCTCATCTGCTTTACCGTGGGTGGCGGTATGCGCGGGGTGATCCTGGCGGTGGCACTGACCCACTGGCCCAAGCTGGCGCTCATTCTCTGCGCCGAGGCGCGGCGGATCGCCTGCAGCGACTATGTGGTGCTGGCCCGCTGTCAGGGGATGGGGGCGCTGCGTCGCTGGCGCATCCACCTGCTGCCGGGGCTGTTGCCCCAGTGGTTTATTGGCACCTTGCTGATGTTTCCCCATGCGGTGCTGCACAGCGCGGCCTTGAGCTTTCTCGGCTTTGGCCTGGCGGCCCACGAGGCCTCGCTGGGCCTGCTGCTGGCCGATGCCCTGCGTTATCTGGCCGGTGGCGGCTGGTGGCTGGCCCTCTTCCCTGGGTTGATGCTGCTGACATTGGTTTTACTGTTTGATCAGGCTACCCGAGCACTGCAACAACTCTGGTTTGGGTTTGGGGGAGATACATGCTGAGCTTCGACCAAGTGACCATAGAGGCGGCCCACTACTCCTGGCTGGGGCGGCGCAGCTGGCGGCCGCTGTTGACCGATATCAGCCTGCAACTGGCGCCGGGGGAGATAGTGGCGCTGGTGGGGGGGAGCGGCGAGGGCAAGAGCCTGCTGCTGCAAAGCGCCCTGACCCTGCTGCCGGACAACCTGCGCATGCGCGGCGCTATCTCTCTTGATGGCACGCCTCTGTGCGATGCCAGTAGGGCCCGTCTGCGCGGCCACACCCTCTGCTATGTGCCGCAGGGGGTGAACGCCCTCAATCCGTTGCTGACGGTGGAGCGTCAGCTGGGCCGTGCGGCGCGTCTCTGCGGTCAGAGCGGTTCCCGCGAGCGGCTCGGCCAGCAACTGCTGCGCTACCAGCTGCCCGCCGCCACCCTGGACAGCTATCCGCGCCAGCTTTCCGGCGGCATGGCCAAGCGCATTCTGGCCTGCACCGCGGCCCTTGGCGGCGCTCGCTACATTCTGGCGGACGAGATCACCGCCTGGCTCGACGAAGGGCTTGCCTGCCAGCTGCTCAGCCAGTTGCGTGAATTGGCCAATCAGGGCAGCGGTATCCTCTGGGTGACCCACGATCTGGCGCTGGCGGCCCGTTTTGCCGATCGCATTGTGGCGCTGCATCAGGGGCAGGTGAGCGACACCTTGAGCTGCCACCATCTGCGTCAGGGGCAGGGGAGCGAGATGCTCCGTGCCCACTGGCAGGCGCTGCCGGAGTTCAACGCGCTCTTCTCTGCGCCGGAGGTTTCCTGATGCTGGAACTACGAAATCTCACCATTGCCCAGGGGGAACGCTCCCTCTGGCAGGGGTTGTCACTGACGGTGAAAGCGGGCGAGCGGCTTGGCATCTCCGCGCCTAGCGGTTATGGCAAAACCACCCTGGGGCGGGTATTGGCCGGTTGGCAGCCTGTTGGACCTGGCGGGCAGATCCTGCTGGATGGGCAGCCTGTGCCTGAACAGGTAAAAGGTTATAACCCTATCCAGCTGGTGCCCCAGCACCCGGAACTCACCTTCAATCCCTATCGCACCACAGGGCAGGCGATCTGGGATGTATGGCGTCCCGATGACGCCATGCTGGCCCGTTTTATGGTCAAGCCTGCGTGGCTCAGTCGTAAACCCGGCCAACTCTCCGGCGGTGAGCTGGCCCGCATCGCGCTGCTGCGCGCCCTCGATCCCCGCACTCGTCTGCTGATTGCCGATGAGGTGACTGCCCAGCTGGATCCGCAAATTCAGCGCCAGCTCTGGCGGGAGTTGATGGTTGAGTGCGAGCAGCGTGGACTGGGCATGGTGATCTTCAGTCACCAGCAGGCGCTGCTGCGCCAGATCTGTCATCGGGTGCTGCGCTTTGGCGAGATGCAGCCCGAATCTGGGGAGCTGACCGAAAGCACGGCTTGACGGTTAGTTCCCCCCTCATCCCCAGCCCTTCTCCCGCAAGGGGAGAAGGGAGCGGAAGGTGTCATCTCACCACGCTCAGGGTTTAGGGTTTGGAGAATCTCGGGGTTTGAAAATATGGCTGGTTGTTATGCTCGGAGCTCCCCCTGAGGGGGTTTAGGGAGTTGTATTGTTGCAGCATGCTGTCGGCATCCACGAACCGGTTCCCTCTCCCTGGGGAGAGGGCCAGGGTGAGGGGACGCGAGTGTGAGGCGCTGGCCATTCGAGACAGATAGCACGGCTGACAAGGTTCGCGGATAGCAGATAAAAGAGAGGGAGGCATCAGCCTCCCTCTCTTTTTACCTATTGCTATCAGCGGCGTTTAACCGGTTGATTTCAAGCACTGGCCAGCCAGTTGAGCCAGGCATCCATCCCTTCACCGGTAGTGGCGCTGACCTGGATCACCTGAATATAGGGGTTGACCCGTTTGGCGTTCTCGATGCAGCGGGCCACGTCAAAGCTGACGTAGGGCAGCAGATCGATCTTGTTGATCACCATCAGCTGGGCGGCGGCAAACATGTCCGGGTATTTCAGCGGCTTCTCTTCCCCCTCGGTGACGGAGAGGATCGCCACCTTGTACTTCTCGCCGAGATCGAAGCTGGCGGGGCAGACCAGATTGCCCACGTTCTCGATAAAGAGGATGCCCCCTTGATTGGCGGGCAGCTGGTGGCAGGCGTCGTGAACCATTTTGGCATCCAGATGGCAGCCCTTGCCGGTGTTGATTTGCACGGCAGGGACACCGGTGGCACGGATGCGATCCGCATCGGCGCTGGTCTGCTGATCCCCTTCGATCACGGCGCATGGGCGCTTGTCGGCCAGCTGGCGCAGGGTTTCGCACAGCAAGGTGGTTTTGCCTGAACCAGGGCTAGAGACCAGATTGAGCACCAGCTGGTCGGCGGTTGTGAAGTGCTCGCGGTTGTGGGCGGCCAGCGCATTGTTCTTGGCCAGCACATCCATCTCGATGGCGATCAGCTGGCGCTGCCCCATGCCGGGGACCGACAATCCCGCTTCCCCTTTGCCGTAGTGCAGATCACCCTGCTGATGGTCATGGTCATGGTCATGGTCATGCTCATGGCTGTGGTCATGGGGATGAGCGTGGGAATGGCCGTGGTCATGATAGTGGGCATGTTCATGATGATGGTCGTGGGGGTGATCATGGTGGTGATCGTGTGGGTGATCATGCCCCTCATGGCTTATGGGAGCCCGCACCCCGTGGTAGTGGTGATGGACATCCCCCTGATGGTGGTAGTGGTGGTGAATGATCAGAGTACGCGGTGCGCTCTGCTCGTGGTCATGATGGTGATGGGCGTCATGAGCATGATGATGGTCGTGCTCATGACCATGTTCATGGTGATGTTCATGAGCATGTTCGTGATGATGCTCATGATCGTGCTCATGATCGTGCTCATGGCCGGCGATCCGCGCCTGGCCGCATCCGCATACGCTACACATATCAACTTACCTCGATGTCGGTGATGCGCAGGCTATCGCCCTGCGCGACTCGTAATTTGTATCCGCCACACTCGGGACAGGCCTGCCCGCGCTCGGTGAGGGTGACTGTCTTGTTACAGTCGTAACACCAGGCCTCTGCCGCCTGGTGCTGAAAGTGAAGTTGGGCCCCCTCGACGGCGGTGCCCTTGGCGGCCGCCTCGAAACAGAAGGCAATGGTGTCCGGGTCGACGCAGGAGAAGCTGCCGACCTCGAGCCAGAGGGCGGTCACCTTGGTAAAGCCCCGCTGGGTGGCCTGCTCGGCTGCCAGATCGATGGCGGCCATGGCCAGAGACATTTCGTGCATGGTGGCTCCTTAACCGATATGGGGAGGAGCAGTGACTCCTCCCTGTAATTGACGGAACGGCATGGCCGCTCAACAGATCCGCGGCAGCAGCTCCCCTTGCGGCAGCTCCAGATAACGGCGGCTGCCCCAGGGGTTGTTGAGGATCACCTTGTGTCGCTCGCTCGCCTGCACCACGCCGATCTGGCTTGCCGCGGGGTTGAATTGCCGCAAGATGCCCAGTGCGTCCTGCGCCTGCTCGGCAGGCAGGGCCAGCACCATGGTTCCCTCGTTGGCGAGATCATGGGGCTCGAAACCGTAGAGCTCGCACAGGCCGCGCACCGGATCGCACACCGGAATGGCGGACTCCTCCAGCTCGATGGCAACACCGGAGGCGCTGCTCCACTCGTTGAGCACGGCGGCAAGGCCACCGCGGGTGGCATCGCGCAGGGCGTGAGGGGTAATGCCCGCCTGCAGCAGCGCTTCTACCTGCGGCCAGAGGGTGGTGCAGTCGCTTTTCAGATCAGATCCCAGTTGCAGGGCGTCACGGGCCATCAGGATACAGGCGCCGTGGCTGCCGATATCCCGCGACACCAGGATGGCGTCACCGGCCTTGAGGCTCCGCACCGAGATGCCCCGGCTTTGCTCAGGCAGCGGGAAGGTGCCGACCCCGCTGGTGTTGATAAAGATCTTGTCGGCAGCCCCCTTGGGCACCACCTTGGTGTCGCCGCAGACGATACGGGCGCCGCTTTTGGCAAGTTCAGCCGCCATCGACTCGACGATGCGGGCGAGATCGGCGTAGGGGAATCCCTCTTCGATGATAAAGCTGCAGCTCAGATACTCGGGTTTGGCCCCCATCATGGCGAGATCGTTGACCGTGCCGGCGATAGCCAGTTTGCCGATATCGCCCCCCTCGAAGAAGAGCGGCGAGACGGTAAAGCTGTCGGTGGTGAAGGCAACGGGGCCGTTTACCGGCAGCAGGGCGGCATCTTCACCGCGCAGCAGGATCTCGTTGCCAAAGTGGCGAAAGAAGAGCTGGTTGATCAGCTGGTTCATCTCGACGCCGCCGCCGCCGTGGCTTAACTGAATTTCTCTCATTGGATCCCCATATATCGGTAGTAGGCATTGCAGGCCCCTTCGGAGCTGACCATGCAGCTGCCCATGGGCTGGGTCGGGGTGCAGCCCCGGCCAAAGACTTTGCACTGGTTCGGTTTGGCCAGGCCGCGCAGGATATCGGCGCACTGGCACGCCTTATGGTCATCGATGGGAGTCTGATTGAGCGCGAAGTGGCGCTCCGCATCGCGCTTGGCAAAGGCATCGCGCAGGCGCAGGGCGGAGGCGTTGATATCCCCCAGACCTCGCCAGCGAAAGTGCTCGCGGGTCTCGAAAAAGCGCTCGACCAGCCGCTGGGCGGCTTTATTGCCGCTGGCGGTGACGGCGCGGCTGTACTGCACCTCCAGCGCATAGCGACCCTCCACCTTCTGGCGCACCATCATCAAGAGCGCCTCCATCACATCCACCGGCTCGAAGCCGCTCACCACCACAGGCACCTGATAGCGATCGACGATAGGCAGGTAGATATCGGCGCCGGTGATGACGCTGACGTGAGAGGGGCCGATAAAGGCGTTCACCTTGGCCACCCCGTCGGCCATCACCGCATGAATGGCGGGCGGCACCAGCACATGGTTGATATGAAACAAGAGGTTCTCAATCCCCTCAGCTTCAGCCGCTGCCAGCAAGGCGGCGGTCATGGGGGTGGAGGTCTCGAAACCGATGGCGAAGAAGACCACGGTTTTCTCCGGATTCTCTTTGGCGATACGCAGGGCGTCGAGGGGGTCATAGACCGGGCGGATATCGCTCCCCTTGGCCCGCTGCTGGGCCAGCGTGCCTTTGGAGCCCGGTACCCGGATCATATCCCCCAGGGTGACCAGAATGACATTCGGTTGACTCGCCAGCTCGATGGCCTGATCGATGCGCTCTTTCGGCATGATGCAGACCGGGCAGCCGGGGCCGTGGACAAACTCGATGCTGGCGGGCAGCAGTTGGTGCAGGCCGTACTTCATGATGGTGTGGGTATGGCCGCCACACACCTCCATCACCCGCAGCGGTTCGGGCAGATCTTTGGCCAGTTCATTAATTTGGGCGGCGAGGGCGCGGATCACCTCGGGCTGGCGAAAGCCCTGGAACAGGTCATTCAAGGTCAGCATGGCAAGATATCCTGTTTGGGCATCAGGGCCACCATCTGGCGGAAGCTCTCGAGGCTGGCCTGCGCCTCCTCTTCGTCAATCTTGCTCATCACAAAGCCGATATGGAGCAGCACATAGTCGCCAATGTTGAGAGGCTCTTCGAGCAGCATGCAGCTGACGCGCCGCTGCACCCCAAGGGTGTCGACGGTGACGCAGTTGTCTTCGGGGTGCAGCTGCACCACCTGAGAGGGGA
Organism: Aeromonas sp. QDB34; assembly: GCF_027705405.1. Classification (NCBI taxonomy): domain Bacteria; kingdom Pseudomonadati; phylum Pseudomonadota; class Gammaproteobacteria; order Aeromonadales; family Aeromonadaceae; genus Aeromonas; species Aeromonas sp. QDB34. The sequence goes on along the minus strand of NZ_JAPDBT010000018.1, from coordinate 16,007 downwards.
TGGATAGACACATGAATTTCAGGACTCCGACAAGGTGGCACAGCCGGTGGTGACAGGCTGATGCGTGGCAAGATGGTGGATGGCAAACCAGAGCTGACCGGCGGCGATGCCACCGTCATTGAGCGGCAGGGTTTCGCTGGTCAATACCTGCCGGCCGGCGCCTTCGAGTGCGGGCACCAGCTGATCCATCAGCACCCGGTTTTGAAAGACGCCGCCCCCCAGCGCCACCGGATAGCCGAGGAAGCGCCCGGCAAGGGCGATGACCAGATTGCTGATGGCGCGGATAAAACCGGCGGCCAGGCTGGCGGTGGAGGTGCCTTGGCGCCGCTCGCTGACAAGGGTATTGATGAGCTCGGCCCACTCGATCTGCAGCGGCCCTTCCGCTGATTGGCTGAGATCAAAGGCAAGGGGTAAGGGCTGTTCATCGGGGGCCAGCTGCAAGGCAGCTGCCTCCAGCAATAGCCCCGCTTCGCCCTCGTAATCGGGGGTGTCGATCACTCCCAAGATCGCTGCCACCGCATCGAACAGTCGACCGATGGAGCTGGTGTAGGGGGCGTTGCGACCGAGATGCCAGAGCTGGTGCAGGTTGCTGATCCGCTTAATGGGCAGTTGCTTGATCAACGGAATATCGAGGGCACTGATCTGCTCAGGAGTGTGTGATTCAAACAGCAGCCCCAGCAGCTGACGTACCGGCTCGCGAATGGCCGCCTCGCCGCCGATCAGCTTGAAGGGGGCAAGGTGGGCAACCCGCTCAAATCCCTTAACGTCTGCGAGCAGTAGCTCGCCGCCCCAGAGGGTGCCGTCATCGCCAAGGCCGGTGCCATCGAAGGCAACACCCAGCACCGGGCCTGTGATGTTGCGCTCGGCCATCACCCCCAGCAGGTGGGCGTGATGGTGTTGCACCTCGAGGTGGGTGGCACCCTGATCCTGGCAATAGCTTTTGGCCCACTGGTGGCTGAGGTAGCCCGGGTGGCGATCCGAGACCAGAACTTCGGGTTTGAGATCGTAGAGATCGCGAAAGGTGGCCAGGGTCTGCTCGAAGTGCTCCTGCATCGGCAGGCTGTGCAGATCGCCGATATAGGGGCTGTAGATGCGCTGGCGGCCGAAGGCGAGCGCCAGCTGGTTCTTCTGTTGCGCCCCGACCGCCAGCAGCGGCACCCTGACCGCCTCTTGCAGGCTGGGGGTGCTGGGGGCATAGCCCCGGGCGAGGCGCAACGTCTGGCGTCGCCTGCCTGCCCACTGCACCAGACTGTCGTCGCAGGGGTGCAGTATGGGGCGGTTGTGATCCAGGATGCCGTCAATCTCGCTGCCGAGCTCCCTGACCACCGCCTCGCACTCGATAAGGATTGGGCTGCCGCGACCATTGGCGCTGGTGGCCACCAGCGGGATGGCGCAGGCATCCAGCAGCAATTGATGGAGCGGGGTATAGGGGAGCATGATGCCGAGGTAGGGAATGCCGGGGGCGATCCCCTCGGCCAGCGGTATGGCCGACTGTCGGGATTCTGAGAGCCGATCATCATTTTTGCGCTTGCGCAGCAAGGTGATGGGTCTGGCCTGAGAGGTGAGCAGTTGCCACTCGTCTTCGCTGCCGGTGACATGCAATTTGGCCTCAGCAAGGGAGCCTATCATCACTGCCAGCGGCTTGCGTGCGCGCCGCTTTAGTGTTCGCAATCTAGCCACACTCTGTTCATTGCGAGCATCACATATCAGGTGATACCCCCCCATCCCCTTGACCGCGATAAGCTTGCCCGCTTGCAGGGCGCTTGCTGCGGCCTGCAGGGCATCCTCGCGCTCGGCCAAGGCATCGCCACGGCCATTTCGCCAGCTGAGATGGGGCCCGCACTCGGGGCAGCTCACCGGCTGGGCGTGGTAGCGTCTGTCCAGCGGGTTTTCATAGGCCGCCGCACAACGCCGGCACATGGCAAAACCGGCCATGGCAGTGTGGGGGCGGTCGTAGGGGAGGCTGCGGATGATGGTGTAGCGCGGGCCGCAGTGGGTGCAGTTGGTAAAGGGGTAGTGGTGGTGGCGATCGTTGGGGTTGGCCACATCGTTGGCGCACGCCTCGCACATCCCCTGATCCGGCGAGATGGCGACCGTGGCCGCACTCTGCTGCTGGCTCGCTTTAATTCGAAACTGGCCATGAAATTGGCCATCGAAGTCGGGATCATGAGCGAGGGGCAGTTCCCGCTCGTTAAAATGATCGATTCGGCTTAAGGGCGGCGCCAGTTCCCGCAGTTCGCGGGCAAAGCTGGCCAGCTGCTCAGGGGATCCTTCGGCGCCTATGGTGACGCCGTTGGCATCGTTCAACACATAACCGGCAAGGCCGTGGCGCAGCGCCAGCCCATAGACGAAGGGGCGAAAGCCGACCCCCTGTACGATGCCGTCGATATGAAATTCACGGCGCAGCCGGTTGGCCACAGGATTGGAAGAGCCAGAGGGGGCGATGGTGGCGCTCATGCCAGCTCCATCTCATCTTGAGTGGTTGGCAGACGCAGCACCCGGCGCTCGTTCTCCTCGCGCCGCACCCAGCCATCCATCTCCATGCGCAGGCAGAACGGAATGGCGTATTTGCGCGACAAGCCGGTGATCTCCTTGAGGGATGCCATGTCGATCAGATCTCCCACCTGCTGGCCCGCCAGCACGGCGGCGACCATCTGGTTGTAAAGCTCGGCGTCGTAGTAGATGGGGCCATCGAGCTGCACCAGATACTTGAGTCGCGCCAGATTGCGCAGCTGCTTTTGCAACGCGCCTTTTTGTAGCAGGCCCTGCTGCAGGGCCGCGGGCAGCTGGCGGGTGATAAAGGGATCCAGCACCACGCCGCCGGGGCCCAGTTTACCTGGCTCGTAACCCTCCTTGCCTTGATCTCGCACCACCTTGAGCACCAGCTGCGCCTCTTCCCCCAGATCATCTTCCGACTCGCCGCTGCCCTGCTGCCACTTGTCATGGTGCAGACGAACAAGCTGCTCGCTCTTGAGCTGCTGGAGCAAGGCCTGAGTGACCGGCAGGGCGATGCCAAAGCGGGTTGCCAGCTCGGCGGCACTCAGCGGTTCGCTGGCCAGCGTGGCCAGCAGCTGGTCGCGGCTCTGGGCCAGCCAGCAGTTATCCAGCAGCCACTCACCGAGGGGGGTGACCTGCTCTGGCCGCTGGTCAAAGCGGCTGGCCAGCACATAGCCGTTGAGCCCCAGTTGCAGGGTGGCCGGGTTGTAGTGTTCGAGCTCATCTGGCAGCTCGCCCAGCAGGGCGTGCAGCGCCTTGCGTCTGGCGGGGTGGATGTCGCCGCACCAGACGATGCGGGCGCCGTGCAGCAGTTCGCTGCTGCCGTGGCGAATGATGGCGAGCGGCTGGCCAAAGAAGCAGGGGATGGGGCTGGCAAAGATCAGCCGCGCCAGCCGGGTATCCTTGATGGGCACGAAACGGGCCCGGCTATGCCAGCTGCCAAGGGCCACCTCCACCTCCTGCGTGCGCAGTATCTTGTTACTCAGGCTCTCGGCGTTGAGTCGCACGATAAGGTGGGTTGCCGCCTCGCACTGGCCAGCGGCGCTGGTAAGGCAGTGACCGCGGGCCACCTCCTTGTGGGGCACTTTTTTAAGGCCCACCGCTACCCGGCAGACGGCGCCGATCTCGTCGACGCTCTGGTGATAGGCCTGCAGGGAGCGCACCTGCACCTCCCGATCGGCAGGGTAGAGGCGCAGCTTGTCCCCCACTTTGAGGCTGCCCTGTTGCAGGGTGCCGGTAAGCACGGTGCCGGTGCCATTGGCGGTAAAGACCCTGTCTACATACAGTCGCGGGGCGTTCTGCTCGCGGGCAGCTTGTGAGGCCGGCAGATCGGCAAGCTGGCGCACGATGGCGGTGTGCAGGGCAGTCATATTCTCGCCGGTTTTGGCGCTGACGCTGACGATATCGGGCACCATGCCGCTCTCGTCCATCATTCGCTCCAGCAGACTCTCCTCCAACAGCAAAAGCTCGTCAGGGGAGACCAGATCGCACTTGTTGATACAGACCAAGAGGCGCGGCACCCCCATCGCCTTGAGCAGGCGCAGGTGATCGCCGGTCATCGGCATCCACCCCTCGTCGGCGGCAATCACCAGCAGCACCAGATCCAGACTCCAGAGCCCTGCCACCATGTTGCGGATATAGCGCTCGTGGCCGGGCACGTCGATGACGCCAATGGTGTTGCCCTGACCGTCGTCGAAGTGGGCAAAGCCGAGATCCTGGGTCATGCCGATGGCCTGCTCGTGGGCGCGGGCTGTGGTGATGCCGGTGAGGGCCTTGATCAGCAGGGTCTTGCCGTGATCCACGTGGCCGGCAAGGCCGATAACGGCGCGATAGGGGGTCATGGGATCAGGGCTCCTCGGTCGTATTTGTTGCATTGAACGGGGCGGGCAGCAGCAATTTCCTGAGTTGGGCGATGAGCAGATCCATCTCCGCCGGCAGCAGGGTGGCCATATTGAGCAGCACCTTCTGCTGGCGCACGGTGGCGATGACCGGCACCGGCAGTTCGCGCAGCGCATCGAGCAACTGCTGGGCCGGACGCGGGTCGGTGCATTCGAGCGCGGGCGCCGGATAGAACTCGTCCGGCAAGGTGCCGCCACCTACCACCAGCTGGGCGGGGACGGGCACAAAACAGCCGGGCAGGGCGGCCATCAGCTGGGAGGCTCTAGCCTGCATGGCGGCCGGGTTGCTCAAAGTCCGTTGGGCGATACCCTCGCCGATGGGGGATTTGTTGAGCTTGTGGATGAGCAGCCGTTCGAGCAGGGAGTAGACGATGCGGCTCGGGCGGAAGGTGCGCATCATGGGGTGTTTTTCCAGCCGCTTGATAAGGTCGCTGCGGCCACTGATGATGCCCGATTGCGGGCCGCCCAAGAGCTTGTCGCCGGAGTAGCAGACCAGATCCGCCCCCGCCTTGATGTATTGGCGCACCGAGGTTTCATCCGCTGCAAACTCTTCGGTGGTCAAGCCGGAGCCCTGATCCACCGCCAGCACCACGTGTTCGGGCAGGGCGCGGGCCACCTCGCCGATATCGGGGGATTCGGTAAAGCCGCGAATGGCGAAATTGGATCTGTGCACCATCAGCACCAGCGCGGTCTGATCGGTGATGGCATCGAGGTAATCTTTGGCGGTAGTGATATTGGTGGTGCCCACCTCCACCAGTTTGGCGCCGGAGAGGGCCAGAATATCGGGGATGCGAAAGCCGCCGCCAATCTGGATCTGCTCACCGCGGGAGACGATCACCTCGCGCCCCTTGGCCACCTCCTGCAGCAGCAAAAAGAGCGAAGCGGCGTTGTTGTTGACCACCAGCGAATCCTCAGCCTGGGTGAGGCAACGGAGCAGGGGAGCGATCAGCCCCTTGCGCCCGCCGCGTTTGCCGGTGGCGAGATCCAGCTCCAGATTGTTGTAGCCGATGTTGAGGTCACGCACCTCGTCCCACAGTTCGCTACAGAGCGGCGAACGCCCCAGATTGGTATGCACCAGGGTGCCGGTGGCGTTGATCACCCGGGTCTGGCGCTGGCGCAACTGCTGCCGACAGCGTTTGGCAATCAGCACCTCGATCTGCTCGGGGGCAACGCCATGCTGGCGAAAATCTTCGCTCTGGCGCAGCTCGCTCAGGGTATCGCGCACCGCCTGAGTCACCAGCGGGCGGCTCAGCGCCTCGATAAACCCGGCGAGAAAGGGTTGCTGCAGCAGCTGTTCCACTTGTGGCAGACGGCGCGTTTGTTGCGGGCTGGGCTGCTGCCGTGAATCTGGCTGTGAATCGTCGGCAGCCGTACCTGATGCGGGCTGGCGGTGGGGGATAGCTGACGCGTGAGACGAGTTCGGCATGGGATTACCAGTGCAGTGCGTGGGTTCGGGATGCGCACCGGTTTGCCGATAGAGAGGCCGAGCTGACGGGTTATGGCACTACTGGCGATTTGCGGATGACTGCAAACTGGGTGCATCAATGATGCGGGTATAAATTAATGCTGCATCGATGCTGATAAATTAATTTTTGGCCAGCGAGATAACCTGAGTTCGGATTATATTGGCAAGCGGCAAGCACCTTTTTTAAGGTATTACTTCAAACGTATTGAACAAACAATGGAAATAACATTCAGGCTGAAAAAAATCAGCGGGAGAGTATTTGTTCAATAGATAAATTTGGCGGAAGAGGCAGGAATCGAACCTACCAAAGCCTTCTCGGCTCACATCGGTTTTGAAGACCGAGGAGGCCACCAGACCCCATCAACTTCCGTAACGGTCGCCATTTTGTGGCAAAATTCTGTGACTGGCAACGCTTTTTTTGTCATAAAAAAGCGAGAGTTAGCGAATTTTTGAAAAAATCAAAGAACCTTGTTTTATATCAAGTTCAGCACAATTAGCCCGATGTTTTTAATTTAACATCGGGCCTCGATCACATTGCCGGAACCGTTGGTCAATAACGGTCGTTAACAACTCGATAAATAATCACCGGTTGGCGTTGGCAATATTCCACTGATCCAGTTTATCTATTAACAGACTGGTGTCACTGGCGGCATCAAGATGCTGATAAAGATAATCCATCGCCTCGCTCACCATCTCGGTCATCGGGAAGGAGAACGCCACTATGGCCGGTTGTACCCCTACAAAGATCACCTCTGGGACAAAGGTCTTGAGTTCATCGATGAGGAAATTGAGCGGCATATTGTGGGTCGAGAAGATAAACATCTCGGCGATGCTCTCGGGGGGGATCACCTGCAGGGTCCCCGCCTTCTCGCCGATCTCGGCGGCATCCACCAGCACCACCCGCTTCGGTTGCAGCTCCCGCACCTTGTAGACCACATTTTCCGGCGCGATGCCGCCGTCGATATGGATCCAGCCGGGCAGGGGGGCTGCCTGCAGCTTGTCGGCGATATAGGGGCCGGCACCGTCGTCCCCCATCATGGCATTGCCCACGGTCAACACGAGATTGCAGCCCATCAGCGGCTCCTTACCATCAGGTACATATGGGGGTCGTTAAAGAGGGCGGTGAGCTGATCCATAAAGGTATTGGTCCAGCCCAGCTCCTGCTCATCGAGCAGATTGTCGGCTTTGAGCAGCCGGTCGAAGGCGCAGGCCAGCATATGGCAGTGCTCGCGATAGATGGTGATCTCGCCAAAGGTGAGAAATCCCTCCATCTTGTGGCGCGCCTCGCTCCCCTCTGGCAGCTTGGCTACCCAGTCGCGATAACCGGTCAGCGAGCAGACCAGGTCTGCTCGCAGGCAATCGACGATGCCGAGGTGGTGGCCGATGGCGAGGCTGTAGTACATCACCTCTTTGGCTTCCTCGGGGACGTCGAACTGCTCGTCGACGAACTTGCGCGAGAGGCGATAGAAGAAAACCTCGTCAGCCATGTACCGCCTCTCCCTTGCCGGCCGCCCGGTTGAGGCAGGCGTTTGCGAGGTTGTTGACGATCTCCGCCAGACGGGGATCGTCGTGCTGATCGAGGTAGCTCTGGATACGCAGATCCACATCCTGCTGGGTCGCCCCTTCGAGCAGGGCCATAAACTCGTCGGCGATGATCCGCCCCTGACGATAACCGGCCATGCGGCGCGCTTCGCGCTCGATCATCACCCGAATTTCGTTGGGGATGCCAGTGTGGCGCAGCTCGACCCGCTCACCCGGTTGCACCTCGTGGCTGGTGGCTTTGAGTTTCTGCTCAAGCAGGCCGAGCGCCACGGCAAAGCCATAAATGGTAGCCGCCGGTGTCGGAGGGCAGCCCGGGATATAGACATCCACCGGCACGATCTTGTCGGTGCCGCCCCAGACGCAGTAGAGGTCGTGGAAGATGCCGCCGTCACAGCCGCAGGCGCCGTAGGCGATGCAGATCTTGGGATCGGGCGCCGCCTCGTAGGCGCGCAGGGCCGGTACCCGCATTGCCCGGGTCACCGCGCCGGTAAAGAGCAGGATGTCGGCGTGGCGGGGGGAGGCGACTACCTTGATGCCGAAACGCTCGGCATCGAACAGCGGGGTGATGGTGGCGAAGATCTCGATCTCGCAGGCGTTGCAGCCGCCGCAATCGACCCGGTAGACATAGGCCGAGCGGCGAATGTCCTTGAGCAGGGTCTTCTTGAGTTTGGTGATCTCGGGATCCTGTGCCAGCGGCACGGCGCGGGTATGGGCATGGCCGACAACCGGTTCTATGCCTTTGATCTTGCTCATCACATCCACTCCTTTTGTGCGGCCATCGGTGTGGCTATCGGTGTGATCAGGGCCGAGTCAGGCTGGCTCAGCATGCTCTGTTTTCGTTTGCAGTCGGGGCAGTGGTGCAGCCGCTCCGGGGTCGCGAGTGGTGTGCCCGCCTGCTTGAGGGTGTCCTCCACCAGCGCCACCAGTTTGCTCGGGGCAAAGTAGGTGCCGCACAGGGTGCAGGGGGCCAGCGCGAAGCGGGCCTCCTCATAAAGGTCGGCCTTGTTGGTCACCGCCAGTTCGAACTCGGGGGAGAGGGCGATGGCGCGGGTCGGGCAGACCTCCTCGCAGCGGCCGCAGAAGATGCAGCGCGCCATGGAGATCTCCCAGCGCCGTTCGCCGGTCTCCATGTCCACTTCCATCACCAGCGCGTTGGCCGGGCAGGCCTTGGCGCAGGCGGCGCAGGCGATGCACTGATCCGCCTGATATTTCGGTTTGCCGCGAAAATCCCGGTTCACCTCGTAAGGGGCGAAGGGGTACTTGGCGGTCGGGGTGCCAGCCTTGAGGATGGTCTTGAACAGCTTGATCATGATGACCCCTTATTTCAGCGGAGAGTTTTTGCGATCGATGCCGTAGCGCTCGATCTCCTTGTAGGAGACCACGGTGGATTTGCCCTTCCTGGGGTCGACTAGGGTGACCCGGTCGGTACAGGAGTAGCAGGGATCCAGACTGCCGATGATGAGCGGCGCATCCGCCACGGTATTGCCGCGTAGCATGTAGCGCAGAGCAGGCCAGTTGGCGTAGGTGGCGGCGCGGCAGCGCCAGCGGAACAGCTTCTGGTTATCTCCGGTCATGCTCCAGTGGACGTTCTCGCCGCGGGGCGCTTCGGTAAAGCCCAGCGCAAACTTGCCCGGTTGATAGGTGAAGCCTTCGGTCAACAGCGGCCCCTCCGGCAGGTGCTCAAGGCCGAACTCAATCATGTCGAGGGAGTCGTAGAGCTCGTGGATCCGTACCAGCACCCGGGATTGCACATCGCAACCCGCCTTGGTCTGGATCTCCATCGGCAGCTCGCGGTAGCCGGCAAAGTCGTGGACCCGGCGCACGTCACGCTTGAAGCCGCTCGCCCGCACCATGGGGCCGACGCAGCTGAAATCGCGGGCAATTTGCGGGTCGAGCTTGCCGATACCGATCAGGCGGGAGGAGATGTTGGCGGTATCCAGCAGCATAGCTACCAGGGGTTTGAGCTCATCACGCAGTTCCCGCACCAGTTGGGCACCCTTGATGCGATCTTCCTTGAAGATGTCGCGGCGTACCCCGCCAATCAGGTTGAGGCCGTAGGTCTTGCGGGCGCCGGTCAGCAGCTCGGCCAGGGTCATGGATTTCTCCCGCACCCGGAAGAACTGCATAAAGCCGGTGTCGAAACCGGTGAAGTGGCTCGACAGGCCGATGTTGAGGATATGGCTGTGCAGGCGCTCCACCTCCAGCAGCACGGCGCGGATCATCTTGGCCCGCTCCGGCACCGGAATACCCATGGCGTTCTCTACCGAGGTGGTGTAGGCGACGCTGTGGGTAAAGCCGCAGATGCCGCAGACCCGGTCGGTCAGAAACGCAACTTCGTTGTAGCCCATGCGGGTTTCCGCCAGCTTCTCCATGCCGCGATGGACATAAAAGAGGCGGTAGTCGGCATCGATGATGTCTTCGCCATCGACGAACAGACGAAAGTGGCCCGGCTCGTCCGAGGTGATGTGCAGCGGGCCGACCGGCACGATGCGGTTGGCATCACTGCCGAGCTCGTTGACGAAGGGGTAGGTCTCGGTGTCGGTAGTGGGCATCGGGCGCTGGCGATAATCCATGGCGTCCTTGCGCAGGGGGTGGATATCCTCCGGCCAGTCGTCCGGCAACACCAGACGGCGTTCGTCCGGCAGACCGATGGCGTGCAGGCCGTACATGTCGCGGATCTCCCGCTCGCCCCACACCGCCGCCGGAATGGTCGGGGTGATGGAGGGGTACTCCTGGGTATCGGCATCCACCAGCACCTTGACGGTGATCCAGCACTTGGTGTCGCCCTCCATGGAGAAGACGTGGTAGACGGCGAAGTGGCCGTTGAGGCTGCGCTCGTCATTGGCAAAGGAGAGCGGAAGCCAGCCCCCCAGCTGATGGAAGATCAGGCTGGCGGTCTCGACCAGACTGGTGGGTTTGACGGTGATGGTGGCCTGATCGGCGGTTTGCCACTCCTCGTCGACGATGGCGTGGGGCAGTTGTGCTCGCACCTGCTGGATGTAGTCGCAGCCGATGCGATCCGAAATGGCGATGGTCATGCAGTTCTCACTTTAATGTTCGGGAATGAGCATTCACAAATGATGAAATCGGAAAAAGTTGCTGTGCTGGCGGGCATGGTTCAGACCCCGACCAGATAGGCGAGCAGCGCCAGCAGGACCAGCCCCAACCCGTAGCGGGTGAGCTTGTGGGTGCGCACGAACTGGGTGCGGGCCATGGCGTTTTCGATGATGCCGGCCAGCAAAAAGGCCACCAGCAGCTTGCAGGCGAGGATCAGCGCCGCGCCGATGAGCGCAGGCAGACTCCAGTTGGCCGCCTTGCCGAAGGGCAGGAAAATGACCAGAAAGAGCTGCACCACTACCAGTTGCTTGAGGCCGATGGAGAGCTTGAGCAGGGCCAGGCCCGCACCGGAATACTCGGTAAGCGGCCCCTCCTGCAGCTCCTGTTCGGCTTCGGCGCAGTCAAAGGGCAGCTTGCCCATCTCGACAAACACCGCGAAGGCGCAGGCGGCGCCGGCCAGCAGGGTGGCAACCGGCGCGGCCAGCGGCTGGGTCGCCACATAGCTGCTGATGTTGCCCAGATCCGAGCTGCCCACCATCATCGCCATGATGAAGCAGGCGAGCACCAGAATGGGCTCCACCAGAATGCCGAGGGTCAGCTCGCGGCGGGCACCGATCCCTGCAAACATGCTGCCGCTGTCGAGCCCCGAGAGGGAGAAGAAGAAGCGGAAGATGGCGAACAGATAGATATCGGTGATGAGATCCCCGGCGATGGGGAAGGGGGACTCGTGAGTCAGGGTCGGCAGCGCCATCCCCACCAGCAAGAGGGCGGCGATGAGCAGCGCAGGCATCAGGTTGAAGATGATGCCGGCAGGCTCGGGGGTTACCTCCTGACGGCGCAGGAGCTTGGCGATATCACGGTAATCCTGCAGCAGACCCGGCCCCTGACGGGAGTGCATCTTGGCCCGCAGCACCCGGTTGAAACCGGTGGCGAGCGGCGCCAGCGCCAGCATGGCGATGGCCTGGGTCAGGGCGAGGGCAACCATGCCCCAGCTCGGCATTTCAAGAACAGGCATATCAGACTCCTACAGCCATCAGGATAAAGAGCGCCAGCACAAGGCCATTTATTAAAGAGAGCAGCGGCCAGCCGGTCGTCCCGCTGGTATCGCTCACCCCGTGCAGGGCACTGGCCAGATCGAGCTGCGGCTGCTTGCGATAGAGCGGCGCGCAGAGTTGGCGCAAGGTGTGGGTGACACCGCCAGAGGTGAGGCTCATGCGCTCCTCATAGGCGTAACCACAAGCCCACGGGGTGCCGGCGTGACGACGACCCAGCTTGGGGCCCTTGAAGATGGCCAGTACCAGCAACGGGATGAGGAACAGCCCCAGCAAGGTGATGGCGATAACGGGCGGGGAGAGGATCGCCTGGCTGCTATCGAGTGGCAGCAGGGTGGCGCCGGTGGCGACACTCATCTGGCTGGCAACGAGTGCCTGACCATAGCTGGCGATATGGGGGGCAATCCAGGGGGCGCCCAGGCCCAGCACCAGACAGACGGCGGCCAGCAGCAGGGTGCCTGCCACCATGGCGCCCGGCACTTCGCGGGCGTGGCTCGCTTTCTCGCTGCGCGGTGCGCCGCAGAAGCAGATGCCGTACACCTTGACGAAACACATCACCGCCATGGCACCGGTCACCGCCAGCATCACAACCGCGAGCGGCGCAACGACAGATGTGCCGAGTTTGGTCATGGAGAGCAGCGACTGGTAGATAAACCACTCGCTGACAAAGCCGTTGAGCGGCGGTAGCGCCGAGATGGCCATGGCGCCGATGAGGAACGCCAGCGCGGTCCAGGGCATCAGCTTGGCCAGGCCCCCCATCTTGTCCATGTCACGAGTGTGCAGGCGGAACATCACAGAGCCGGTACCCATAAAGAGCAGGCTCTTGAAGATGGCGTGGTTGAGCAGGTGATAGAGGGCGCCGAGCAGCCCCAGCACCACCAGCGCCGGTTGCTGGTTGGCGATGCCGATCATGCCGATGCCCATCCCCATCAGGATGATGCCGATGTTCTCCACCGTGTGGTAGGCGAGCAGCCGCTTGAGATCGTGCTCGGCCAGCGCAAACAGCACCCCGAGCACTGCCGAGCAGGCACCAAAGATCAGCACCATATAGCCCCACCAGAGCTGGCTGGCGCCGAGAAAATCGATGCTGACCCGCAAGATGCCAAAGAGACCCAGCTTCACCATGACGCCGGACATCAGCGCCGAGATATGGGACGGCGCAACTGGCTCGGCCACCGGCAGCCAGCCGTGCAGCGGCACGAAACCGGCGCGCAGGCCAAAACCGCAGAAACTGAGCAGAAACACCAGGGATGCCAATGTGCCCGCCAGATGGTGCTCGCGCAATACGGCGAACTCCAGCGAGCCGCTTTCGCGGCAGAGCAGCCAGAAGGCGATCAGCACCAGCGCCATGCCGATATGGTTCATCACCAAGTAGAGACGGCTCTGTTTGGCGGCCTCCGGGTTGGTCTTGACCAGCCAGTAGGTGGTGAGGGTCACCAGCTCGTAGCAGAGCAAGAAACCGAGTGCGTTGTCGGCCAGTACCATGCCCACCATGGCGAACAGGAAGAGGTTCATCAGCGCACCGATGGCCACATCGCCCTTGCCCTGATATTCGCGGATATAGGCAAAGGAGTAGAGGGCGACGGCAACCCCGACGGTGCTAATCACCAGCAGCATCAGTGCGGCCAGCATATCGAGGTGCACCGAGCCCAGCAGCCAGAGCTGGCCGTCGACGGGGGCGCCCTGGGCAAAGATCTGGATGGCGGCGACCAGACCCGCGAGCGAGCCCAGCAGGGCAAAGCCGCTATTGAGGCGGTTGGCCAGTGCGGGCAGCTTTTGCAGCAGCAAACCGGCGGCAGCGCCCAGCAAAAAGAGCAAGGGCGTGGCCATAACAAGGGGGGACAACATCAGCGAACTCCCTCTGTGGTGGATAAATCGGATGCAGGGAGCGCCGTGGCAGGCGCCGAGAAGGCAGAGGCCCCCTGCGGGTTGGTGTCGGCAGCTTGCTGGCGACGGATACGCGCAGCGCGTTCGGTGTCGCCGTCATTGACCAGTTTCAATGCCTGGGAGGGGCAGGCATCGACACAGGCCGGCCCTTCGGCACGAAACTCGCACAGGTCGCATTTGACCGCGATGCTGCGCACGCCCGGCTCCCAGCTCAGCAGATCCTCGCCAAAGCAGCGCAGGCCGGCGGAGGTGGAGGGGTTGCTGGAGCGGATGGAGCTGGGAATATAGGTGTCGTAACTGGTGGCCATGGCCACCGGACGGCTGCCGCCGCTCTGGATGGCGCCAAAGGGACAGGCCACGGCGCAGAGGTTGCAGCCGATGCAGAGCGACTCGTTGAGTTGCACGCAATCGCCGGTCTGGCGAATTGCCTCGACCGGGCACACCTTGCTGCAGGGGGCATCGTCACAGTGACGGCACTGAACCGGCATGGTCGCCTGCTCGTGTCGCATAACGGTTAAACGGGGGGCTTGCTGCAAACCTTGCGCCTTGTGTACCTCGCTGCAGGCCGCCATACAGGTGCCACAGCCGATACAAAGCTTGGGGTCAGCGATAACGAAGCGGTTCATAGCCTACCTTGTCGTGTCGCGAACGGAGAAAGTAGGGGCAGGTTGGCAAGATACGGGCCAGATTGGTTTTTGCAGCGAAATTGGTTTTAAGTAGCTGTTTTTAAATGAATAAAAATCTTGATATGGTTGGATGAAAGGGCTGGTATGGCTGTCGAACTGTGACGTTCGTCACTTGTGACGAAGCCGCTGGGAGGGTTCGTCACCTTGGAAAACGCAGCATGAGTAGGGTGCAAAGAACGAAGTGAATTGCACCGCTATCAAATATGTTCGCGGTGCACGGCGCTGCGCTTGTTGCACCCTACGGTGGGATGTCTGTGGGGGTCGCCGTGGTTTTGCTCCCTTCTCCCCTTGTGGGAGAAGGGCTGGGGATGAGGGGGCGGCCATCGGGGTTAATGTCAAAAAAAGAGGGAGGCCAATGCCTCCCTCTCTCTTTAGCGCAACTCACGCCATCAGATATCCACCTGGGATCCCAGCTCGATGACCCGGTTGGGCGGGATCTCGAACTGATCCGGTGCGCGCAGGGCGTTGCGCTGCAGCAGCATAAAGAGCTTGCCGCGCAGATAGAGATACCAGGGGCGCTCCTTCATGATCAGCGACTCGTGGGCCATGAAGAAGGAGGTCTCCATCATCCGGCAGCTCAGCCCCTCGGCGTTGCAGCGGTGGAAGATCTCCTCCACGTTGGGGGTCTCGCGCCAGCCATAGCTCGCCACCACCCGCCAGAAGGTGGGGGAGAGCTGCTCGATGCAGACCCGGCGCACGTTGTGGACGTAGGGCACCTCTTCCACCCGCAGGGTGAGCAGGATGATCCGCTCGTGCAGTACCTTGTTGTGCTTGAGGTTGTGCAAGAGCGCATGGGGGATCACGTTGACCACCCGCGACATATAGACAGCCGTGCCGGCCACCCGGGTCGGCGGGGATTTTTCCAGCGAGGCGATCATCGGCTCCAGCGAGTTGCCGTGCTCGTTGAGGCGGCGAATAAGCTGAAAGCGCTCGCTCTTCCAGCTGGTCATCACGGTGAACATCACCGCGCCCAGGGTGAGCGGCAGCCAGCCGCCGGAGAAGATCTTGGCGAGGTTGGCGGCAAACAGCGGCACGTCGATGGCCAGCAGCGCGACAAACAGGGCGGCCACGAGGTACTTGTTCCAGTGCCAGCTGTGGCGGGCCACTGAGCAGGAGAGGATGGAGGTGAGCACCATGGTGCCGGTGACGGCGATGCCGTAGGCCGCCGCCAGGTTGCTGGAGTGCTCGAAGCTCATGATGACGATCACCACCGAGATATAGAGCATCCAGTTGATGACCGGAATATAGATCTGGCCGGACTCCTGTTCGGAGGTGTGCACGATGCGGATGGGTGAGAGATAACCGAGGCGCACCGCCTGCCGAGTGAGCGAGAAGACCCCGGAGATCACGGCCTGCGAGGCGATCACCGTGGCCAGGGTCGCCAGCAGCAGCAGCGGCAGCAGCGCCCATTTCGGTGCGAGCAGGAAGAAGGGGTTGGTGATGGCCTCGGGATGGGCCAGCAGCAGCGCCCCCTGGCCGAAGTAGTTGAGCACCAGAGAGGGCAACACCACCATAAACCAGGCGCGTCGGATCGGGCTCTTGCCAAAATGGCCCATGTCGGCGTAGAGCGCCTCTACCCCTGTGATGGCCAGCACCACGGCGCCGAGGGCAAAGAAGGAGGCGGTCTGGTACTTGGCAAAAAAGCGCAGCGCCCAGACGGGGTTGAGCGCCCCCAGCACCTCGGGATGCTGGAAGATGCTGTTCAGACCCAGCACCGCCAGGGTGATGAACCAGGTGAGCATGATGGGGGCGAACAGCTTGCCCACGGTGGCGGTGCCGTGCTTCTGGATGGCGAACAGCAGGGTCAGCACCAGCACCGAGAGCGGTACTATATAAGGGTCGAGGGAGCCCCCGGTGTCAGAATAGTTGTCGCCTGACCTGAACCATTTAAAAGTGAAGACCGGGGGCGGATAAAGAGTGTCGA
>NZ_JAPDBT010000017.1:0-74431 GCF_027705405.1 Aeromonas sp. QDB34 | reverse complement strand
CCGAACTCAGAAGTGAAACGCGGTAGCGCCGATGGTAGTGTGGCATTCGCCATGCGAGAGTAGGACACTGCCAGGCATCAATTAAGCAATCACAGCGATGTGGTTGGTCGCGATACAACGTCAGGTTGTATTGGACAGAAGATTTAGATAGCGCACACAGTGCGGTCTTTACCGGTTAGTGTGCTGATATGGCTCAGTTGGTAGAGCGCATCCTTGGTAAGGATGAGGTCCCCAGTTCGACTCTGGGTATCAGCACCATTAAATATTAAAGCCTCCCAATCGGGAGGCTTTTTTTTATCCGCTTTTCTCAGTTTACCGAAATCTGCCTGGCATCGAGATAGAACCGAGCCTGTCCGGAGGCTTCTATCTGAATGGCTGCCACCAGTCGTTCATTGCGAGTGTATTCCCACTGCTTGTCGATCGACGTCAAGGGTGGCTTGTTGATACCCAGTGTCTGCAGATACTCGTGAAACAAGCCTGCGCTGCCGATCTCGGTCAATCCTGCTTTCATCCCAATCAACTCCCTTTTATTGTTGCTGTTTGTCAATAGTAACAGTCTCATATGTATTCAATATGAACGCTTTTCTATCAAATTGATCCAAGCTAAGTTGTGGATTGAAAAAGCCGTTGGTGTTTGAAAAAAGGAAGCAAAAACATGCTGATAAAGAGCCTGCGTCTGGTTGGCAGGGAGGGGATGTGGCAGATCCTCTGCCAGGATGGCCTGATCCGTGCCATCGAACCCATGAGCACCCATCTGCTCGCAGCCCACGAGCTTGATGGTGAGGAGGGGCTCGCCATCGCCCCTTTTATTGAGCCTCACATCCACCTCGATACCACCCAGACGGCCGGTGAGCCGAGCTGGAATCTTTCCGGCACCCTGTTCGAGGGGATCGAGCGCTGGGCCGAGCGCAAGGCACTGCTGACCCATGAGGATGTGAAGCAGCGGGCCATCCAGACGCTGAAGTGGCAGATTGCCAATGGCATCCAGTTCGTCCGCACCCACGTGGATGTCTCCGACCCTAATCTGGTCGCCATGAAGGCGATGCTGGAGGTGCGGGAGGAGATGAAGGAGTGGGTGGAGCTGCAGATAGTGGCCTTCCCGCAGGAGGGGATCCTCTCCTACCCCAACGGCAAGGTGCTGTTGGAGGAGGCGCTCAAGCTGGGCGCCGACGTGATAGGCGCCATCCCCCATTTCGAGTTTACTCGGGAATATGGGGTCGAAAGTCTGCACTATGTGTTCGATCTGGCCGAGAAGTATCAGGTTCTGGTGGATGTGCACTGCGACGAGATCGATGACGAACAGTCCCGCTTCATCGAGACGCTGGCGACCCTGGCCTACGAGCGCGGCATGGGTCAGCGGGTGACCGCCAGCCACACCACCGCCATGCACTCCTACAACGGTGCTTATGCATCGCGCCTGTTCCGGCTACTGAAGATGGCGGACATCAACTTCGTCGCCAACCCGCTGGTGAACATCCACCTGCAGGGGCGCTTTGACAGCTATCCCAAGCGTCGCGGCATCACCCGGGTGAAGGAGATGCTGGAGGCGAACATCAATGTCTGTTTCGGTCATGACGACGTGTTCGATCCCTGGTATCCCATGGGCACCGCTAACATGCTGCAGGTACTGCACATGGGGCTGCATGTCTGCCAGATCATGGGTTACGAGCAGATCAACGACAGCCTCAAGCTGATCAGCAGCCACAGTGCACGCACCCTGAATGTGCAGGATCGCTACGGCATCGAGGTGGGCAAACCGGCCAACCTGCTGATCCTGCCCGCCGAGAACGGCTTTGATGCGGTGCGCCGCCAGGTGCCGGTGCGTTACTCTATTCGCGGTGGCGGGGTGATTGCGCAAACCACTCTATCCCGCACCTCGATTCATCTCGCTCAGGTCGAGCCGGTCGACTTTCGCCGCTGATGCGGGTGATGTCGATTAATTGCCCTGCTGTCCCCCGGGCCTGACATTTTGCATAATGTCGGCCCGATACTATGGAGGCGTGCTCCCATGCAAACCTGGTTATATGTTGCCGCCGGCGGGGCCATTGGCGCCTGCCTGCGCTTTGGTATCGCCGAACTGATGGCGCTGCTGTTGGGACGTCATTTCCCCTATGGCACCCTGATGGTCAACGTGGTCGGCTCCTTCATCATGGGCATTGCCTTTGCGCTGATCAGCCATGGTCATGTGGTGGAGCACCCGCTGAAACCGCTGCTGATGGTGGGTATCCTCGGCGCCCTGACTACCTTCTCCTCCTTCGCGCTGGATACAGTAGTACTGGCCCAGCAGGGGGCCTATCTGAAAGCCGCCCTCAATATCGGCCTCAACCTGTTTCTCTGTCTGGCCATGGTAGTGCTGGGGATGCAGTTGGTCGCCAGCCGGGTTTAAGGTGTCCGCACGCCATTGGCTCTGGTAAACTGGCGGCCATTCTTTGCTCTATGGGTGTTTAAGGGATGTCAGAACAGACTACGACAACGCATTTTGGCTTTAAAACCGTGGCCTCGACCGAGAAGGAAACCCTGGTCGCCGGCGTCTTCCATTCGGTGGCAGCCAAGTATGATCTGATGAACGATCTGATGTCGTTCGGCATCCACCGCCTGTGGAAGCGCTTCACCATCGACTGCTCCGGCGTACGCAAGGGTCAGAAGGTGCTGGATCTGGCCGGTGGTACCGGCGATCTGACCGCCAAGTTCTCCCGCATCGTCGGCGAGACCGGCCAGGTGGTGCTGGCGGACATCAACGACTCCATGCTCAAGGTGGGCCGCGACAAGCTGCGCAATCTGGGAGTGGCCAACAACGTCTCCTACGTGCAGGCCAATGCCGAGGCACTCCCGTTCCCTGACAACCATTTCGACGTCATCACCATCGGCTTCGGCTTGCGCAACGTCACCGACAAGGACAAGGCGCTCGCCTCCATGTTCCGGGTGCTCAAGCCGGGTGGCCGCTTGCTGGTGCTGGAGTTCTCCAAGCCGGTCAGCGAAGTGATCGCCAAGCTGTACGATCTCTACTCCTTCAAACTGCTGCCGAAAATGGGCGAAATTGTCGCGAACGATAGCGAAAGCTACAAATACCTGGCGGAATCGATCCGCATGCACCCGGATCAGCAGACCCTGGCAGGCATGATGGAGAATGTCGGTTTCGAGCAGGTTGAGTTTTACAACCTGACCCAGGGCGTGGTCGCCTTGCACCGCGGTTACAAGTTTTAAGGTCGCCTATGCCGATGGATGCCATGGTCACCGCGGTGATCGAAACCAGCCTCAACCAGCTGCTGCGACTCGACAAGCAGAGTCCGGAGCGGCTGCGCAAATTGACGGGCAAGGTACTCAAGCTGGAGCTGCGCGAGCTCAAGCCACTCTGGTTTGTCTTCTCCGAGCGCCGGCTGGATGTGCTGGCCAAATTCGAAGGGGAGGCCGATGCGGTGCTGAGCCTCTCCCTGACCGCGCTCGGCCTGCTCAAGGACCCCTCCGCCCTGACCCGCTACATCCGCGAGGAGAAGCTGGATCTGAGTGGCGACCCTCAGCTGGTGCAGGCGTTCAGCGTGTTGCTGGGCGAGCTGGATATCGACTGGGAAGAGGAGCTATCCCGTTATACCGGCGATGTGCTGGCCCACACCCTGCTGCGCGGTGCCAGTCAGGCACGTCGGCTGCTGGGGCGTGAATTGTGCCGCAGCCAGCGCCAGCTGGCCGAATACCTGACCGAAGAGATCCGGCTTGCGCCGGGTCCGCTGGAAGTGGCCAGCTTCAACGACGATGTCGAGTCGCTGGCCCAGCAGATGAAAGCGGTCGAGCTGCGGCTGGCCCGCTTCGAGCAGCAGGTAGCCTGATGACCCCGAAGGAGTTCAAGCGCCTCTATCGCATCATCAGCATCCTGCTGGAGCAGGGCATCGACGAGCTGGTGCCAGCCCGTTACCAGCCCTGGCCCGGCCGGCTGGCCCGTCGCAGCCTGTTCTGGCTCAAGAACAAACGCCAGGGGCTGAACCGCGGTGCCCGCATCCGGCTCGCCTTCGAGGCGCTCGGCCCCATCTTCATCAAGTTCGGTCAGATGCTCTCGACCCGGCGCGATCTGCTGCCGCCGGACATCGCCGAGGAGCTGGCACTGCTGCAAGACAGGGTGCCCCCCTTCTGTGGCCAGGCGGCCCGCCGCCAGATTGAGGCGAGCCTGGGCTGCACCATCGAGACCCTGTTTGACGACTTCGACGAGACGCCGCTGGCGTCGGCCTCCATCGCCCAGGTGCATACCGCCCGGCTGAAGGAAAACGGCCGCGAGATCGTCATCAAGGTGATCCGTCCCGACATCGAGCCGGTCATCGAGGCCGACCTGCGGCTGATGCAGGCGCTGGCCCGTCTGGTGGCCCGTTTCGTGCCCCAGAGCGGACGTCTGCGCCCCATCGAGGTGGTGGAAGAGTATCGCAAGACCATCCTCGACGAACTCAACCTGATGCGGGAGGCGGCCAACGCCATCCAGCTGCGCCGCAACTTCACCGGTTCCGAGGCGCTCTACGTGCCCGAGGTATTCACCGAGCACTGCCGTGAGCAGGTGCTGGTGATGGAGCGGATCTACGGCATTCCGGTCTCCGACATTGCTGCGCTGGAGGCCAACGGCACCAATATGAAGCTGCTGGCCGAGCGCGGGGTGGAGGTGTTCTTCACCCAGGTGTTCCGCGACAGCTTCTTCCACGCCGACATGCACCCGGGCAACATCTTCGTCTCCTACGAACATCCGGAGAATCCGCTCTGGATCGGCATCGACTGCGGCATCGTCGGCACCCTCAACCGGGAAGACAAGCGCTACCTGGCCGAGAACTTCCTCGCCTTCTTCAACCGTGACTACCGCCGGGTGGCCGAGCTGCACGTGGAGTCCGGCTGGGTGCCGCCCGATACCAAGGTGGACGAGTTCGAGTTCGCTATCCGCACCGTGCTGGAGCCCATCTTCGAGAAGCCGCTGTCCGAGATCTCGTTCGGCCACGTGCTGCTCAACCTGTTCAACACCGCGCGCCGCTTCAACATGCAGGTGCAGCCGCAGCTGGTGCTGCTGCAGAAGACCCTGCTCTATGTGGAGGGGCTGGGTCGCCAGCTCTATCCGCAGCTCGATTTGTGGCAGACCGCCAAGCCCTATCTGGAAAACTGGATGTACCAGCAGGTGGGGCCCAAGGCGGTGTGGAATGCCATCAAGGAGAAGGCGCCATTCTGGGCCGAAAAGCTGCCGGAACTGCCGGAGCTGGTCTACGAGACCCTGCGCCAGACCCGTCATCAGCAGCGCCACTTCGACCAGATGTTTGCCGATTTTCGCCGGCACAGTCGCCGCCAGGGTCAGGCTCGCTACCTCTTAGGGGTTGGAGCCAGCCTGCTATTGGCCGGTGTATTCTTGCTGACCCAAAAACAACACATTGAGTGGGGACAAATCAGCCTCGCCGGCGCCGGGTTATGCTGGCTGCTGGGTTGGTTGCGAACCCGTTCTCATTAAATAAACTGCGCCAGCAGGCGCCTGTTCTGGAGAGAAAGTCATGGGTGGTATCAGTATTTGGCAATTGTTGATCATCGCAGTCATCGTCGTGCTGCTGTTCGGCACCAAGAAACTGCGCGGCATCGGCGGTGATCTGGGCGCCGCGGTCAAGGGCTTCAAGAAGGCACTGTCCGACGAGCCGGAGACCAAGTCCGAGCAGAAGGATGCCGAGTTTCCGCCGAAACAGCTGAACGAAGCAGCCGGTCAGCCTAGCGATGCTGCCAAGCAGAAAGATAAAGATCAGGCCTAAGCCATGTTCGATATCGGTTTCTGGGAGCTGGTTGTCATTGGTGTCGTCGCCCTGGTGGTGCTCGGCCCCGAGCGGCTGCCCGTGGCGATCCGTACCGCCAGCCACTGGATCAGACTGATCCGCAGCACCGCCAACTCGGTCAAGGCCGAGCTGGAGCAGGAGCTCAAGTTGCAGGATCTGCACAACGACCTGAAGAAGGCCGAACAGTTGCAGATGAACAACCTGAGCCCCGAGCTGCAGGAGTCTATCGAGCAGCTGAAAACGGCCGCACAATCGGTGACCCGTCCATACGAACAACAAAATACCATCCAGCCAGCGCCGGTCGCCGCCGAGGTGAAGGAGGAGCCGGCAGCCCCCGTCAGTGTGGCGACACCTGATGAGGAGCCTACCGTGATCCCCGCCGCAAGTGCCCAGCCGAGTGCCGAACAAGGGGAGGTGAAGCCATGAGTCAGGCCGAACAACCCCTGATCAGCCATCTGGTCGAGCTGAGAACGCGCCTGCTGCGCTCCATCTCGGCCATCCTGCTGGTGTTCATCGCGTTGATCTACTTCTCCAACAACATCTACGACTTCGTGGCCCAGCCGCTGCTGAGTCAGTTGCCGGAAGGGACCAGCATGATAGCGACGGATGTGGCGACCCCCTTCCTGACGCCGATCAAGCTGACCCTGGTGGTTTCCTTCTTCGTGGCGATCCCCTATCTGCTCTATCAGGCCTGGGCCTTCATCGCTCCCGGTCTGTACCAGCACGAACGGCGCCTGATCATGCCGCTGGTCGCCTCCAGTGCCGTGCTGTTCTATGCCGGCATGGCGTTCGCCTACTACGTGGTGTTCCCGCTGGTGTTCGGTTTCTTCACCAGCACCGCGCCCGCCGGGGTGACGGTGGCGACCGACATCGCCAGCTATCTGGACTTTGTACTGACCCTGTTCTTCGCGTTCGGGGTGGCGTTCGAAATTCCGGTGGCCACCATACTGCTGTGCTGGACCGGGGTGACCAGTCCCAAGAGCCTGCGGGAGAAGCGTCCCTACGTCATTGTCGGGGTGTTCGTGGTCGGCATGCTGTTGACGCCACCCGATGTCTTTTCCCAGACCCTGCTCGCGATCCCCATGTGGGGTTTGTGGGAGATAGGTCTGTTCTTCGCCCGCTTCTACGTGAAAGAAGAGAGCGAAGAGAAGCAGGAACAGACTGAAGAGGGGAGCTAAGGCTCCCTTCCTCTTTTCATGCTCCCGTTCGAGGCGTATGGTAAGGCCCCATCGAGTAGATGGTTTTCAAATACCTGATATGTCTTCCTTTTGTTCGGACCCGCTGACCCCATGATCGACATAGGTGTAAACCTGACCAGCAGCCAGTTTGCCGATGAACAGGCCGATCTGGTGGCCCGCGCCCGCGCCGCCGGGGTGGAGGCGCTGATCCTGACCGGCACCGATCTGGTCGGCAGCCGCGAAAGCGCCACCCTTGCCGCTCGTTGGCCGGGTTACTGTTTCTCCACCGCCGGGGTCCACCCCCACGATGCCAAAAGCGTCGATGAGGCGACCCTGCCCGCCCTGCGCGAGCTGGCAGCCTTGCCGCAGGTGGTGGCCATCGGCGAGTGCGGTCTCGACTACAATCGCGACTTCTCGCCCCGTCCGGTGCAGGACGCGGTATTCGACGCCCAGCTGGCGCTGGCCGCCGAGCTCGGGATGCCGGTGTTTCTCCACTGCCGCGATGCTCATGCCCGTTTCATCGAGATCCTGCGCCCCTGGCTGCCGAAACTGCCGGGGGCAGTGCTGCACTGCTTCACCGGCTCCGACGAGGAGCTGGACCAGTGTCTGGCGCTGGGGCTGCATATTGGGGTAACCGGTTGGCTGTGTGACGAGCGTCGCGGCCAGTTGCTGCGCGAGCAGGTGGCCCGCATTCCGGCCGGCCGGCTGATGATCGAGACCGATGCCCCCTATCTGGTGCCGCGGGATCTGAAGCCCAGACCAAAACGCAACGAACCCGCTTTTTTGCCGCACATCGCCCAGGTGGTGGCGGCCTGCCGTGGTGAAGCGCCCGAGGCCTTGCTGGCCCACACCCGGGCCACCTCCGCCGCGTTCTTCCAACTTCCTCTTCAGGAGTGATTCATGGCTACAACTCTTCCAGGCGCCTTTCCGGGTCGCCGCCTGCGCCGGGTGCGCAAACATGATTTCAGCCGTCGTCTGGTGCGCGAGAACGTACTGACCGCCAACGATCTCATCTATCCCGTGTTCGTGCTGGAGGGGGAGAACCGTCGTGAGGCCGTCACCTCCATGCCGGGGGTGGACAGGCTCTCCATCGATCTGCTGCTGAAAGAGGCTGCGGAGCTGGTTGCGCTGGGCGTGCCGGCCATCGCCCTGTTCCCGGTCACCCCGCTGGAGCAGAAGAGTCTGCTGGCGGAAGAGGCTTACAACCCGGACGGGCTGGCCCAGCGGGCGACGCGCGCCCTCAAGGCGAGCTTCCCGGAGCTGGGGGTCATTACCGACGTGGCGCTCGATCCGTTCACCACCCACGGGCAGGACGGCATCATCGATGACGAAGGCTATGTGCTGAACGACATCACCACCGAGATCCTGGTGAAACAGGCGCTCTCCCACGCCGCTGCCGGGGTGGATATCGTGGCGCCGTCCGACATGATGGATGGCCGCATCGGCGCCATCCGCGCGGCGCTGGAAGAGAACGGCTTCATCAACACCCAGATCATGGCCTACTCCGCCAAGTACGCCTCCTGCTACTACGGTCCGTTCCGCGACGCGGTGGGCTCTGCCGGCAACCTCGGCAAGAGCAACAAGGCCACCTACCAGATGGACCCGGCCAACAGCAACGAAGCCCTGCACGAGGTGGCACTGGATATCCAGGAAGGGGCCGACAGCGTGATGGTCAAGCCGGGCATGCCTTATCTGGACGTGATCCGCCAGGTGAAGGATCAGTTCGGCGTGCCGACCTTCGCCTATCAGGTGAGCGGCGAGTACGCCATGCACATGGCGGCCATTCAGAACGGCTGGCTGAAGGAGAAGGAGAGCATCATGGAGTCCCTGCTCTGCTTCAAGCGGGCCGGTGCCGATGGCATCCTCACCTACTTCGCCAAGCGGGCTGCCCAATGGCTGCAGGAAGATGCCAGACGCTGATGCATCCTGCCTGATGTCACCCACAATGCCGGCCCCTGGGCCGGCATTGTCGTCTCTGGCATCCGGATCGCTGTTTTAATGAGCAGATCCTGGCGAAAAGTGGACAACAGGCCGCGCTCTGGCAGGCAAAGGCTTGATTAATGAGGTTTCTGCCTACATCTTAGGTAGTCCAAGCAAGCTTCTGGACGGCAGGGGCTGTAGAGAATTTAGAGGTATCGCAGGATGAACAACCCTTTGCTGACAATGGACTCGCTGCCCCCTTTCAGCCAGATCCAGCCCGATCAGGTACAGCCTGCCGTGACGCAGGCCATCGCCGATTGCAAACAGAAGATCAGCGATGTGCTGGCCCAGCGCGACCCCCACACCTGGGACAGCCTGATCGCCCCGCTCGAAGAGGTCAACGACCGCCTGGCGCGGATCTGGTCGCCGGTCAGTCATCTCAACTCCGTACTCAACAGCGAAGCGCTGCGCGCGGCCCACGACGCCTGCCTGCCGCTGCTGTCTGAATTCCAGACCTATGTCGGCCAGCACGAGGGGCTCTATCAGGCCTATCGCGAACTGGCCGAGAGCGACGACTTCCCGCTGCTGAGCGGCGCCCAGCGCAAGGAGATCCAGAACACCCTGCGCGATTTTCGCCTGTCCGGCATCGGTCTGCCCGCCGAGGCGCAGCAGCGCTACGGCGAGATCCAGGCCCGCCTCTCCGAGCTGGCTTCCCGTTTCAGCAACAACGTGCTTGACGCAACCCAGGGCTGGAACAAGCTGGTGACCAACGAGGCCGAGCTGGCCGGTTTGCCGCAGAGTGCACAGGCCGCCGCCCGCCAGCTGGCCGAGCTGAAGGGCAAGGAGGGTTGGCTGTTCACCCTGGACATCCCCTCCTACCTGCCGGTGATGATGTATGCCGACAACCGCGCGCTGCGTGCCGAGCTGTATGAGGCCTTCACCACCCGCGCCTCGGATCAGGGCCCCAACGCCGGCAAGTGGGACAACTCCGCCATCATGACCGAGCTGCTTGCCCTGCGTCGCGAGCTGGCCCAACTGCTTGGTTTTGCCAACTACGCCGAGTTGTCGCTCGCCACCAAGATGGCGGACAAGCCCGAGCAGGTGGTGAACTTCCTCACCGATCTGGCGGCCAAGTCTCTGCCGCAGGGCAAGGCCGAGCTGGAAGAGATCCGCGCCTTCGCCGCCGAGCAACACGGTCAGCGCGAGCTGGCCGCCTGGGATCTCGCCTACTACGCCGAGAAACTCAAGCAGCACAAGTTCTCCATCTCCGACGAGCAGCTGCGCCCCTACTTCCCCGCCAGCAAGGTGGTGAAGGGGCTGTTCGAGGTGGTCAAGCGGGTGTTCGGCATGAAGGTGCGCGAGCGCCTCGGCATCGACACCTGGCACCCGGACGTGCGCTTCTACGACATCTTCGACGCCGAGGACGAGCTGCGCGGCAGCTTCTACCTCGACCTCTATGCCCGCGAGCACAAGCAGGGCGGCGCCTGGATGGACGTCTGTCTGGGTCGTCGCTACCGTCAGGATGGATCCTTGCAAAAGCCGGTGGCCTACCTGACCTGCAACTTCAACGGTCCGGTGGATGGCAAACCCGCCCTGTTCACCCACAACGAAGTGGTCACCCTGTTCCACGAGTTTGGCCACGGCATTCACCACATGCTGACCCGCATCGACGTGGCCGGCGTGGCTGGCATCAACGGTGTGGCCTGGGACGCGGTGGAGCTGCCGAGCCAGTTCCTCGAGAACTGGTGCTGGGAGTCCGAGGCGCTGGCCTTCATCTCCGGCCATCACGAGACCGGCGAGCCGCTGCCTGCCGATCTGCTGGAGAAGATGCTGACCGCCCGCAACTTCCAGGCGGCGATGCAGATGCTGCGCCAGCTGGAGTTCGCCCTGTTCGACTTCCGTCTGCACCAGGAGTTTGACCCGGCCAGCGCGGATCAGATCCCGGCGCTGCTGGATGAGGTGCGCAGCCAGGTGGCGGTGATGACGCCGCCGGCGTTCAACCGCTTCCAGCACAGCTTCTCCCACATCTTCGCCGGCGGTTATGCGGCGGGCTACTACAGCTACAAGTGGGCCGAGGTGCTCTCTGCGGATGCCTTCTCCCGCTTCGAGGAAGAAGGGATCTTCAACCCGGCCACCGGTCAGTCCTTCCTGAAGAACATCCTGGAAAAGGGTGGCTCCAAGGAGCCGATGGAGCTGTTCCGAGCCTTCCGTGGCCGCGAGCCTCAGGTGGATGCGCTGCTCCGTCACAGCGGGATTGCCGCGTGAGTTTGCGGGCCCCGGCTGGCGTGAGCTTCAAGCAGGTACAGTTTTGCCACATAGTGGGATCACTGCGTGATTTTTGAGATAAAAAGGGACCTTTTGGTCCCTTTTCTCAAGGCTTTTTAATATCTTGCGGATAGCATGTTTGCACTGTCCCCGGCTCTTCAGTAGAGTCGGGTCCTACCTTCCAAGGAGAGAAAGAACCTTGCCATGAGGCGAGCACTCGAGTCTGTCTATCAAATCATCTCAAGTCTGTCTCATTCGAGTGGTCAGGGATATTTCGATACCTTTGTGAGTGAAATCGCAGCAGCGGTCGGGGCCGACTTCGTCCTGATTTCAGGCAGGGATCAAGCGGGGCTCTCTTTCAAGGTACACGCCGCCCACCCCGCGTCTCTCGACATCACCAACTTCAGCTTTCCGGTCAGCGCCACCCTGGGGGAGATCACCCTACAGGAGGGAGAGACCTGGTTCAGCGATCGGGTACAGCAGCTGTTTCCCCATGCCGCCGTGTTGCAGGCCTGGCACATCCAGGCCTATGCCGGCATCGCCCTCAAGAGTGCCCAGGGGGAGACGGTCGGCATCTGCAGTGTGCTGTTCAAGCGGCCGCTCACCAACATGGACAAGGTGATGGGCCTGTTGCGCCTGCTGGCCCCGCTGGCCGGGCGCGAACTGGCGCTGATGCTGCAACAGCCGGCACCGCCCCAGCCCGAGTACCACGACTTTCTGCACACCATGATGTCCCACGCGCCGGTGGGGATCGGCAAGCTCGATCTGAACGGCAAGATCCTCTGGACCAACCCGGCCATCGAAAAGATGCTGGGCTACAGCCAGAGCGAGCTGCTGCACCGCACCGCCGCCGAGCTCAATCACCCGGAAGACTGGCTGCGCAGCGCCACCTGCTATGAAGAGCTCAAGCGCGGCGAGCGCACCGCCTTCACCCAGGAGAAGCGCTACCTGCATCGGGATGGTCAGGTGCTGTGGGGGCGGGTCACCGTCACCCTAGTGCGGGACGATCAGCTGCAGCCCGACTACCTGATGGTGGTGCTGGAGAACATCGATCCCCTCAAGCGCCATGCCGAACAGCTCAAGCTCTCCCACCGGGTCTACGACAACCTCTCCGAGGCGATCCTGGTGTGCGATGCGGACAGCCGCATCATCTCGGTCAACCCGGCGTTCGAGCAGATCACCGGTTACAGCGAGGAGGAGGTGTGCGGCCAGCGGCCCAGCATGCTCAAGTCCGGGCTGCACGATCAGGCCTTCTACGCCGACATGTACCACGCGCTGGAGCGGGTGGGGGTGTGGCGTGGCGAGGTGTGGAACAAGCGCAAGAACGGCAAGCTCTACCCCCAGCAGCTGATGATCAGCACCCTGCGGGAAGGGGGGCGGATCAGTCAGTACATCGCCATCTTCAGCGACCTCTCCCAGACCAAGCTGGCGGAACAGAAGATCGCCGCCCAGGCCAACTACGACAACCTCACCGGGCTGCCCAACCGCTGGCTGTTCGGCCGCTGCCTCAGCCGCTTCTGCGAGCGGGGCGAGCGCTTCGCGCTGATGGTGCTCGACCTCAACAACTTCAAGGCGGTCAACAACAGCATGGATCACCACGCCGGTGACGCCCTGCTGCGGGAGGTGTCGGATCGGCTGGTGAGTCGGGTGCGCACCGAGGACCTGGTGGCCCGCATCGGCGGCGACGAGTTCGCCTTCCTGGTGCCGGGCATCGTCAACCGTCGTCAGGCCGAGGTGTTTGCCAAGCAGGTGATCGGCGGCTTCGCCCGTCCCTTCATGCTGGCCAACCAGCACCTCTACGTGACGGCCACCATCGGCATCACCCTCTGCCCGGGCGATGGTCTGGAGAGCGACGAGCTGCTGCGCAACGCCGAGCAGGCGCTGTTTGCCGCCAAGCGGCAGGGACGGCTGCTCGGCAGCTACTGTGCCTCCATGCGCGAAGAGGTGCGCCAGCGCCACCAGATGCAGCAGGATCTGGCGGAGGCGATCAAGCTCGAGCAGCTGACCATGGCCTACCAGCCGATCTGGGACAACCGCAGCGGCCGGGTCGCCAAGCTGGAGGCGCTGGTGCGCTGGTATCACCCGCACTGGGGTCAGGTGTCGCCGGCGGACTTCATTCCGTTGGCGGAGGAGGCCGGGCTCATCCAGGGGTTGGGGGCGCTGGTGCTGTGGCAGTCGTGCCGGGATCTGGCGCGGCTGCAGCAATCCGGCTTCCCGGATCTGCAGATGTCGATCAACCGCTCCACCCTGGAGTTCCAGACCATAGATCCGGAGGCGAGCGAGTGGCTCAAGGTGATCCACCACTTCGGGCTGGACCCGGCGGACATCGTCATCGAGATCACCGAGTCCCTGCTGATGGAGACCAGCGATCAGCACAGGGTGCGGATCGATGCCCTGCGCGAGGCGGGCTGCAAGCTGGCCATCGACGACTTCGGCACCGGCTACTCGGCGCTGAACTACCTGCGCAACTTCCCGGTGGACCTGGTCAAGATCGACCGGGCCTTCGTGCGCCACATCCCGTTCAATGAACAGGACCGGCTGCTGCTGGACGGCATCATCAATATAGTGCACAACCTCGGCATGCAGGTGGTGATCGAGGGGGTGGAGACTCGCGAGCAGCTCAACTTTCTCTGCCAGAAGGGGTGCGCCTTCACGCAGGGTTATCTGCTGAGCCGGCCGCTGGCCTACGACGATCTCACCGAGTACCTGCAGCTCAACGACAAGAGCATGTTCCTGCAGACCAGCTAGCCCCTCCTTCGGCCGGTGCCCCTACAGCGACCTTCGGGGGCTGTGGTACACTCCGCCCACTGATACCGCCACACAGTCGATACCATGCAGATCCTCCTCGAAGACCCCGCCAAGGCGCCCCAGGCCGAAGCCCTGGCCAGCCAGCTCGGCCAGACCGACCTTCCCCAGTTTGCCCTGGTGTTCACCGCGGCGCGGCTGGAGCTGCGCAAGCTGGACGAGCCCAAGCTGGGTGCGGTCTACGTGGACTTCGTCGAAGGAGCGGTCGCCCATCGCCGCAAGTTCGGCGGCGGCCGTGGCCAGTCCATCGCCAAGGCGGTGGGACTCAAGGCGGGTGCCATGCCGCGGGTGGTGGATGCCACCGCCGGGCTGGGGCGCGATGCCTTCGTGCTCGCCTCCCTCGGCTGCAAGGTGACCATGATCGAGCGCAGCCCCGTGGTGGCCGCCCTGTTGCAGGACGGGCTGGCGCGGGCTGCGCTGGATCCCGAGATCGGCCCCTGGGTGCGCGAGCGGATGCAGTTGCTGCATGGCCCGGCGGTGGAGACCTTGCTGGGGCTGGCCGAGCGGCCCGACGTCATCTACCTCGACCCCATGTTCCCCCACAAGCAGAAGTCGGCGCTGGTGAAAAAAGAGATGCGGGTGTTCCAGTCGCTGGTGGGGCCGGATCTTGACGCCGATGCCCTGCTGCCGGCGGCGCTCGCCATGGCGGACAAGCGGGTGGTGGTGAAACGGCCGGACTACGCCGGCTGGCTCAACGAGCACAAGCCGAGCATGGCCATCGAAACCAAGAGCAACCGCTTCGACGTCTACGTGATGGCTGCGCTGGCGAGTTGAGTTGCGACTGGCAGGGAGTATGAGCGTCAAACGAAAAGGGCCAACCTGATCAGGTTGGCCCTCTTGCTATTCATTGGTTGCGGGGTGGGGCGAAGTGGATCCGCTTTTCTTCCCCTTGCCAGCTGAATCTCATGGTCGCCAGCTCCGCCAGGCTCAGTCGCTCGCCGCCTTGCAGCAGCAGGTACTCGACCCCTTCATGGGCCTCTATGGTGCGGATCTTGTCCGCCCACTGGCGGCCATTCCGGCCGGTGAGGGTGACCGGCAGCTGCCAGCTGGCGGCGATCTCCAGCCAGTCGTAGAGATCGCAACTGATGGGTTGGTAATCGGCCATGGGGTGTGCGGCTCAGGCTTCCAGCAGCCGGGTGGGCCAGCCCATCTTCTGCTGGCGTTCCACTTCGAAGCGCAACTCGCTGGCGCGCAGGTAGTGCTCGTCCAGCCAGCCGCTCGGCAGGGTCAGGGTCAGCGCATCTTCATCGGCTTCGAGGGTGAAGCGGGGCACTGTGCCCTGGGTGCGGCGCATGCAGAGGATCAGCGCGATGCGCAGGATACGGGCCAGCCGGATCGCCTGGCGACCGGTGACGGCACCCTGCTTCTCCAGCGGTTCCAGCTTGAATTCGTCCCGCTGGTTGAACAGCAGGGCCGACAACAGCTTCTTCTGGGCCGGGGTAAAGCCTGGCATGTCGATGTTGTCGATGATGTAGGCGGCGTGTTGCGGCGCTTTCTTGTACTCGATGCACAGACCGATCTCGTGCAGCAGGGCTGCGTAGCGCAGGATCGGGCGCCCGTAGCGTTTCGAGAGTCGCCAGGCCGGCTGCAGCTGGTTGAACGCCTCGACGGCGGTGTCGCGCACCCGCTCGGCGTGCTCCTTGTCCAGCTGGTAGCGGTTGATCAGGCTGTCGGCGGTGCGATCGCGGGCATCACAGTCGTGATTGTTGCCGAGCAGGCCGTAGATCAGCCCTTCGCGCAGGGCGCCACCGGCCAGGGTCATGCTCTCGATGTTCAGGGTTTCGAAGATGGCGATCAGGATGGCGAGACCGGAGGGGAACACTGTCAGCCGTTCGGCCGCCAGTCCTTCCAGTTGCAGCTGGTCGAGCTTGCCGCAGGCAATGGCCTGACCCATCAGCTCCTGAAGCTTGGGCAGGGTGACCCGCTCGCTCTTCCCCTGTGCCAGCATGATCTCCTGCAGCGCCTGCACCGTGCCGGAGGCGCCGACACAGGTACGCCAGCCGAGCGCACGATAATCTTCCGCCACCTTCTCCAGCACCGCCTTGGCGGCCGCGATGGCCTGCTTGAAGCGGGCCTCGGAGAGCTCGCCGTCACCGAAGTGGTTGTTGAGCCAGGTGACGCAGCCCATGTGCAGGCTGTTGAGCAGTTTCGCTTCGCTGTGTTCGCCGATCACCAGCTCGGTGCTGGCGCCGCCGATGTCGATCACCAGCCGGTTGCCTTCCCCGGCCGAGGTCCAGGAAACCCCCTCATAGATGGTCTTGGCCTCTTCCTCGCCCGAGATGATCTCGATGCTGTGGTTGAGCACCCGTTCCGCTTCGCTGAGGAACTCGTCGACGTTGGTGGCGAGGCGCAGGGTGGCGGTGCCCACTACCCGGATGTTGTCGGCCGGAATGTCCTGCAACTGTTCGGAGAACAGGCGTAGGCAGTCCCAGCCCCGCTCCATGGCGGCACGGCTGAGACGAAACTCCGGATCGAGCCCGGCGGCGAGGCGAACCTTGCGCTTGACCTTGGTGACGGTGCGCAGGGCACCGGCGACCTCGCGCACCACCAGCATGTGAAAGCTGTTGGAGCCGAGGTCGATGGCGGCATAGAGCGGCGAGTTGTGCAACTGGGCCAGTCCTTTCAGCTCTTGCGGGGCGGACGACGGCGGTTGTTGCTGTTGCCACCGCCCTGGCGATCGCGCATGTTGCGGTTCACCGGCTGACGGTTGCGGAACACCCGCTTCGGTGCGGTCACGTCATCCAGCAACGCCTCGCGGTCATACTTGCTGACCGGGATCGGGTGGTGGATGTACTCCTCGATGGCCGGCAGGTTGAAGGCATAGTCTTCACAGGCCAGGCTGATGGAGTGACCGCTCTTGCCGGCACGACCGGTACGACCGATGCGGTGTACGTAGTCTTCGGCGTCGTCGGGCAGGTCATAGTTGAAGACGTGGGTCACGTCCGGGATGTGCAGACCGCGGGCGGCCACGTCGGTGGCAACCAGGATGTCGACCGTGCCCTTGGTGAACTCTTCCAGGATCTTCATCCGCTTCTTCTGCGGCACGTCACCGGTGAGCAGGCCGACGCGGTGGCCGTCGTTCTCCAGCCAGGCATGAACGTCTTCACAGACGTGCTTGGTGTTGGCGAAGACGATGGCTTTCTCCGGCCACTCCTCTTCCATCAGAGAGAGCAGCAGCAACATCTTGTCTTCGTTGGAGGGGTAGAACAGCTCCTCCTTGATCCGCACGCCGGTCATCTGCTCCGGCTCGATCTGTACATGTTCCGGGTGGTTCATGTGTTCGTAGGCCAGCTCCTGTACCCGCAGGGAGAGGGTGGCGGAGAACAGCATGCTCAGACGCTCGGTGGCGGGCGGCATGCGGCGGAACAGGAAACGGATGTCCTTGATGAAGCCGAGATCGAACATGCGATCCGCTTCGTCCAGTACCACGACCTGGATGTTGCTCAGGTCGATGACCTTGGACTTGAAGTAGTCGATGATGCGGCCGGTGGTGCCGATCAGGATGTCGACCCCTTGCTCCAGCACGGCCAGCTGCTTGTCGTACCCTTCACCACCGTAGGCGAGGCCGAGCTTGAGGCCGGTCGAGGCGGACATGCTTTCCGCGTCATTGTAGATCTGGACCGCCAGCTCCCGGGTCGGGGCCATGATGATGGCGCGCGGCTGGTTGATGAGGCGCGGCTTGGTCAGCGGATGGGTCAACAAATAGTTGAAGGTGGCGGCCAGGAAGGCAAGGGTTTTGCCGGTCCCTGTCTGGGCCTGACCGGCGAGGTCATGACCTTCTACCAGCAGTGGCAGAGACAGTGCCTGGATGGGGGTGCAATAGTGAAATCCCTTTGATTCCAGACCAGCCAGAACTTCGGGTTCGAGGCCCATTTGGGCGAATTTGTCGGTCGTTAAATGTGTTTTGCTCATGGCGGTAGGTTATCAGGTTAGGCTTGCAATAATAAACAGGATCATTTCAAATAGGGCAACTATTGCCTTTGTTGATACGTCAATAAAGCCTTAATTACTGACTGGAGTTGGAGATGAGTGACAAGATTGTTCAGCTGAGCGATGCCAGCTTCGAGGCAGATGTAATCAAAGCCGATGGCGCCGTTCTGGTCGACTTCTGGGCCGAATGGTGTGGTCCGTGCAAGATGATTGCCCCGATCCTGAACGAAGTCGCCCAAGAGTATGCCGGTCGCGTGACCGTGGCGAAATTGAACATCGACCATAACGCCGACACTCCGCCCAAGTATGGCATTCGTGGTATTCCGACCCTCTTGCTGTTCAAGAATGGCGAAGTGGCAGCGACCAAGGTCGGTGCCCTGTCCAAGACTCAGCTGAAAGAGTTCCTGGACGGTAACCTGTAATAATCAAAGAGGAGCGCATTGCAATAATGCGCTCCTTCTGTTTTATCACCTAGACGCTCACCCCGATTGGTGCTAATTTATCGCTCGTTTGCTAACCTTTTTGCCTGACTCTTTGCTCACACATCAGCCTGGCAAATCAAATCCGATCAGCATCAATCCAGCAGACTGTCTCCTCATTTCAATCCTTGCTTACAGACTTTCACCACTATGAATCTGACTGAATTAAAGAACACTCCTGTGTCCGAGCTGGTACAGCTTGGCGAATCCATGGGGTTGGAAAATCTGGCTCGGGCGCACAAGAAAGACATTATTTTCGCGATCCTCAAGGCGCACGCCAAGGGTGGCGAGGATATCTTTGGCGACGGTGTGCTGGAAATCCTGACCGATGGTTTCGGCTTCCTGCGTAGTGCAGACGGCTCCTACCTGGCCGGCCCGGACGACATCTATGTCTCCCCGAGCCAGATCCGCCGTTTCAACCTGCGTACCGGCGATACCATCTCCGGCAAGATCCGGCCGCCGAAAGAGGGCGAACGCTACTTCGCGCTGCTCAAGGTCAACGAGGTCAACTACGACCGTCCGGAAAACTCCCGCAACAAGATCCTGTTTGAAAACCTCACCCCGCTGCACGCCAACGAGCGTCTGCGCATGGAGCGTGGCAACGGCTCTACCGAAGACATCACCGCCCGCGTACTGGATCTGGCTTCCCCGATCGGTAAAGGCCAGCGCGGCCTCATCGTCGCACCGCCCAAGGCCGGTAAGACCATGCTGCTGCAGAACATCGCCCAGAGCATCGCCTACAACCACCCTGACTGCGAACTGATCGTCCTGCTGATCGACGAGCGTCCGGAAGAAGTGACCGAGATGCAGCGCATGGTGAAGGGTGAAGTGATCGCCTCCACCTTCGACGAGCCGGCTTCCCGTCACGTCCAGGTCGCCGAGATGGTGATCGAGAAGGCCAAGCGCCTGGTCGAGCACAAGAAGGACGTGGTGATCCTGCTGGACTCCATCACCCGTCTGGCCCGTGCCTACAACACCGTCATCCCGTCATCCGGCAAGGTACTGACCGGTGGTGTGGACGCCAACGCCCTGCACCGTCCGAAGCGCTTCTTCGGTGCCGCGCGCAATGTTGAAGAGGGCGGCAGCCTGACCATCATCGCCACCGCGCTGATCGATACCGGCTCCAAGATGGATGAAGTCATCTACGAAGAGTTCAAGGGTACCGGCAACATGGAACTGCACCTCTCGCGCAAGATTGCCGAGAAGCGTGTCTACCCGGCCATCGACATCACTCGCTCCGGCACCCGCAAGGAAGAGCTGCTGACCACCGGCGACGAGCTGCAGAAGATGTGGATCCTGCGCAAGATTGTGCACCCGATGGGCGAGATCGACGGCATCGAGTTCCTGATCGACAAGTTGGCCATGACCAAGACCAACGACGAGTTCTTCGACGCCATGCGGCGCCAGCAGAAGTAACCGACTCGAAAATCATCAAACCGCGGCCCAGGTCGCGGTTTTTGTTTATCTATTTTACGGTCGCCTGAGTAGTATGAAACCTCGATGTCACAAGGATAGGGACGTCATGAAGCATGTACTCCTGATATTGCTGAGCTGGCTGCTGGTGCTGCCGGTCGGGGCTGCCGAGACGCAGCCGCCCCGGACGGCACTGGTGGCCGACGAGGGGCTGCAGGGTCACCTCGACTATCTGACCGGCCGGCTGCTGCTGGGGCAGTTTGCCGCCATCGACACCCTGCTGGACTCCCTGGCGGTGGGGCAGCGGGAGTATCTGTTGTGCCAGCTGCTGGCCACCCTCAATAGCCAGCCCAGAGCCACCAGCCCACAATTGCTGGCCTGGGTGCGCGCCCAGTCGTTCAAGGCCCCCAGCTGGTTGGTGGAAAAAGAGGTGGACGGCTTTCTGGTGCAGCAACCCGCCTACGACTTTGCCGCCGCCGCACGGCAGGTGTTGAGCCGCTGGCAGCAGCAGGCCTGGCAGGACAACTATCGCCAGCAGCTGGAAGAGGGCACGTTCGAGTTCAAGCAGATCTACAACAGCCGCAATCCCGATCTGGCCCAGCAGCAGCAGGCGCTGCTGACCGTACTCGATCGGCAGCCGCTTCCGCTCCTGCAACGGGAGGCGCACACGCTGGCCGCCATGAGCATCTTCCTGCCCGACAACCGGCTGCTGCGGCTGCTGGCCGAGCGTACCGGTGACAGCGCCCTCTATCAGAAGCTGTGGCATCAACCGGTGGATCACGACAGCGTGGCCGCGCTCGCCAGCGTGGGCCGTTTTCACCAGGGCCAGGCGGCCAGCGATCTGCTGATTGCCGCCAGTCGCAATGCCCGTCTCAAGCTGCCCGCTCTGCAGCAACTCAGTCAACTTTCGCCGCTGCCAGACACGGCCCAGCAGTTCCTGCTGGCGGAGCTGGGTAATCGCCAATACAGCGGTCAGGTGGCCAGCCTGCTGCTGCAGATGGACGAACCCAGGCTGCTGGCCCAGCTTGCTGATAGACTGACCCGGCAGGAAAAGCGCCATGCAAGTCCGGTGATGCTGCCCGATTCGGGTACACCCGCCGCCCGCCCAGGGTTATAATGCGGCATCGCCTGAACACAGGGTACCTGCATGAAATACAAGGATTTGCGTGATTTCATCGCGCAGCTGGAACAAAGCGGACAACTCAAGCGCATCAGCCGCGAGATAGACCCCTATCTGGAGATGACCGAGATCAGCGACCGCACCCTGCGGGCGGGCGGGCCTGCCCTGCTGTTTGAAAATCCAAAGGGTTACGCCATGCCGGTGCTGACCAATCTGTTCGGCACCCCGGATCGGGTCGCCATGGGCATGGGCCAGCCCAACGTGGCCGCCCTGCGCCAGGTGGGGATCTGGCTCTCCTACCTGAAGGAGCCGGAGCCGCCCCGCGGCTTCAAGGAGCTGATGGAGAAGCTGCCGATCTTCAAGCAGGTGCTCAACATGCCGACCAAACGGCTCTCCTCTGCCCCCTGTCAGCAGCGGGTGCTGGAGGGAGAGGCGGTCGATCTGGACCAGATCCCGATCCAACACTGCTGGCCCGGCGACGTGGCCCCGCTGGTGACCTGGGGTCTGACCATCACCCGCGGCCCCTACAAGAAGCGGCAGAACCTCGGCATCTATCGCCAGCAGAAGATCGGCAAGAACAAGCTGATCATGCGCTGGCTGGATCACCGCGGCGGTGCCATCGATTTTCGCGAGTGGCAGGAGGCCCACCCGGGTGAGCGCTTCCCGGTGGTGGTGGCGCTCGGTGCCGATCCGGCGACTATCCTCGGCGCGGTGACGCCGGTGCCGGATACCCTCTCCGAATACGCCTTTGCCGGTCTGCTGCGCGGCAGCCGCACCGAGGTAGTAAAAGCCATCAGCTGCGATCTGGAGGTGCCCGCCAGCGCCGAGATCGTGCTGGAAGGCTATCTGGAGCCGGGCGAGATGGCCCCTGAAGGGCCTTATGGCGATCACACCGGCTACTACAACGAGGTGGACGAGTTCCCGGTCTTTACCATCACCCACATGACGATGCGCAAGGATGCCATCTACCACAGCACCTACACCGGCCGTCCGCCCGATGAGCCGGCGGTGCTCGGGGTGGCGCTCAACGAGGTGTTCGTGCCGCTGTTGCAGAAGCAGTTCCCTGAGATCGTGGACTTCTACCTGCCGCCGGAGGGGTGCTCCTACCGGATGGCGGTGGTGACCATCAAGAAGCGCTACCCTGGCCATGCCAAGCGGGTGATGCTGGGGGTCTGGTCCTTCCTGCGTCAGTTCATGTACACCAAGTTCGTGATCGTCTGCGACGACGACATCAACGCCCGCGACTGGAAGGACGTGATCTGGGCCATCACTACCCGGATGGACCCGGCCCGCGACACCACCCTGATCGAGCACACCCCGATCGACTACCTGGACTTCGCCTCGCCGGTCTCCGGGCTCGGCTCCAAGATGGGGCTGGATGCCACCAACAAGTGGCCGGGGGAGACCAATCGCGAGTGGGGCCAGCCCATCGTCCAGGACGAGGCGGTGAAGCAGAAGATCGATGCCCTCTGGGACGAGCTGAACATTCTCGGCTGATGAGCGGCGGCAGGCCCGACGGGCCGTGCCGCCTGGCCGGGATGCAAAAGATTGATGCCATTTGAGCTGAATTGGGTATGCTCGACTGACCTGACCACTTTGCTGGTCGCCAGTCCACAGTGAATCAAGAGCGAAAGCGGGCCGAGCGAGCCCGTCACAAGGATAAGAATGCAACGTATCAAGTGCCGCGTAGAGGAACTGCGCGAATATGTCGACACCATCTGGCACGTGGCCCTGACGCCGCTGCAAGAGGTCAGCTTCAAGCCGGGCCAGTATCTGCTGGTGGTGATGAGCGATTCGGACAAGCGTCCCTTCTCCATCGCCAACTCGCCGACCCGTCCGGGCATGCTGGAGCTGCAGATCGGCGCCACCCCGGAAAACGCCTATGCCGGTCAGGTGCTGGCCCGCATGCGCGAGCAGGGGGAGATCGAGATTGAACTGGCGGCAGGCAAGGCCTTCCTGCGGGAAGAGTCACCCCGGCCGCTGATCCTGATGGCGGGTGGCACCGGTTTTTCCTATGCCCGCTCCATTCTGGAATACCTGATCGATACCGGCAGCAAGCGCCCGGTGTTCTTCTACTGGGGCGTGCGCCAGGCGCACTGGCTCTACGAGCAGGAGCAGATGCAGCAGTGGGAGCGCGACTACGCCCCGCTCACCTTCATCCCGGTGGTACAGGAGCCGGAAGCGGACTGGACCGGCAAGACCGGGCTGGTGCACAAGGCCATCATGGATGACTTCGTCAGCCTGCACGACTACGACATCTATGTCGCCGGTCGCTTCGAGATGGCGGGCGCGGCGCGGGAGGAGTTCAAGATCCTGGGCGCCGAGCCAGAGCGCATCTTCGGCGACGCCTACGAATTCATCTGAGTTCGGCATGAGGCCGGCCACATAGCGTGACCGAGGCGGCTTCGCTGAATCAGCCTGCTGCTTGCCTTGCGGCAGGCCAGAAACAACAAACCCCAGCCTGGCTGGGGTTTGCTTTATGGGCGACCTGCGTTATTCGCCTTTGGGGCCGAGCTGCTGCTCGAGCTGGGCCAGCTTGGCCTCGAGCGCGGTCAGCTTCTCGCGGGTGCGCAGCAGCACCTTGGTCTGCACGTCAAACTCTTCGCGACTGACCAGGTCCAGCTTGCCCAGCTGGGACTGCAGCACCTGACGGATCTTCTTCTCCACCTCTTCACCCATGCTGCGAATGCCGGGCGGCAGGGAGTTGTGCACCTGTTTGGCGATCTCTTCCAGTTTCTTCGGGTCGATCATGTGGTTCTCCTTAAGCAATGCGCCATTCTACCGGCAATTGATCCGCTTTGCCGAGATCGAGGGTCGCTTTTTGCCAGCTGCCATAGGGGTAGTCGCTGGTCGGGTCTGGTATTCGGGATGAAGCTGTTAACCTATCGAGTCCCGTTTCTATTCCAATTCCTTGATGCTGTACACAAAAAAAGCAGATCAGATGACCGACCAGAGGCTTAATAATTGTTGCGTTGCTGTTAAGATGTACCGGTCGGGTTCTCACCCAACTCAGTCAGCATTTCATGGATAACAACTAAAAAGAGATAAGGATATGAAAAAGAAGCTAATTTACGCCGCGGTTGTCAGTGCTATGCTGGCTGGCTGTGGTGGCAGTGACGATAACAAAGGCGACACCTCCAGCTATCTCGACTATCTGTTGACCGGTTCCAACGCCGTGCGCCCCAGTGCTCTGGCTGCCCGGGCCAGCGATGGCACCCTGAAATTCTCCACCGAAACGGCAGATCTCTCCAACCCGGTCTCGGCCATGTCGACCCTGGATGGCTGGTCCACGACCCAGGCTATCCAGATCGTGCCCGTGACGTCATCAGGCATTCAGGTACAGGCCCCGGCTGCGGCGGAGTTTGCCGCCTCGGTCGCGCCGCTCTACCTGCTGGAGCTGAGCTTTGACAGCGCCGCCCTGCGTCCGAACGGCGTGAAGAAGGTGCTGACCTACGGGGTGGACTTCGTGGTGGCCGCTTCGGCCGGCAAGCTGAACCTGGTGCCGCTCAAGCCGCTGAATCCCTCCTCCTACTACATGATCGTGGCCACCGACTCCCTCAAGGACAGCAGCGGCAACGCGGTCAAGGCCGGCAACGACTACGGCAACTACAAGAACAACGTCGGCAGCAATGCCCAGGAGCAGACCATCAATGGTCTGATCGCCCTGCAGGAAGGCCTGTTCAAGGCTGCCACCGGCGTCTCCACCGATCACGTCATCTTCTCCGACTGGTTCGGTACCCAGTCCGGTGCCGACGTGCTGGTGGCGGTGAAAGGGGCTGCGGCGTCTGTGCTGAAGAGCCCGACCCTGGATGCGGCCGCCCTGTGGAAGCAGGATGCCAAGGGCAACACCAGTCTGCCGGGCACCTATACCCTGAGCGTGACCGGCAGCAATGCCTTCCTGACCCAGCTGGATGCCGAGCAGTTCCTGCCGCAGGAGCAGAAAGATGCGATCGCCACCGCCTTCGGCCCCGGTGCACCGCTCAACCCGATCGCTCAAGCGACCAAGGTCTATACCGGCACCGTCAAGCTGCCTTACTTCCTCGCCTCGCCAGCCACCGCCGGTTCCTGGGACAAGGCCAAGACCCAGTCCTGGCACGGCGCCATCCCCAGCCTGTACGCCATCGCCAATGCCCTGAAAGCCTCTGACAGCGAAGTGATCGCCGGGCTGGTGGGCGCGGGTGTGGACCCGGCCCTGCTGGCGACGCTGATTGCCGATCCGACCCGTCAGGCCGAGCTGCTGGCCGAGGCGAGCAAGCTGATCGGGGTGACTCTCACCTCCGGTGGCAAGCCGCTGGATGCCGAGCAGAATATCGGCCGCTTCAACCCGCTGCCCATGCTGGAAGAGGTGCAGTCGGTGCCGATGCGGGTCTTCGCCAAGGATGCTCTCAACACCATCACCGACGTGATCATCTATCAGCACGGCGTCACCTCGGTGAAAGAGAATGCCTATGCGCTGGCGCTGGGCCAGATCTATGCCGGCATGCAAGCAGGCAAGAAGGTGGCGCTGGTGGTGATCGATCACCCGCTGCACGGTGAGCGCGGCTTCGCCCTGAGCGGCAGCATGGCGACCGTGACCACCTCCGACAACCCGACCCCGTATCTGAACCTGAGCTACCTGACCGTGGCCCGTGACAACCTGAAACAGAGCGTGGCGGATCTGCTGGGCCTGCGTCTGGCGGTCGGTCTGGCCAATGCCAAGGGTGCCATCGGCACCGCCGGCAGCCTCAAGGTACACTTCCTGGGCCACTCCCTGGGTGCCATCTCCGGTACCAACCTGCTGGCGGTTGCCAACCAGCCCATCGGCAATGCGCAGGCGGATGCCCTGTTCAAGTTCGACACCGGCGGCCTGGCCATGCCGGGTGGCGGCATCGCGCCGCTGCTGCTGAACTCGCCGACCTTCGGTCCGACTATCAAGATGGGCGTGCTGACCAGCGGCAGTGCCGAGCTGAAAGCGGGCTTCACCGCCTACGCGCCCAACTGCAAGACCGCGGTGCCGACCTGCTTCGTCAACGAGTTCCTGCCAAGCCTGAGCACTACCCAGCAGGCGGCGGCGGCCAGCACGTTGCAGAGCTACAGCTTCGCGGCCCAGTCGGTGCTGGATTCGGCTGACCCGATCAACCTCGGCCGCGGCATCCAGAGCAGCTTCCCGCTGTTCGCCACCGAGATCGTCGGCGATGGCGCGCTGAGCCTGTCTGACCAGGTGATCCCGAACAGCATCGCCTCCGCCCCGCTGGGTGGTACCGAGCCGCTGTTCAAGGTACTGGCACTGCAGCCACTGACCGCCACCGGTGCGGCCAGCCACAACGCGGCCCGTTTCGTGGCCGGTGGCCACAGCTCGCTGCTGGCACCGGACGAGAACTTCGACCCGAGCGGCGATGTGACCACCGAGATGCAGTCCCAGTTCGCCAGCTTCTTCATGAGCGGCGGTACTGCGGTCAAGGTGACCAACGGCAGCCTGCTCAAGCAGTAAGCCAGTCGGCCAATAAAAACGCCGCCCTTCGGGGCGGCGTTTTGTTTTCCGGCATGGTGCTTGTCGCCGGTTCAGGCTGGCCTTGTCGGTAGCTGAGCAGCTTGCTACGCCTCGATGACCACTAGCGCTCAGGCGGGCTGGTGGTGTCTGTCCAGCCAGCCCTGCAGCAGCCCGACCAGCAGACCGGCCAGGTGGGCCATGTTGGCGGTGCGGGTGCCGAGCAGATCGAAGAAGCCGAGTGCCAGCCAGAACAGCATGAAGCCCATCAGCGCCGGTGGCAGGGTGAGGCCGCAGGCCGGCTGCAACTTGCTGCGCAGCCAGCAGTAGCCGAGCAGGGCATAGACCACCCCGGAGAGGCCGCCAAACAGCGGGCCGCTGGCGAAGAACTCGGCCAGGTTGGGCAGGGCGGCGCCTACCAGCAGCAGGATCAGCAGCTTGCCGCTGCCGAGCCGTTGTTCGATCTGGCCCCCCAGATACCACCACCACAGCAGGTTGAACACCAGATGTAGCACCGAGAAGTGGATGAAGGCCGGAGTGAAGTAGCGCCATGCCTGCCAGTCGGTGAACTGGGCCAGGGTCGGGTGGAAGGCCAGCTCATCGAAGATCGGCAGGCCGATGGCATCGAGCCCGTAGATGGCCAGACAGGTGATGATCACCACCAGGGTCAGCGGCCCGGCCTGATGCAGGAAGTCGGTGACCGGGTCGGTCATCCCCTTGCTGTAGTCGATGCGGGCATCGGCCCGGCCGGATTGCCAGGAGGCTTCCATGTAGCGGGGGTGGGTCGGCTCGGCCAGGAAGCGTTTCACCTCCAGCTGGGCCTGGGCGAGGCGCTGTTCGTCCGCCAGCCAGACCGAGACGCCAAGCTCGGACTGGGTCAGCTCGCACAAGATGCCGAGGGTGGAGAGATAGTCCACCAGCGCCTGGGCCATGCGGGCATTGTCGAGCACCAGCAGCTGGATCATGCGTCGCCCGCCTGGATCGGGAACTCCCTGCGCCACGCCTCGAAGCCGCCATCCAGGCTGTAGACCTCATCGTACCCCTGTTGCAGCAGGTACTGGGCGGCGCCCTGGCTGCTGTTGCCGTGATAGCACATCACGATCACCGGGGTATCGAAGTCCACCTCGTTCATGAAACGCACCAGGGTGCCGTTGGTGAGGTGGAAGGCGCCGACCGCGTGGGCCGTCTCGAACGACTGGGGGTCGCGAATATCCACGAGGCGGGCTGCACCGGCGGCAAGCTTCTGGTGGGCATCATGGGCACTGATATGGGCAAACTGGTCCATTAACATGTCCTGCGAATAGGTGATTGAGGGTCAGTTTACCGCAAGCAGGGGCCGGCGCTAAGCCCGCAATGTGTCCGGTTATTGCCGTGACCGATCGCAATTTCCTTCAATACCGGGGGCGGGGTGCCGGCTAGGCTGGGGGCTCCTTTTGCCGATACGAGCGTTATTCATGGAGACGAATCTGCTGTTATCCATGGCCGGGTTTGCCCTGGCCATGTCCATCACCCCGGGGCCGGTCAATCTGGTCGCCCTCGGTAGCGGTGCCAGGCACGGCTTTGCGGCTAGCTTGCGCCACGTGGTCGGGGCCACCCTGGGCTTCATTTTGTTGCTGCTGTTGATGGGACTGGGGCTGGGCGCCACCCTGCTGCAGTGGCCGCTGGCGGCGGAGGCACTGCGCTGGGCCGGGGTGATCTTTCTCGGCTGGATGGTCTGGCAGCTGCTGGTGGACAGCGGCCGGGTGGAAGGGGTCGACGGGGTGGCGCCCTCCTTCTGGTACGGGGCACTGATGCAATGGCTCAATCCCAAGGCCTGGCTCGCCGCCAGCATGGGGATGGGGGCCTATGGCAGTGCGGGCGGGGTGGGGCAGGTGGCCCTGTTCAGCGGCCTCTACCTGGTCATCTGCCTCGGCTCCATCGCTTGCTGGGCCTATGCCGGCAGCCGATTGCAGGGGTTGCTGCTCGCGCCGCAGCGGCTGCGCTGGTTCAACCGGGCGATGGCGCTGTTGCTGCTGCTTTGCGCCGCCTATCTGGTGCGCTAGCCCAGCCGGGTCAGCTGATTGCGGTAGTGACCCGGGGTGGCGGCCACCCGCCGCTTGAACTGGCGCTGGAAGTGGGCCTGATCGGCA
The DNA here is from genome assembly GCF_027705405.1 of Aeromonas sp. QDB34. Taxonomy (NCBI): domain Bacteria; kingdom Pseudomonadati; phylum Pseudomonadota; class Gammaproteobacteria; order Aeromonadales; family Aeromonadaceae; genus Aeromonas; species Aeromonas sp. QDB34. The sequence continues at coordinate 45,954 of NZ_JAPDBT010000017.1, read as the reverse complement.
AAACCGCTGGCCAGCGCCACCTCCGCCAGCGGCTCTCCCCGCCTGAGCAGGGTGCGGGCATGGCGGATGCGCTGATCGAGCAGGTAGGCGTGGGGCGTCATGCCGTAATGGCAGCTGAAGCTGCGCACGAAGTGGGAGGAGGTGAGCCCGGCCACCGCGCTCAGCTGTGCGAGCGTGAGGGCGCTGCTGCAGTCGTCCTGCATCAGCTCGGCGGCCCGCTGCAGGTGCTGCGGCGGCCGATCGTCCCAGCTGGCCGGGGTGAGCCTGGCCAGCAGCTGGCGACTGAACTGGTGGCAGGCCACCTCGCGTGCGAGCGGCTCCGGCTCCTGCCACAGCTGCCGGTGGAGTCGGCACAGCCCCTGATAGAGCAAGGGGTCCCGGCTTGCGGTCATGTCGAAGGGACGAAAGGCATCGCCCAGCCCCGCCTCTTCCTGCTGGCGTTGCAGCCAGCCGGTGTCGAGGTAGAACATCAGATAGGACCAGGGCTCATCCGCAATCGGGTTGCAGGCGTGCACCTCTTCCGGGTTCATCAGCACCAGGTGGCCGCGGCCGACCTCCTGCCGGCTGCGCTGGTTGAGATAGTGGCTGTGGCCACCGGTGATGGCGCCGATGGAGAAGTGGGGGTGGCTGTGCTTGTCATAGCAGACGCGGCGGCCATCCTGCACCGCCCGCGCCTCGATGAAAGGCAGGGCCGGATCGTGCCAGAAACTGTGGTGATCCGGCGCCGTGTCGGCCCTGCTCATGGGTCAGCCGCCGAGATAGGCCTGGCGGACGGCCGGGTTGGCCAACAGGGCCGCCCCCGTGTCCTGCAATACCACGTGGCCGTTCTCCAGCACATAGCCGCGATCGGCCAGCTTGAGCGCCTGGTTGGCGTTCTGCTCCACCAGGAAGATGGTCATGCCGTCGCGGCGCAGCTGCTCTATGGTGTCGAAGATCTGCTGGATGACGATGGGGGCCAGCCCCAGCGAGGGTTCATCCAGCAGCAACAGGCGCGGCTTGCTCATCAGGGCGCGGCCGATGGCCAGCATCTGCTGCTCGCCGCCGGACATGGTGCCGGCGCGCTGCTCCAGGCGTTCGTGCAGGCGGGGGAACAGGGTGAAAATCTGATCCAGCAGGCCGCGCTGCTCGGCCTTGTCGACGAAGAAGGCCCCCATCAGCAGGTTCTCCTCCACCGTCAGGCGAGCGAAGATGCGGCGCCCCTCCGGCACCACGGCGATGTCTTTGCGCATGATGCGGGCGGTGGAGAGCGAGTCTATCTGCTCTCCCTCAAACCAGATGGAGCCGCTGCTGGGCTTGGGCTCGCCGCACAGGGTCATCAGCAAGGTGGTCTTGCCGGCGCCGTTGGCGCCGATCAGGGTGACGATTTCCCCTTCTTTTACCTGGACGCTGACGTCGTGCAGCGCCTGAATTTTGCCGTAGTGGGTCGATACGTTGCGAAGTTCTAACATCTTTTTGTCCTTACGACTCGCCCAGATAGGCCTTGATCACTGCCGGATTGCTGCGGATCTCGTCCGGTTTGCCGTGGGCCAGCGGGGTGCCCTGGTTGACCACGAAGATGCGGTTGGAGATCTCCATCACCAGCTTCATGTCGTGCTCGATCAGCAGCACCGAGACCCCGAACTCGTCCCGCAGGTTGGAGATGAGCTCGTTCAGCTCGTCGGTCTCGTGGGGGTTGAGGCCGGCGGCCGGCTCGTCCAGCATCAGCAGCTCGGGCCGGGTCGCCATGCAGCGGGCAATCTCGAGCCGACGCTGCTGGCCATAGGCCAGGTTGCCGGCGGCGCGGTTGGCGAGATCCTTGAGCCCCACCTTCTCCAGCCAGAAGGCGGACTGCTCCAGCCCCTCCCGCTCGGCGCGGCGAAAGGCCGGGGTCTTGAACAGCCCGGCCAGAAAGCCGGTGTTGAGGTGCCTGTGCTGGGCTACCAGCAGGTTTTCCACCGCTGTCATGTCCTTGAACAGTCGCACGTGCTGAAAGGTGCGCACTATCCCCTTGCGAGCGATGAGGTGGCCGGGCAGCCCCTGGATCTCCTCACCCTTGTAGCGGATGATGCCGCCGCTCGGGCGGTAGAAGCCGGTCAGGCAGTTGAAGACGGTGGTCTTGCCCGCCCCGTTGGGACCTATGATGGAGATCACCTCCCCCTTGTCCACGTCCAGCTTGACGCCGTTGACGGCCAGTAACCCTCCGAAGCGCATCGACAGATCAGAGACTTCCATTAACTTCTGATTTGCACTCATTTCTTTAACTCCAGATGCGGACGGGTCATCGGCAGCAATCCCTGTGGCCGCCAGATCATCATGAACACCATCAAGAGGCCGAACATCAGCATCCGGTACTCGTTGAACTCGCGCGCCAGCTCAGGCAGCACCGTCATCACGATGGCGGCCAGCACCACCCCGATCTGGGAGCCCATGCCGCCCAGCACCACGATGGCGAGCACGATGGCCGACTCGATGAAGACGAAGGACTCCGGGCTGATGAAGCCTTGGCGCGAGGCGAAGAAGCTGCCGGCGAAGCCCGCGAAGCAGGCGCCAATGGTGAAGGCGGTCAGCTTGATGATGGTGGGGTTGAGCCCCAGCGACTTGCAGGCGATCTCGTCTTCCCGCAAGGCCTCCCAGGCGCGGCCCAGTGGCATGCGCAGCAGGCGGTTGATGACGAACAGGGTGACGATCACCAGCACCAGCGCCATCAGGTAGAGGAAGATCACCTTGTGGTTGGCGTTGTAGGCGATGCCGAAGAACTCGTGGAAGGTCTCGAAGCCGCCATCCTTGACGGTGCGGTTGAACTCCAGGCCGCCCAGGGTCGGCTTGGGAATGCCGGAGATGCCGTTCGGGCCGCCGGTCAGGCTGGTCATGTTGTTGAGCAGGATGCGGATGATCTCGCCAAAGCCCAGAGTGACGATGGCCAGATAATCCCCCCGCAGCCGCAGCACCGGGAAGCCGAGCAAAAAGCCGAAGGTGGCCGCCGTCAGCCCGGCGATGGGCAGGCACTCCCAGAAGCTGAGCCCGAAGTAGGTGTTGAGCAGGGCATAGCTGTAGGCGCCGACCGCGTAGAAGCCGACATAGCCGAGATCCAGCAGGCCGGCGAGGCCGACCACCACGTTCAGGCCGAGGCCCAGCATGATGTAGATGAGGGCCAGGGTGGCCAGATCGATGGCACCGCGCGAGGCCATGAAGGGCCAGCTTACCGCAAACAGCAGCACCAGCACGGCGGTCAGGTTATAGAGTTTGGGCGCCTCTTCTGGGCTTGGCAGCACCAGCTTGGTGAAGCCGACCGAGAAGCCGCTGATGGAGGCCTGAAACAGCCAGCTTATCTGGCCGCGCAGCATCTGGAACCAGAACACCAGGGTGGCGCCGCCCAGCAGCCAGGCCAGCGACACGTCGAGGCGGCTGGTCACCAGCAGGCGGGTACCGTCGGTCTCGAGCTTGAAGCCGAGGAGCCAGAAGGAGAGCACCAGCAGCACCAGGCTGGCGATGCAGGCATGAATGAATTGTTTTTTCATACCTTTTCGACCTCCGGGCGACCCAGAATGCCGGTGGGCATAAACAGCAGCACGCCGATCAGCAGGGCAAAGGCCATCACGTCCTTGTACTCGGTGCTGAGGTAGCCGGCGGTGAGCGCCTCGACCACGCCGAGCAGCAGGCCGCCCAGCACGGCGCCGGGAATGCTGCCGATACCGCCGAGGACTGCCGCAGTGAAGGCTTTCAGCCCGGCCATGAAGCCGAGGTAGGGGTTGATGACGCCGTAATACATGCCGAGCAGCACGCCGGCGACGGCGGCCAGGGTAGCCCCCAGCACGAAGGTGATGGAGATGACTACGTGGGTGTCTATCCCCAGCAGGTTGGCCATCTTGATGTCTTCCGAACAGGCGCGGCAGGCGCGGCCCATGCGGGAGCGACCGATGAACTGGGTCAGCGCCAGCATGGTGATGAAGGTCACCACGAAGATGATGAGCTGCATCCAGGAGAGGCTGGCCTGGAAGCCGTCGGCTTCACCCAGGGTCCAGCCGCCGGAGATCAGGGTAGGCATGGCGATGTCGCGCGAGCCCTGGGCCATCCGCATCATGTTCTGCAGGAAGATCGACATGCCGATGGCGGAGATGAGGGGGATCAGCCGGTTGCCGCCCCGCAGCGGGCGGTAGGCGACCCGCTCTATGGTCCAGCCATAGGTGCCGGTGATGACGATGCTGACCAGGAAGGCGCCCCCCAGCAGCAGGAAGGTGCTGTCGATGCCCATCATCATGAGCCCCGCCATCACCATGAAAGCGACATAGGAGCCGATCATGTAGACCTCGCCGTGGGCGAAGTTGATCATGCCGATGATGCCATAGACCATGGTGTAGCCGATGGCGATCAACGCATAGGTGCTGCCTATGGTTAACCCGTTCAGCAACTGCTGAACCAGGTAAAGGAAGTGTTCGGACATACTGCGTTCCCTGTACTTGCCCGCAAAGAAAGGAGGGGTGACTCATGTCACCCCGACCGGCAGATTATTTGACTTGAGTGGAGGTACCGTCGGCGTGCCACTGGAACACACCGAATTCAAAGCCTTTCAGGTCGCCACTCGGAGCCCAGCTCAGGGTGCCCATGACGGTATCGATCGGTGCGGCCTTGATGGCGGCAGCAACGGCAGCCGGGTCATCCTCACCCGCCTTGGCGATACCGGCAGCCAGGGTTTGCACCGCGGCATAGGTGGTCCACACGAACGGACCGGAGGAGTCCTGACCCTTGGCCTTGAACGCGGCCACCAGCGGGGCGTTGGCCGGCACCAGGTCATATTTGTTCGGCAGGGTCACCAGCAGGCCTTCGGAGGCCGGACCGCCGATGGCGGAGATATCCTTGTTGCCGACCCCTTCCGGGCCCATGAACTTGGCCTTGAGGCCCTTCTCGCCAGCCTGACGCAGGATCAGACCCAGCTCGGGGTGATAGCCGCCGTAGTAGACGAAGTCGACGTTCTCTTTCTGCAGCTTGGCGATCAGGGCGGAGAAGTCCTTGTCGCCGGCGGTGATGCCTTCAAACGCCACTACCTTGACGCCGGCCTTGTCCAGCGCCGCTTTCACGCTGGAGGCGATGCCTTCGCCGTACTGTTTCTTGTCGTGGATGACGGCCACGCGCTTGGGCTTGACCTGCTCGATGATGTACTTGGCGGCGGTCGGACCCTGGTCGCTGTCCAGGCCGATGGTACGCAGCACCAGCTGATAGCCGCGCTCGGTGATCTTGGGGTTGGTGGAGGCCGGAGTGACCATCAGCACGCCTTCATCTTCATAGATGTCGGAAGCGGGCAGGGTGTTGTCGGAGCAAAGGTGGCCGACCACGAACTTGACGCCGTCGTTGATCACCTTGTTGGCGACCGCCACGGCCTGCTTGGGATCGCAGGCGTCGTCATAGATGACGGCTTCGATCTGCTTGCCCTTGATGCCACCGGCCTTGTTGATCTGCTCGACTGCCATCTTGCCGCCGGTGAACTGCATGTCGCCGTACTGGGCGACCGGGCCGGTGACCGGACCGGCGATGCCGATCTTGATGGTGTCCGCCGCGTGGACCAGTGATACCGATCCGAACAGGGCCATAGAAACCGCTGTCCTGACTGCCATTTTGCTCAACTTATTCATCGATTCGTCCCTTAATCAGTGGATTGTTTCATTTTCCGTGTGCCATTCCGAACCGTGATCCCGCCAGTCCGGCAATAGGTATGGTTCTATCATTCCTCGCTGGGCAATAACAAGCTGTTAAAGATACTAACCAGAGAGGGTGGAATAGTGCTTTTTTGAAACAAATAACCAATATTGAAATATGATTTAGATATTGATGCTAAATGTGTTGATTAACATCTTCTCAACAAGGTGTTCTTTCGATAAATGATAGATGAAAAAACTGACGATATTTTACCCTGACACTGCTCCCATTTTGACCAAAATCCGTTTGCGCAAATAGAAATGAGCGCCTAGATTAGCCAGCATTGACAATTCATTGGCAGTGCTCGTTAAAACCAAGCCTTTATTCGGGAAATCTGCTAATGTTCCGCCTTTGATCTTCAGGAGACAGAGATGGCCACTATCAAGGATGTCGCCTCCCGCGCAGGCGTATCCATCTCCACCGTCTCACATGTACTCAATCACACCCGTCGGGTCAGCGAAGACGCAACCCAAAAAGTGCTTGAGGCGGTGGCAGAACTCAACTACGCGCCCAACTCGGTAGCGCGCAGCCTCAAGATAAACTCGACCAAGACCATCGGCATGCTGGTGACCACCAGTGCCAACCCCTTCTTTGCGGAAGTGGTGCAAGGGGTGGAGGCGTACTGCTTCGAGCAGGGCTACAGCCTGATCCTCTGCAACACCGAGAACCAGCCGCCCCGTCAGCAGCACTACCTGCGCATGCTGATGGAGAAGCGGGTCGACGGCCTGTTGGTGTTGGGAACCGATATCGACACCCAGTTCAGGGACATGCTGCGTATCCACAAAAATGTGCCGCAGGTGGTGCTGGACTGGGGCAATGAGTGCGATTTCGCCAACGTGATCAACGACAACGCCCGCATCGGCGCGCGTCTGGCGGTGCGCCATCTGCTGGAGCAGGGTCACCGCGATATCGTCTGCATCACCGGCCATCTCGCCAAGCCGACTACCCAGCAACGGCTGGACGGGGTGCGCGATGCCTTGGCCGAACAAGGGCTGACCCTGAAAGACGAGCAGATCTTCGAAGGGGATTACGAGAGCCAGAGCGGATTCGATGCCATGCAACGGATCCTGGCCCTCAAGCCGCGGCCGACTGCGGTATTCGCCTTCGACGATCCCATGGCGATCGGCGCCATCTGCGCCGCTTGGGAAGCCGGGGTCAAGGTGCCGGATGACATCTCCATGATCGGTTATGACGACGTGGAGATGGCGCGCTTCTCCAGCCCGCCGCTGACCACCATCCGCCACCCCAAGGCCGAGCTCGGCCTGCTGGCGGTGCAGCAGCTGGTGAGCCGGATCCGCAACAAGGAGCTGGAGGTCGAGTCGATGACGGTCCAGCCGGAGCTGATCGTCCGCCGTTCGGTCAAGTCCCTGCGCTGATCGCGCCACGGCAGAGCCATCAACAAGAAAACCCCCTCGCCAGCGAGGGGGTTTTTGTTTGGCCCGCGTTTATTGCAGCGGCGGCCAGTACTCTTTGTTGGCGGCGATCAGGTCGTCCAGGATGGCTTTGGCCACCGAGGCGCTCGGCACCGTCTTGGAGAGGGTGATTGCCTGCCACAGTTTCTGATAGGAGCGCTCAATCCACGCCTCCACCACCAGCTTCTCGACGGCCACCTGCTGACCCATCATGCCCTGCTGGAACAGCGGGATGTTGCCCACCTGTAGTGGCTCGGGGCCGCTGCTGCCCACCAGGCAGGGGATCTCGACCATGGCCTCCGGGTCGAAGTTGGGGATGGCACCCCGGTTCGGCACGATCAGCAGCATCCGCTCCTGGGTGTTGAAGGCGATGGCGGTGGCCAGATCCACTATGTAGGAGGCGTGCTCGTCGATCTCCAGCTCGCCGGCTGCGGCGTTGCCGGCTGCCACGATGGCGCGGCAGGCGCTGAACACGTGCTTTTCGCGGTGCTCCATCACCTCGTTGGCGCGGGTGTGCTCCGGATTGGAGTGGGCCACCACATAGTCCGGGTAGAGGTAGTACTTCAGATAGGTGTTTGGCAGGGTGTCCGGATCAAGGGCCCACACATCTTTGGCCTTGGCGAAGGTGTCGTTCCAGCTGGCCTCGGCGTGGCCGGCCTGCTTGGGCACATAGCCGTGTTTGGCCACGTGGGCCTTGATGGCCGGCATCAGGTCGTTGCCCGCCAGATCCTCGATGCGGGTCCACCAGCCGAAGTGGTTGAGGCCGTAGTAGCGAACCCGCATCTCCTTGCGTGACGGCAGGCCGGCGATCTGGGCCATCCGTCCCTCGATACCGATGGGCATGTCGCAGATGTTGAGGATCCTGGCGTGGGGGCGCAGGCGACGGGTCGCCTCGGCCACGATGGCGGCCGGGTTGGAGTAGTTCAGCATCCAGGCATCCGGCGAGTACTGCTCCATGTAGTCGACCAGCTCCAGCACGCCGCCGATGGAGCGCATGCCGTAGGCGATGCCGCCCGGGCCGCAGGTCTCCTGGCCGACCACGCCATGGCGCAGGGGGATCTTCTCGTCCAGCTCGCGCATGGGGTACTTGCCGACCCGGATATGGGCCATCACGAAGTCCACCCCGCTGAAGGCCGCCTTGGGGTCGGTGCCATAGCTGAAGGCGATGTCAGGGGCCTGCTCCCGCAGCAGGACGCGGCAGGCTTCGGCGATCACCTCCTGGCGGGCGCCATCGTTGTCGTAGAACTTGATCTCCCGCAGCGGGAAGCGGTGCTGGTTCTCCAGCAGCATGAGAACGATACCCGGGGTAAAGGTGCTGCCACCGCCGGCAATGACGACAGAGAATTTTTTCATGATCATGACTCCGTTACGAAAGAAGAGGAGGAGGGGTTGTTCATCAGGCTCTCCATGTTTTCCCTTAGCTGGGGGACATGCAGACCGATAATGATCTGGATGCTGTCACCGTGGCGGACCACGCCGTGGGCACCCAATTGTTTGAAAGCATCATCCGGTGCCGCCAGCTCCGCATCGCGTAGCGATATGCGCAGCCGGGTGGCGCAGTTGTTCAGACTGTTGATATTTTCCGCACCACCGAGCGCCGCCAGAATATGGCCGGCAATATCATGGCCGCGCTGTTTTTTGGCGGCCTGATAATCAGCCTTGGAATACAGTTTTATTTCGCTCTCATCCCGCCCCGGGGTTTTCAAATTGAATTTCAGAATGAGCGTGCGGAATATCAGGAACCAGATCCCGGTAAAGGTCAGCCCGATGGCAATCTGGGTAAACATCATGCCGGCGTGATTGTGGAACATGGGGATCCAGTTCTGCGGCAGGAACTGGTCGAGCAGACCGCCGCCCATGTTGCCGACGACCCCAAACAGGTACATCACGGTCGCCATGGTGGCCGCCAGCAGGGCATGGATGGCGAACAGCAGGGGCGAGATGAAGAGGAAGGTGAACTCGAGTGGCTCGGTGATCCCCACCAGCATGGCGGTCAGGGTGGCCGGGATCAGCAGGCCGGCCACCTTGGCCTTGTTCTCTCTGGCGGCGGTGGCGTAGATGGCGAGCGCAATCCCCATGGCCCCGAAGATCTTGGAGTTGCCGTGCAGGGCGAAGCCGCCCTGGGGGAACAGCTCGATCAGCGGTCGGGTGCTCTGGCTGAACTCCAGCATGTGCTGGGCCCAGTAGAGCTGGATGCCGCCTTCCACCGCGGCCGGGCCGAAGATGAAGGGGCCGTAGATGAAGTGGTGCAGGCCGGTCGGGATCAGAATTCGCTCGAGAAAGGTGTAGACCCAGACGCCGAGCGGGCCGGAGACCAGCATGAACTCCTGCAGGGAGGCGATGCCCATCTGTACCCTGGGCCAGCCCAGCAGGGTCAGCCAGGCGCAGGGGATCATCACGAAGAAGGCGACGATGGTGACGAACGAGCTGCCCTGGAAGATGCCGAGAAAGACCGGCAGCTGCCGGTCGAACAGCCGGTTGTGCAGGGCGGTGACGATGCCGGAGATGGCGATGGCACCTATGATGCTGGTGTCCAGGGTCTTGATGCCGGCCACCATGGCCAGCCCGCTCTCGCCACCCACCGCCTGGTTGAAGTCGACCCCGAAATAGTCGCCCCAGGTCATCCCCATGGCATTGATGAAGTAGTTCCAGGTCATGAAGCTGACCAGCACGGAGAGGCAGGCGCGGGCCTGGGCCTTATTTGCCAGCCCGATCGGCAGGCCGATGGCAAATATCAGCGGCATATTTCGAAATACCGTCCAGCCACCCTCTTCAATAATATGAACTATTTGAAAAAACAGTCCCTGAGGATTGGCCAGCGTCTCTCCCACGAACATGGGATTTTTCAGCATGATTGCAATGCCTACCACCATACCTGCGAATGGAAACAGTAATACAGGCGTAAACATTGCCCCGCCAAAACGTTGAATTTGACTGAGCATATAGCGTCCCTTTTTATTAGAGAATTGTCTGACTGCTGTTGTCGTATTGCTGAATTGAACCTAACAACAAGCGATCAGGCCCTCATGAAATATGTGGTGGTTATGTGATCCGGCGCATGCACTTATTTAGACAAAGAGATCTAAATTTTGCGATATTGTTGTACGTCTTGTTTTTGTGACGTTTTTATCGGGTTATTTGAATTTAAAATTGTTTATTTTCAGATGGTTGAAATAAAGACGAGCGAATGGAGCGCCACCCCGGTGGGGTGAAGAGAGGTCTAGCAGTGATCTACAAATCGGTGGCGGATCGGTTGCGTATCCGGGTCAACGGGGCGGATTGCCGGGTGGGGGATGTCCTGCCGAGCGAGAAAACCCTGGCGAGTCAGTTCGGGGTATCGCGGATGACGGTGCGCAAGGCGGTGGACATGCTGATCGAGTGGGGGCTGGTGGAGCGGCGCCATGGCAGCGGCACCTACGTGACCAAGAAGGACGTGCAGCACGAGACCAAGGGGCTGAGCGGTTTCACCGAGCTGATGCGTGAACAGGGCCGCAGCCTGACCAGCGAGGTGCTGGAGTTTCGCACCATGCCGGCCCCGCCCGCCATCGCCAGCCAGCTCAGGATCAAGGTGAACGAGCCGGTCTACTTCTCCAACCGGGTGCGCTCGGTGGACGGCCGGGCCCTGCTGGTGGAGGAGAGCTACATGCCGGTGCGGCTGTTTCGCACCCTCTCGGTGGCCCATCTGGAGGGATCCAAGTTCGCCTACATCGAGAACGAGTGCCAGCTCCCCATCGCCGGCAACTACGAGAGTTTCAGCGCCGTGCTGGCCGACCGGCGCATGGCCGAACTGCTGCACATCGAGCAGGGGGCGCCCATCCTGCGGCTCACTTCGCTCTCATACGGCGAGAACGGCGAGTTTCTCAACTACTCCATCATGTTCCGCAATGCCAACGACTATCACGTCGACTATCACCTGCGCCGCGCCCGCGGCTAACCTACCCCCCATCTTGTTGCGTATACCAGCCCCCTCGCCAGCGAGGGGGTTTTGTTTGATGGCCCTGAATGGACGCCTCAGGCCTTGAGGCCGAGCCGCTTGGCGAGCCGGTGCAGGTTGCCGCCGTCCAGCTCCAGTGCGCGGGCGGTGGCGGCCCAGTTGCCGTCATGGGCGGCCAGCGTCTGCTCGATCAGCGCGAGCTGGAAGGCGTCGGTGGCGGCCCGCAGGCCGAGGCCGCCGGGCAAGGGGGCAACCGGCGCCATGGCGGGGCTGGTGGAGGGGGGCAGGGGGCCGGCTGCCAGGTTGAAGTGATGGCTGGCGAGGGTCGGGGCCTGGCTGCCCTGTTCGGCCCGCGCCAGCACGGCGGCGCGGTGGATGGCGTGCTCCAGCTCCCGCACGTTGCCGGGCCAGTCGTGGCGCTCGAGCAGTTGCAGTGCTTGTGGCTGGATGCGCAGCCGCTCCAGCCCCAGGCTGAGCCGGCAGCGCTCACAAAAGTAACCGGCCAGCAGGGGGATGTCGCCGGGGCGCTCGCGCAGCGCCGGGGCGTGGATCGGGAACACGCTGAGCCGGTGGTAGAGGTCGGCCCGGAACTGCCCCTCGACCACCGCCTGCTTCAGATCCCGGTTGGTGGCCGCCAGGATGCGCACGTTCACCTTGAGCGGGGTGTCGTCGCCGATCCGCTGCAGATCGCCGTATTGCAGCACCCGCAGCAGCTTGGCCTGCAGGGGCAGGGAGAGCTCGCCGATCTCGTCGAGAAACAGGGTGCCCTGATCCGCCAGCTCGAACTTGCCCGCCCGGTTGTGGATGGCGCCGGTGAAGGCCCCCTTCACGTGGCCGAACAGCTCGCTTTCGGCCACCGACTCCGGCAGGGCGGCGCAGTTGAGGTAGACCAGCGGTGCCTTGGCGCGCTGGGAGCCGCGATGCACCGCCTTGGCGATCAGCTCCTTGCCGACCCCGGTCTCCCCCAGGATCAGCACGTTCAGCTCCGAGTTGGCGACCACCTCGATCTCGTGGCGCAGCCGGGCCATGGCGGGGGACTGGCCGATCATCTCCGGCTGCTCAGGGCCGGGCCGGGTACCGGGAACCAGCGGTTCGCTGCTCTGGCGGGCGAGTCGCTCCAGCAGCAGAGCATTGTTGAGGGCGGCGGCGGCCAGGGCGCCTACCAGCCGCAGCTCCTCGTCGCTGATGGCATCGAACTGGGTCGGATTCATGCCGTCTATGGTCAGCGCGCCTATCAGCGCCTGATCCGAGAACAGCGGCAGACCGACACAGGCGTGCACCTTGAAGTCGTCGTGATCCGGCAGCAGGCCGTCATAGGGGTCGGGTAGGCTGCTGTCGGCAGGGAAGCGCACCACGTCGCCAGCGCGGGCGATGGCCTCCATGCGCGGGTGATCCTTGAGGGCGAAGCGGCGCCCCAGCACGTCCTGCATCAGGCCGTCGATGGCCAGCGGGATGAACTGGCCCCCCTCGTAACGCAGCAGGGCCGAGGCATCCGAGTTCAGCAGGCTGCGCACGCTCTGGATCAGGCGGTGGAAGCGGTCCTGATGGGAGATGCCGAGTTGCAGGTCGAGGGCGATGCGCGCCAGGCTGTCGGTCGAGATCACGATGATTGTCCAAATGACAGTGTGTTTGTGATTTTGACTATAAAGAGAGGCTGTCTAAATGACAATGATGGATATGTGTGTCCATTAAAAACAACAAGTTACATATTGGCACGTCCGCTGCAATAGCTGGTTCAGTCGAACATACACTATTGCATTCGAGGAACTGCCTGATGAGCATTCACGTCAAGAACAACATCCACTGGGTCGGCCAACGGGACTGGGAGGTACGCGACTTCCACGGTACCGAATACAAGACCCACAAGGGCACCAGCTACAACAGCTACCTTATCCGCGAAGGGAAGAACGTGCTGATCGATACCGTCGATCACAAGTTCAGCCGCGAGTTCGTGCAGAACCTGGCGGCCGAGATCGATCTCGCTTCCATCGACTATGTGGTGATCAACCACGCCGAGGAGGATCACGCCGGCGCCCTGACCGAGCTGATGGCCCGCATCCCGGGCACCCCCATCTACTGCACCCATAACGCCATCGACTCCATCACCGGCCATCATCACCACCCGGAGTGGAACTTCCACCCGGTCAAGACAGGTGACAGCCTGGACATCGGCAACGGCAAGCAGCTCGTATTCATCGAGACCCCCATGCTGCACTGGCCCGACAGCATGATGACCTACATGACCGAGGACGCGGTGCTGTTCTCCAACGACGCCTTCGGCCAGCACTACTGCGACGAGCACCTGTTCAACGACGAGGTGGATCAGACCGAGCTGATGGAGCAGTGCCAGCGTTACTACGCCAACATCCTCACCCCCTTCAGCCCGCTGGTGACCGCCAAGATCAAGGAAGTGCTCGGCTTCAACCTGCCGGTGAGCATGGTGGCCACCTCCCACGGCATCGTCTGGCGCGAGGACCCCACCCAGATCATCCTGAAATACCTGGAGTGGGCCGACCACTATCAGGAAGACCGCATCACCTTGTTCTACGACTCCATGTCTAACAACACCCGCATGATGGCCGACGCCATCGCCCAGGGCATCCACGAGGTGGACCCCGGCGTGGCGGTGAAGATTTACAACGTGGCCCGCCACGACAAGAACGAGATCCTGACCCAGGTGTTCCGTTCCAAGGGGATACTGGTGGGCTCCTCCACCATGAACAACGTCATGATGCCCAAGGTGGCGGGCATGCTCGAGGAGATCACCGGCCTGCGTTTTCGCAACAAGCGTGCCTCGGCCTTCGGCAGCTATGGCTGGACCGGCGGCGCGGTGGACCGGATCCAGACCCGGCTGATGGACGCGGGCTTTGATATCAGCATCTCCCTCAAGGCCAAGTGGCGGCCGGATGGCTCGGCGCTGGCCGAGTGCCGCGAGCATGGCCGTCAGCTGGCCCGCCAGTGGGCGCTGCATCCGCTGGACGCGCCTCGCCCGATCACCGCCACTCAGGCGGCGGTGGCACCCGTCCCCGCGATGCCTGCTGTTGAGCCGCAAGCCGCAGCGGCTGCCGCTGAATGGGATGACGACCAGGCCATGCTCTGCACCGTCTGCCAGTGGGTTTACGACCCAGCCCAGGGCGAGCCGGATCAGCTGGTGGCGCCGGGCACCCCCTGGGCCCAGGTACCTGACAGTTTCCTCTGCCCGGGCTGCGGCATCGGCAAGGAGGTATTCGAACCCTGCGCCGTGGAGGCCTGTGTATGAGCGCAACAATGCAGAGTGACGCCGGTATCAGCCGCGAGATAGTGGTGATCGGCAGCGGTTTCGCCGCCCAGCAACTGGTCAAGAGCCTGCGCAAGCTGGACGCCGAGCAGCCCATCCGCCTCATCACCGCCGACAGCGGCGACGAGTACAACAAGCCGGACTTGAGCCATGTGGTGAGCCGGGGCTGCGCCGCCGCGGCCATGACCCGGCAGAGTGGCAGCGACTTTGCCGAGCAGCAGCGCATCGCACTGCTGCCCCACTGCCCGGTGCTCGGTATCGACCCTGCCCGGCGGTTGGTGCTGACCGAGCAGGGCAGCTTCCCCTACGGCCAGCTGGTGCTGGCCACCGGTGCCAGTGCGGTACGCCCCGAGCTACCGGGCAGCGAGCATCTGGTCACCCTCAACAGCCAGCAGGAGTATGCTGCCGCCGAGGGGACAATCCAGCAGGCCCGCCGCATTCTGGTGCTGGGGGCCGGCCTCATCGGCTGCGAGCTGGCGATGGACATGGCGAGCGATGGCCGCGAGGTTACCCTGCTGGATCTGGCCGATAGCCCGCTCAGCGCCCTGCTGCCCGCCACTCTGACCCAGCCGCTGCAACAGGCGCTGCGCAGCCAGGGGGTCAGCCTGCAGTGCGGGACAGGTCTCGCCAGGATAGATGCCCAGCCGGGCGATGGCTGGCGGGTGACTCTGACCGATGGCCGCACCAGCGAGCAGGATCTGGTGATCGCCGCGATCGGCCTGCGGCCGAATCTGGCCCTGGCCCGCGGGGCCGGGCTGGCAGTGGAGCGCGGCATCCTAGTCGACGATCGGCTGCAGACCAGCGATCCCCACATCTTCGCGCTGGGGGATTGCGTGCAGTGGCAGGGTCAGCTGCTCCCCTTCCTGCAACCCATAGTGCTGGGGGCCAATGCGCTGGCGCGCACCCTGCTCGGCACGCCGACCCCGCTGACCCTGCCGCCCATGCTGGTGAAGGTGAAGACGCCGCGTTATCCCTTGCAACTGGCCGGCCGCACCAAGGGCGAGGATCTCGCCTGGCAGTGCCGCTGGAACAGCCACGGCATGGTGGCCGAGGCGCGCGATCAAGCCGGCGAGCTGTGCGGCTTCGTGGTGGGAGGCGACCAGATGAGCGCCGCCTTCCCGCTGCTGCGTCAGCTGCCCCGTTAACCCCTCTCATTGCACCGGCCGGGTCGACCCGGCCACTCGAGGAGAACCGATATGGCCATGCAACTGATTCCGTCTCACTGGGTGGTGCGCCGCTCCACCCCCTTCTTCACCCGCCAGAATGTGCCCCAGGCCCTGCTTACCCACCACAACACTGCGGCCGGAGTGTTCGGCCAGCTCTGCGTGATGGAGGGGACCGTCACCTATCACGGCTTTGCCGACGAGCAGGCCGAGGAGCCCGAGGTTAGCCTGGTGATCCGGGCCGGGGAGTTTGCCACCAGCCCGCCCCAGTACTGGCACAGGGTCGAGCTGTCGGAGGATGCCCGCTTCAACATCCACTTCTGGGCCGAGCAGGCCGAATCCGACCAGCCGCTGTTCAACAGCCGCAAGGCATAAGGTGCAATCATGGGGAGGGGCATTGGGCGCAAATGTCCCCCTCTGCCCATGCAGATCAAAATAATCAATTCAGATGTCCGTTATCCTTGCCGCCAGTGGTGGATGAGGTAGTGAGGGAAACATGAGCGTGATCGAAGCCGTGACCATGGCCGCCGGCCTGGCCTATCTGGTGCTGCTGGCGTGGCAGGCGCGATCGGGCTGGCGGTGGCGTCTTGCCCTCGGCCTGCTGCTCATGCTCTGGTTGCTGGCGGCGGACAGCCTGCTCTGGCTCGGCGTCGGGCTGGTGGCCGGCGCGCTTGCCCTCTGGCACCAACGGCGGCCGCTGCCCGCCCTCGAGGTGCTCGACAGCCAGTGGCTGCGGGCGCGTACGCGCCAGCTGCTGTTGCTCTGCTGGGGGCTGGTGACGCTGCAGTACGGCCTGCATGTCTGGCAGCTGGGGCAGGGGATGAGCCCCTGGCTGGTGCGTCCGGACGTGGTGGACGGCTTCCTGCCCATCGCCGGTGGGCTCGGGTTGCGGGCCTGGCTCGGACAGGGGCTGGTGGATCCGCACCATCCGGCGGCCACCGTCACCGTGCTGGTGCTCTCGCTGTCGGCCCTGCTGCTGGGACGGGCGTTCTGTGCCTGGTTCTGCCCGCTCGGGCTGGTGGGTGAATGGTTGCACGGTTTGCGCAGCCGATGGCTGGCGGGGGAGTGGACGCCGCCGCGCTGGCTCGATGTCGTGTTGCGTGGCCAGAAGTTTCTGGTGCTCGCCTTTCTGCTGTTTATCGTGCTGATCGCGGTGCCAAGCACCGCCCTGCCCGGCTACTTCACCAGCCCCTACCATCAGGCGGCGGACATGAAGATGGGGGCCTTCTTCTTCAACCTGACCCTGATCTCGGGTCTGTGCCTTGGCTGGGTGCTGCTGCTCACTGCCACCTTCCGGCAAGGGTTCTGCCGCTACCTCTGTCCCTATGGCGCCTGGCTGGCCCTGCTCGGCCTGCTGACCCCATTGCGCATTCGCCGTGACCCGGCCCGTTGCCTGCGCAGCGCGGGCCACGACTGCGACAAGTGCAGCCGGGCCTGCCCGTCGCGCATCCAGGTACACCAGCTCATCGCGGTGCGCAGTCTCGAGTGCACCAGCTGTCTGAGCTGCGTGGCCGCCTGCCCCAAGCGGGCCGATGCACTGCACCTTGGAAGCAAGACGCGCAGGCTTGAGCCCCGTTGGCTGCTGGGTCTGCTCTGCCTGTTGCTGCTGGTGCTGCCGCTGCTCGCTTACGGCCTGCTGGGTATCTGGGTCAGCCAGACGCCGCTGGCGGATCGCGCCCACCTGCTGCAACTACTGCCGCAACTCACTCATTGAGTGACAAGGAGCCAGTTGCAGGCTGTCTGCGAAGGGCCCGTTGGGCAGCCTGAGCATGCACCCGCATTTGATACCTGAGGGGTAGCAGGGTAAAGTCCCTTCCCCGACCTGGCGGCCCTGCTGCCGTGTCGAGCCGGCAGCCCGCCTTGAGCGCACCTTGCTTCCCTTGCGAAGCAGCCAGCGCCGGGCGCCGGCACCTAGATGAGCGCGATCTACCATGACAACCGGCGTAGCACATGCAACGGTCCGCGGTCGCGATCAGATCCACAATCGTCTTTGGAGAAGTAAATGGGACAGAAACCATCGTTGGTGGGCGGGGCATGCATCATTGCCGGCGTCTGTGTAGGGGCCGGCATGCTGGGCTTGCCGAGTGCGGGGGCGGGCGCCTGGACCATCTGGTCGGTGCTGGCCATCACCCTGACCATGATCGTGATGACGCTCTCCGGCTGGATGCTGCTGGAGTCGTATCAGGGCTATCCGCTGCGCGTGTCGTTCGATACCGTTACCCGCGAACTACTGGGGGAGAAGCTCAACGCCCTCAACAACCTCACCGTCTACTTTGTCGGCGGCATACTGCTCTACGCCTACATCACCTCGGCCGGCCTCATCATCGACGGCATGACCGGCATCGGCAGCCACTGGGGATCCATCCTGTTTACCCTGGGCTTCTCCGGTCTGGTGTGGCACTCCACTAGGGCGGTGGATCGCATCTCCGTGGTGCTGGTCATCGCCATGGGGCTGAGCTTTGTGTTCGGCATCTCGGGCCTGTCGCTCAACATCAAGCCGACCCTGCTGTTCGATACCCTGAGCGAGCACGCCAGCTATGCCCCCTATGCGCTGGCCATGCTGCCGGTGGCGCTCACCTCGTTCGGCTATCACCATTCGGTGTCGTCCATGCGCGCCTACTACGGTGAGGAGCGCCGCGCCCGTTACGCCATCCTCGGCGGCACCGCCATCGCCCTGCTGTTCTACCTCATCTGGCTGGTGAGCGTGTTCGGCAACCTGCCGCGCAGCGAGTTCGGGCCCGTGGTGGCCCAGGGCGGCAACGTCGACGTGTTGCTCAAGGCGCTGGCCTCGGTGATCGAATCCGAGGC
The DNA here is from genome assembly GCF_027705405.1 of Aeromonas sp. QDB34. Taxonomy (NCBI): domain Bacteria; kingdom Pseudomonadati; phylum Pseudomonadota; class Gammaproteobacteria; order Aeromonadales; family Aeromonadaceae; genus Aeromonas; species Aeromonas sp. QDB34. The sequence continues at coordinate 27,690 of NZ_JAPDBT010000017.1, read as the reverse complement.
CGTCTCCAGCGCCCTCAACCTCTTCTCCATGGCCGCCATCCTCTCCTCCTTCATCGGGGTGGGGCTGGGGGTGTTCGACTATCTGGCGGATCTGTTCAAGTTCGACAACGGCCGCGGCGGCCGCGCCAAGTCGTGGGCGGCCACCTTCCTGCCGCCGCTGCTGCTCTCCCTGCTGTTCCCGTTCGGCTTCCTGATGGCCATCGGCTACGCGGGCGCCGTGGCCACCCTGTGGACTTGCATCATCCCGGCTCTGCTGGCCTGGAAGGTGCGCACCGGCAAGGGCAAGCAAAGGGACAAGCAGGATGGCTTCCGGGCACCGGGCGGCATGCCGATGATCGCCGGCGTCTTCCTGTTCGGGGTACTGACCGCAGCGTTCCACCTGCTCAACATGGCGGGCATGCTGCCCGTCTACACCGGCTGACACCCCGGCCTGCCCCGGCAGACTGCGACAAAAAGCGGCGCCTGATGGCGGCGTTTTTTATGATGCAGCACTGACGGTCACCTGTGGTGCTACTGCCGGTAGCGGGCGGCGGTGATGAACTGGCCGAAGGTCTCGCACCAGATGATCACGCTGTCGTAGTCGGCCGGGTTCACATCGGCAGGGAGGGGGACGATGAAGTTGTCGAAGGTCTTCACCGGCCCGATTTTCACCATCTTCTCCTTCAGACTGGCAAAGTCGGCCTCGGTCTCGATGAAGGTGGGGGACAGGTAGAGCTGGTAGTCGGGCCCCGGCGCCAGCTTGCCCATCAGGCTGATGGCATCGGGCCCGATGCTGACCAGCCCTTCGCCCCAGTGCAGCCGGTCGCTGTCTTGCAGATCTCGGCGAAAGGTGCCGTGAAAGCTGGCCTGAGCCTGCCGGGCGGCAACCTGCTCGTTGGCGGGGGCGGGTGGGGCGATCAGGATCGGCAGGGCATAGATGCCGGCCGCAAAGCCGGCGGCGCCCACCAGCAGATGGCTGGCCAGCAGCAGGGCCAGGGTTTTGCGTTGCATGGCGGTCTCGGTCGTTGATTAATTGATGGCACCACCCTACCAGCAGGCCGCCGTCATGCCCACCCCGGAATGGGGCATGACGGTGGTTGCACGGGCATCGCGCAGGCGTGGTTTACTGGATGCTGACCGCCAGGGTGTGGGGCACCTGCTCGCCGCGGCGGGCGGAGGCACGCATCTGATAGACCTGGATCAGGTACTTGCCGGAGGTGGGCAGGGCGCCTTGCCACTGACCATCGCCATCGTTGCGACCGATCGCCTCGGCCTGGCCGGGTTGGGCGCCGGGGGCGAAGACATTGAAGTTGGCGTTGCTGCTGCCGCCGATCTTGACCGTCATGGTCTGGCCCGCCTTGGCCACCAGGGTGTAATGGATGGTGTCATAGCCGGTGAAGCTACCCTTGAGCTGGGCGCTGTGGGCCCCCTTGGCAAACTGCACCGGAACCGTGGTGACCTTGTCGGCGGCCTGCGCACCGGCGGCCATGGTGACGGCCAGCAGGGCGGCCTGGATTGCTCGTTTCATCGCTGTACCTCGTGAAGGGGCCCTGTCACCCTGGCAGAGCCGCCCCGACAAGATATGCCCAAATCGGCGGGTTGCCTATCCGGGCCGTTTTTCCACCGCAGTGAGGGGCGATCGTTGCCCTGTTCAGTTTACCTGCTGCAACTCCCGGATGACGGCGATCAGTCGGCTGGCATGGTCGCGAGCGCGAGCCTCGACCAGCTCCCTGGTGTTGTAGACCTCGGGGATATAGACCATGCCGTGGCTCCAGATCGGCGGCTCATAGGACATGCCGGTCAGGTAGGCCAGCTGCTCGAGGGGTTTGAGCAGCTCGGGAATGGTGAAGTGGTTGTAACCGAGTGGGCGATAGGACTCCTGCGGTCCTCCCACGGTCAGGGAGATCAGCAGTGGCTTGCCCTTGAGCTTGTCCCCCTCCGGCCCGTAGGCGAAGTTGAAGGTCAGCACTTCGTCGATCCACTTTTTCAGCAGCGCCGGCACCGAATACCAGTAAAAGGGGAACTGCAGTACCAGAATGTCGGCCTCCAGCAGGGCCTGCTGCTCGGCAGCCACGTCGATGCGGGCATCGGGGTAGCGCTGATCGAGGCGCCGCACCCGGATGCCGTCGATGGCTTCCTCCAGCTCGCCGAGGATGACCCGGTTGGTAAAAGAGTGGGATAGGTCGGGATGACCGGAAATGACCAGCACCTTGTTCATGGCATGTTCTCCTGTGAAAGCCGTATTGGATGGATTGGCGCCACTATAAGGGGGAGGACTGTTTATTTTTAGACGGGATTGGGCAAAATGATTGTTAGCTATTAACTAACAAAAGTGGCCATCACCATGAAAGGATCCACCTTCCACTGCCTGATGATCTTCCACTGCATAGTGCAGGAAGGGTCGATCCGAGGTGCTGCTCGTCGGCTCGAGATGTCGGCCCCGACCGTGAGTCTGGCGCTCAAACAGCTGGAGCAGACCGTGGGGCTAGCGCTGTTTCGGCGTACCACCCGAAGCATGGAGCTGACCGAGGCGGGGCAACAGCTGCACGACCAGACCGGTCACGCCATGGCGACCCTCGATGGTGCACTGGAGCTGGTGGGTCAACATGGTCGCGCCCCTGCCGGCAAGGTGCGCATGACCCTGCCTCGCTACGTGTTCCAGAGCTTTTTGCAGCCGCTTTATGCCGGTTTTTGCCACCAATACCCGGAGATAGAGCTGGAGTTGCACCTCTCTGATGCCACGGTCGACATACAGCGGGAGGGGATCGACCTCGGCATTCGTTCTGGTGATCGGGTCGACGAGGGCATGGTGGCGCGCCCATTGAGCGGCTCCCTGCGCGAGGCTCTGTTCGCCTCGCCCGACTATCTGGCCCGGCACGGTATGCCGACGACGCCGATGCAGCTCAGTGAACATCGGCTGATCCGCTACCGCTTCACCACCTCCAACCGCCTGTCCGCACTGCGGCTGGCTCTCGATGACAATATGCCGGCCCCGGAGATGGGCACGGCGCTTATCGTCAACGACACCGACGCCATGATCGATGCCGCCAAACAGGGGCTGGGTATCGGCAAGATGATCGAACCGGTGGCCGCTCCCCATCTTGCCGCCGGCACCCTGATACCTGTGCTGGAGCCCTGGTGGGTGACCCATCCCGGCCTGTACCTCTACTACCGACGGGAAAGCGCCAAGACCGGCCGGGTTCGCGCCCTGATCGACTACCTGCTGGCCCATCGGTCGCTTCCATAACGCCGGCGCGGTATTCATCACATGCCAGTATTTCATGCAGGTTCGATCTGCGCAGCGTCATCGGGCATATAAGCGGCGGTGGCCAGCCAGTCGGTGGACCAGTGGGCGGGATACATGGGCGACTGGCAGGAGAATGATAAAAGCCGGGCGCAGCTGACTGGCCCGGCTTGGTGTTCACTCAATTTATCGCGCCAGCCTGTACGCCGGCAGGATTAGGGGTTGAAGCTACGGGTAATCTTCAACTGATGAATACCGCCGGAGCATTGGGAGTCATTGCCCCAGGCACTGACCGGCAGGCCGCGTTCCAGCGCCAGCAAGGCCATCTCGAACATGCCCCTGCCGGGGTAATCATTCAGGTTCTTGAAGACATGGAAGCTCGTGCTGCCCTGCTCATAATTCTTTTCCCATGAAATGACCACCGCATTGCCCGCGTCGGGGCCGCCACTGGCCGATTTGATATAACCGGCATGCACATCGGTCAACATGACCCGATCAAGACACTGCACGTCTACCCGGTAAGTGGCCAAAGCACTGGTAGATAACATCAGGGTGGACAAGGCGGCCAACATAACGAACTTCTGTTTCATTATCATTCTACACATCTCCATTTGTGTGTTTTGGGTGAATGGCGGAAATTAAAATGGAGAGGTGGAAAAGGCCATGCCTATTTAATTCTGATAAGTCTGATATTGATTTTATATATTGCTTTGCAAGTGCATTGTTTGGGCCTCCTATCTTTAACTGAAAATAAGATATTGATTTTAAAAGGTTTGTTTTTGAATGTGGATGTCACCATTTTTCATCATCACGGTGATATGAAAGATGGTTGGATATATAAAACAACGCCACTTTAATGCTGCGTTGTTTATTTTTAGGTATGTCTTGGCATAAACAACAGCTTCATTGATGAGGCACAACAAGAAAAATGGACGTACAAAATATCTTTTGTGGTTATTGCTATCCATCAGCCAGCCTGCATATTAATTTGGATGATCGGTAGAGAGACAGGCTTATATTCGCGCATATTCGATGACGACTGTCGAGCAAGAGAAGCCACTGGCGGGCATATCCCGTGCAGCCCTGAACAAGATGCTGTGGGCGCGATGACAATCCGATACCCTATGGCTCGGCTATTCTTTCATCACGGGAATGGAACATGCTGATCATCTTCAGTGGTTTGCCGGGCAGTGGAAAAAGCACCATCGCACGAGCCCTGGCCCAGCGGCTGGGCGCCGTCTACCTGCGCATTGATACCATAGAGCAGGCCATTCGTGCTGCGGAACATGCGGATAACGAGATGGGGCCCGCCGGTTATTTCGTCGCCTATGAGCTGGCCAGAGAGAACCTGGCTCTTGGCTCGATCGTCATCACGGATTCCGTTAACCCCATCCAGCTCACTCGGGATGCTTACCACGACATCGCCCGCTCGGTCGGGGTGCCCTGTCTCGATGTTGAGGTGATCTGCTCCAATCCGAAGCTGCACCGCGAGCGGGTCGAGAACCGGACGGTGGATATCGAGGGGCTGGCATTGCCGGATTGGCAGGCGGTGATCAATCGCGACTATCAACCCTGGGACAGTGAGCGTCTGGTATTGGATAGCGCCACCCTGTCGGTCACCCAGAGCGTGGAAGCGATTGTCGCCGCGTTGGCAAAGCCGTTGTAGGTTCGATTAGCTCAGCCTAATCGGACGAACGAGGGGCTTTGTTGCCGTGAGTCAGGTGCCGCCAGAGGGAGGAGGATATTCGGCTGGCTGTTATGGCGGGGGAATCCATTTACGCGAACGTCCGATTACACCTATCGGCTAATTTAACCCTAACATATGAGATATTTAGGTAGTGATATAAATAGATAAAGCAGGGTGTCTAATATGCTAAACCCCTGCCTTTTAACGAAAGGAGTTAAACTTTTCACATCCAAATCATCTGCTGAGCTCAATTCCAGTATGTGTTACATCACGAACCCTCACAAAACCTAGTTTTTCTGGGGGAACACCTTCGAGTACTACTGGTATCGTAGTCCAAGCACCGGGGCGCAATGTTGTGGTGAAAGTGAATTCTTTTGATTTTGCTGTCTCATTTATAGCAATGCCTTTCTCATCGACTTGACCCCATTGGACAGTTGTCTTTAGACCATTTATTGATGATGAAAGTGGGTTTCCAAATTTCAAATTAATTTTAGAACCATTTGCGTATGCTTTCACATCAGAAAGCTGGATCGTTAGTGTGCCAAGATCAAATTTTATTGGTGAGTAACCATCGTCACCAGGGTTAAGAAAAGCTATTTTTTCAAAGTCTTTAATAAAGTTTGCTAACTCTAGTTTTGCTTGCTTTTGTTTTACATCATCAATCTCTTTTTTTAACGTATTAACTTCACTTTTAAGTTCATTTATTGTTGTTTGCTGAGAGTCGATAATTTCTGCCGATTTTGATATTTTCTGAACTGAATCACATGCGGTTATCTGAAATAAACCTAAAATGATAATTCCAAATTTAATTATTTTTGGCATTTTAATTCACCTGTGCATTTAAATTAACTACGGTATTTTTCATATAAGAAAAACCTAAAAATTATAATTAGTTTGCTAGTAAAGGTAAAGTCAATCAGTTAAAGTTGTTTTTGATTTTGTATTCATTAAACTGAATGATGTTACTAAGTAAATACCTATTTTCTTTGTTCAATAATTTTGATTGATACAAAAAATAATGAGGGAGGCATTATGCCTCCCTCATTTATTTAGTGTGCTCAAAATTGGTTAAGCAACAAATGTTGCCGTACCGTTCACTTACCCAACCAGGATCACTGCAGCAGGGAGATATCCGCCACTTGCAGGAACAGGTTGCGCAGGTTGTTCAGCAGCGCCAGACGGTTGGCCTTGAGGGCCTCGTCGTCGGCCATCACCATCACTTCGTTGAAGAAGGTGTCGACCGGCTCGCGCAGGGCGGCCAGACGGGTGAGGGCAGCCTGATAGTCACCGGCAGCGAACAGCGGGGCCAGTTCGGCTTGCAGTTCAGCAACCTGGGTGGCCAGCGCCTTCTCGGCGGCATCGACCAGCAGTTCCGGTTTGACGGCAGTCGGCAGTTCGCCTTCGACCTTGGCCAGAATGTTGCTCACGCGCTTGTTGGCGGCAGCCAGTGCCAGTGCGGCATCCAGCGTGCGGAAGTGGCTGACGGCCTTGACGCGACGATCGAAGTCGAGCGGACGGGTCGGGCGGCGGGCCAGTACGGCCAGCACCACGTCGGCACCGATGCCTTCGTCCTGATAGGCGGCGCGGAAGCGGCCCAGCATAAAGTCGACCACGTCGGTGACGACGGTTTTGTTGGTCAGCTTGTCGCCGTAGACGCGTACCGCTTCTTCAACCAGTTCAACCAGATCCAGATCCAGCTGCTTCTCGGTCATGATGCGCAGGGCACCGATGGCGGCGCGACGCAGGGCGAACGGGTCCTTGTCACCCTTCGGTAGCATGCCGATGCCGAAGATACCGGCCAGGGTGTCGAACTTGTCGGCCAGCGCGACGGCGCAGGCAACCAGACCGGACGGCAGGGCATCACCGGCAAAGCGCGGCATGTACTGCTCGTTGAGGGCCACGGCTACCGCTTCGTCTTCGCCATCGTGACGGGCGTAGTGCATCCCCATGACACCCTGGGTGTCGGTGAACTCGCCGACCATGTTGGTCATCAGGTCACACTTGGAGAGCAGGCCGGCACGCTTGGCCTGAGCCACGTCGGCGCCGATACGCTCGGCGATAAAGCCGGCGACAGTCTCGATACGCTCGACCTTGGCCTTGACGGTGCCCAGCTGTTGCTGGAACAGCACGGTTTCAAGGCGCGGCAGGCGGGAGGCCAGAGTCTGCTTGAGGTCGGTCTTGAAGAAGAACTCGGCGTCAGAGAGACGGGGGCGAACCACCTTCTCGTTGCCGCTGATGATCTGGCTCGGGTCTTTGGACTCGATGTTGGTGACGAAGATGAACTTCGGCAGCAGCTTGCCGTTCTTGTCGTAGACCGGGAAGTACTTCTGGTCACCCTTCATGGTGTGTACCAGCGCTTCAGCCGGCACGGCCAGGAACTTCTCTTCGAAGTTGGCGGTCAGCACCACAGGCCACTCGACCAGTGCAGTCACTTCTTCCAGCAGGGCGTCGTCCAGATCGGCTACGCCACCGAAGGCGGCAGCGGCCGCTTCGACGTCAGCCTTGATCTTGGCCTTGCGCGCCATGAAGTCGGCAATCACTATGCCGCGCTCCTGCAGGATCTGCGGGTACTGGCTGGCGTTGTCGATGGTGAACTCGCTCTCACCCATAAAGCGGTGACCGCGGATGGTGCGGGCAGAGTCGATACCCAGAATGTGGGCGGGCACCAGCTCGCCATCCAGCAGCAGGGTCACGGTGAAGACCGGACGCACGAACTGGATGGTCTTGTCGCCCCAGCGCATCATTTTCGGGATCGGCAGCTTGGCCAGCGCTTGGCTAACCAGTTCGCCCAGCAATTCTTTGGCCGGACGACCTTCGACCTTGGCGGTGTGAACCAGCCACTCGCCCTTGTCGGTGACCAGACGCTCGGCCTGCTCAACGGTGATGCCGTTGCCACGGGCCCAGCCTTCGGCAGCCTTGGTCGGCTTGCCCTCGGCATCGAACGCTTGAGCCACGGCCGGGCCGCGCTTCTCGACGCTCTTGCTTGGCTGTTCGCCAGCCAGCTCGCTTACCTTCAGCGCCAGACGGCGCGGTGAAGCAAACCACTCGACGTCGCCAAAGGCCAGATCGGCCTTGGTCAGTTCGGCTTTGAAGTTGTCGGCAAAGGCTTCGGCCAGGGAGCGCAGGGCTTTGGGCGGCAGCTCAGCAGTACCGATCTCTACCAGAAATGTATGTTGTGCCATGTCCGTTCCTTAACCTTGCTTGTTCTCACTGCGCTGACACATCGGGAAGCCCAGCGCTTCGCGGGAGGCATAGTATGCCTCGGCCACGGCCTTGGTCAGGGTGCGAATGCGCAGGATGTAGCGCTGACGCTCGGTGACCGAGATGGCCTTGCGGGCATCCAGCAGGTTGAAGGAGTGAGCGGCCTTGAGGATGCGCTCGTAGGCAGGCAGCGGCAGCGGTTTTTCCAGTGCCAGCAGGTGCTGGGCTTCCTTCTCGTACTGCTCGAAGCAGTGGAACAGGAACTCCACATCGGCGTGTTCGAAGTTGTAGGTGGATTGCTCCACTTCGTTCTGGTGGAACACGTCGCCATAGGTGGTCTTGCCCAGCGGGCCGTCAGACCAGACCAGATCGTAGACGCTGTCCACGCCCTGAATGTACATGGCCAGACGCTCGAGACCGTAGGTGATCTCGCCGGTGACCGGCTTGCACTCGAGGCCGCCAACCTGCTGGAAGTAGGTGAACTGGGTCACTTCCATGCCGTTCAGCCACACTTCCCAACCCAGACCCCAGGCACCCAGCGTCGGGTTTTCCCAGTTGTCTTCCACGAAGCGGATGTCGTGGATTTCAGGATCCATGCCCAGCTCTTTCAGGGAGCCCAGATAGAGTTCCTGAATGTTGTCGGGGGAAGGCTTGATGATCACCTGGAACTGGTAATAGTGCTGCAGGCGGTTCGGGTTTTCACCGTAGCGGCCGTCAGTCGGACGGCGGGACGGTTGCACGTAGGCGCAGGCGATGGGCTCGGGGCCCAGGGCGCGCAGGCAGGTCATGGGGTGAGAAGTACCGGCACCCACTTCCATATCCAGCGGCTGAATGATGGTACAGCCCTGGCGGGACCAATAGTCCTGCAGCTGCAGGATCAGGCCCTGAAAGGTTTTGACATCGAATTTTTGCATAATTTTTTTCGCGCGAAATGAAATCAGAGCAAGATTTGCTGAATGTGAACCGAAGGAGTATACCGTCTGGCATGGTCGGATAATAGGCGAAATTACAGCGGATTAATGTGATGGCGCTGCGCCGGGCCTGGGCGGGAGGGGTTGTCGGCACTCCCACGCCCGGGTTGGCATCGACCCCGGGGATTGGATGAAATGACAGGAGAGAGGGAATGGAGTTGCGTTGCGCCTGGGTGACCAAGGACCCGGAATACATCGAATACCATGACAAACAGTGGGGAAGGCCGGTCTATGACCCCCGCGAGCTGTTTGCCAAGCTCTGCCTCGACGGCCAGCAGGCGGGGCTGTCGTGGATCACCATCTTGAAACGCACCGAGAGCTACCATCGCGCCTATGCGGATTTTGATCCGGTGCGCATCGCGCAGTTCGACGAGCAGGATGTGGAGCGGCTGATGCAGGACACCGGCATCATCCGCAACCGGCTCAAGGTGCAGTCGATCATCAAAAATGCCCGCGCCTATCTGGCGCTGGAGGTGGAAGGCATCGACTTTGTCGATTATCTGTGGGGCTTCGTGGGCGGCGCCCCCATCGTCAACCAGCGCCAGGGCAACGGTGACATTCCGGCGACCTCAGCGGAGTCGGATGCCATGTCCAAGGCGCTCAAGAAGCGCGGCTTCACCTTCGTCGGCAGCACCATCTGCTACGCCTTCATGCAGGCGGTGGGGATGGTGAACGATCATCTGGTGACCTGCCCCTGCCACGCCGAGTGCCAGCAGGGCCCTGCGCGCCAATAAACCGGGCGCAAGATAAAAGAGAAGGGAGGCAGATGCCTCCCTTTTGCATATCAGCATGGCGTCAGCCATGGGGCCGTCAGGCGATCCCGGCCTGACGCAGCGTGCCTGAGTACTGTTTGTCGACCTTGGAGATATGGTTGAGCAGCCAGTTCTTGAGAAACACCAGCAGCTCCATGTTGAACTCCTCGTCGTCCGTGCCGTTGCGCTGCATCAGGGTGTCGAGCTCGGTCAGCAGCCGGGCGTGTTCCTGCTTGTGGCGGCGCAGCTCGGGGTAGCCCGCCTGCTCCATCACGCGCTCCTCGTCGGCGAAGTGCTGGGTGGCGAGCTTGAGCAGCTCGTCGAGCCGCTGTTTGCGCAGCTGGGCCGGGCTCTTGTCGAGCACCGCCTGGTAGAGCCGGTTCATCGCCTCGAACAAACCCAGATGCTGGCTGTCCATGCTGGGCACCTGCACCATGAAGGCCTCGTTCCAGTGCAGCAGCTCCTGATCCTGGCCGGCAGAGCCAGCTTTGCTGACGTCGAACTGATCGCTGATGAGGCCGATCTCCTCGTTGGCCTGGTTCATGTCCCGGGTGTGGCTGCGGCTCTGGCGCGCCAGCTCCAGGCATTCGCGGGCGATGCTGGCGACCTCCATCACATTGCGGTTGGTCTCTTCGGTGACCTGGGCCTGCTGGCCGGCGGCGGTGGCGATGTGGCCGTTCATGTCGTTGACCCGGGTGATGGCTTCGACGATGGCGGTCAGGGTCTCGCCGGTGCCCGCCGCCTGGTTGACCGCCTGTTCGCTCACGTTGCGGGTGGTGTGCATGGTGGTCACCGCGTGGCGGGTGTTGTGCTGCAGCGCCTCGATACGCTGCTGGATGTCGACGGTGGCGGCCTGAGTGCGGGTCGCCAGCTGGCGTACCTCGTCGGCCACCACCGCGAAGCCGCGGCCCTGCTCACCGGCGCGGGCCGCCTCGATGGCGGCGTTGAGCGCCAGCAGGTTGGTCTGTTCCGAGATAGTGCGGATCACCTGCAGGATGTTGCCGATCTGGGTGCTCTCCTGATCCAGCTGGGTCACTTCCCCGGCGGATTGCTCGATGTGATCGGCCACCTGCCGGATCAGGGAGATGGTCTGGCTCACCTGCCGCTGGCCATCGTGGGCCTGCTGCTGGGTGAGCAGGGTATCCTGGCTGGCCTGCTCGGTGTTGTGCTCGATGTTGTGAACGGTGGCAGTCATCTCGTTGATGGCGGTCGCCAGCATGTCGGTGTTCTGCTGGGCCTGCTGCATGCTGCTGAGGGTGCTGCCGGAGTGCGACATCAGCAGTGCCATCTTGTCGTGGGTTTTGCGCGAAACCTGCTGCACCGTACCGATCAGGCTGTCGATATTGCCGAGGAAGCGGTTGAACACCTCCGCCAGATAGGCGAACTCGTCCTTGCCCTGGCTGTGCAGCCGGAAGGTGAGGTTGTGGCTGTGGTTGGCCAGTTCGACCAGCTGACCCATCAGATGTTGCAGCGGGCCGACGGTCTTGAAGTAGATGAGCAGCAGCATCAACAGGATGATGGCCAGGCTGACGGCCAGCTGCAGCATGTCCTGATGCTGCAGGGCCTCGCTCTGGCCGCGGATATCCTGCTCCCGCTGCTGGAACTGGTGTTGCTGCTGTTCCAGCACCGCTTCGACCTGGCTGGCGATGTTGTCGGTGAGGGCGTCAAACCCTTCGGTCGGCTGCTTCATCAGCTGGTTGCCGGCCTCGCGCCCCTCCTTGAGATAGATGTCCACCATCCGCTTGCCGATCTCCAGCTGGCGGGCCAGCAGCGGGGTGAGCGGCGCTTTCAGCTGCGGCAGCCGCTCCAGCAACTGGCGGGCCGCCTGGGCGTGCTGTTCGGCCTCGCCGATGGAGTCCATTTCGCCGGAGACGGCGGCATCGGTCAGGAACTGCTGGACCTGGGTGGTGTGATAACGCAGCTCCTGCAGGGCGATCTGCTCGTTGGCGCTGATGATGAGCTGGTTGGGCAGCTCGCCGAGGCGGGCGGTCAGGCTGCTGCGCCAGAGCCCGCCCAGCGCCATGGTGATCAGAATGATGAGGCTGGCACTCAGCAGCAGGTGCCGGATCGAGACGTTGCGAAGCAGTGCGGACATGAGAGACCTCGAACTCCTGTTGATAGTGCATTCAATAGTAGCCAAAAGGGGCGCATTTTGGTCCGTTGAACAAGGAGATAGGTCACAGTTGTGAGCTTGATCCGGCTACCGGTTCAGGTGGCATCCAGCCGGCCTGCGGATACTGGGGGGGCGGGCGGAGAGGAGCGTGATATTGATAATGTCACACCTTGGCACACCTCTGGGGTAGAATGCGCCCTCTTTGGATTTGAGTCGGTTTTTTTAGAGGTTTTTCATGCATTTCAAGACACTTGTTCCCGCCGTTGCCCTGCTCGTAGCCCTGACCGGCTGTACCACCAATCCCTATACCGGTGAATCCCAGACCTCCAAGGGCGCCTGGGGCGCGCTGGCTGGCGCGGCCACTGGCGCTGCCGTGGGTGCGCTCTCTTCCAGCAAGGGTGACCGCAAGAAAGGGATCCTGACCGGCGTGGCCGCCGGCGCCGCCCTGGGTGGCGGTATCGGCTACTACATGGACGTGCAGGAAGCCAAGCTGCGCGAGAAGCTGCAGGGCACCGGTGTCAGCGTGACCCGCAACGGTGACCAGCTGATCCTCAACATGCCGAACAACGTCACCTTCGACAGCTCCAGCGCCCAGCTGAAAGCGGCCGGTGCCAACACCCTGTCCGGCGTGGCCATGGTGGTCGGTGAGTTCGACAAGACCCGCCTGAACGTGGTCGGTCACACCGACAGCACTGGTTCCCGCGAGCTGAACATGAAGCTCTCCGCCCAGCGCGCCGATGCCGTCGCCGCCCAGTTGATCGGCCAGGGTGTGACCGGCAGCCGTATCTCCACCAGCGGCGTGGGCCCGGATCAGCCGGTTGCCACCAACAGCACCGCCGAAGGCAAGGCCCAGAACCGTCGGGTGACCATCACCCTGACCCCGACCGCCTAAGCGGTCTGGTTCGCAGCCATGAAAAAGGCCCCGCCAGCGATGGCGGGGCCTTTTGTTATTCGGCGTTGCGGGCAGTGGCGTCTTGTTCTTTGCGCCCTTCTCCCCTTGTGGGAGAAGGGCCGGGGATGAGGGGGATAACTGCCTCTTAGACTGCCGCGGTCAGCTGCACTTCGACCTTGTAGCCTTCGTGGGCCAGGCGGGCTTGTACGCAGGCTCTGACCGGCGCTGTGCCCGCCGGGATCCAGGCATCCCACTGCTCGTTGAAGGCCGCGATGTCCGCAATGTCCTTGAGATAGATGTTGGCCATCAGGATCTTGTCGACGCCGGAGCCGTTGGCTTCCAGCAGACGCTGCAGGCTTTCCAGCACTTCGCGGGTCTGCTGGTGAATATCGGCGGTATCGGTGGCAGGTACTTCCACCACGTAGAGGGTGCCGTTGTGAATGACCACGTCAGACCAACGCTGGGTGGTGCCGATTCGGGTAATGGCTGGCATGGATTGCTCCGGTGTTGGGGCTCACTGACCCTTGCGGATCAGATAGCGGTAAGGGGCCTGCTCTGTCTCGCTGGCGACCAGGGTGTGATCCATGAAGCGGCAGAAACTGGGGATGTCGCGGGTGGTTGAGGGGTCGTCGGCACTGACCAGCAGGGTCTCCCCATCAGCCATCAACCGCACTTTTTTACGAACCATCATCACTGGCTCGGGGCAACGAAGCCCGATTGCGTCCAACTCGTGAGTTGCGTCGCAGAATAAAGCACTCATCAATAATCAACCTTCAACCAAATCAGCTGCCAATGATACTCACGGCGAAAAAATAATCAAACCACTCCGGCAACTGGCAGCATATGTAACCAAAGTGTTATCTGGGCCTACCCACTCCCCGCCGTATGAGTAATATAAAAATTGAACCATATTCAACAAGGAGGTGTGAATATGCAGGTCTCCTACGGCAGATTACAAGCCTACGCAGGCATGGGGTTCTTGTCTTTCGCCATGATAGTGATGGGCAGCCCGATCGGTAACACCGGTACCTGGTTCGGTTCCATGGTGATGATCGGACTGGGGCTCTGGATCGAGCTCAGCGATTACTACGACGAGGATGAGGACGAAAACGATCAATCCTGACCCCAATACTTTCACAACGACAAAGGCGGATATTTCATCCGCCTTTGTCGTTTCTGGCCTCCGCGAAAAGCGTCAGCGGGTCGAGCGCATGGCCCGCTCCAGATGCAGCGCTGTCTGCTGCGGGTTGGCTCTGGGGTCGTTGAAGAAGTTGCTCAGCACATCCATGATCGCCTGGCGCATGTTGGTCGGCGTCGCCATCCCCTCCGCCATGCTGGGCAGCAGGTTGCCCTCCCGCTCCGCCAGCAGAAAATCCTGATAGGAGCGGATGGCGCAGCGGTCGAACTTGCTCATGTCCGGCTTGGTCAGTGCCGGGATCGAGCCTTTCACCCGGTTGAACTCTTGCTGGAAGCGCGGCGTCATCAGCAGCTGGGCCAGCTCGCCCTGCGCCTGCAGCTGGGCGGGATCCCGCTGCTTGAACATGGCGATGGAGTCGAGGTTGTAGCTGAACAGGTTGGCACTGCCAGGGCTCGGCAGGCACTCGATATCTTCGCCGGGCCGGTAGTTGCCGGCGCTCAATTCGCCCTTCACCCAGTCTCCCATGATCTGCATGGCGGCGCCGCCGCTTTCCAGCAGGTTGGTGGCCTGGTGCCACTTCAGGCCGGCGTATTTTTCCGGTACATAGCCGCGCAGCTGCTGAAAGCGGGTCAGCACCCGCACCATGTCGGGGCCGGTCAGGGTGGCGCTGTCCTGTTCCACGAAGGCTTTGCGGTAGAACGCCTTGCCCCCTTCGCCGAGTGCCACCGTTTCGAACAGTACCGCCAGCTGCCAGGGCTCGTTGCCGATGGCGAGCGGGGTGATCCCTTGCTGCTTGAGCCGCTCGGCCACGGTCACGAACTGGGCCCAGCTGGTGGGCGGCGTCAGCTTGTTGCGCTCGAAGATCTTGCGGTTGAGCCACAGCCAGTTGACCCGGTGGATGCCGGTCGGCACCGCCATCAGGGCGCCGTTCTGGCTGAGGGTCTCCCGCACCATGGGCGGCAGCTGGGGATACCAGCCGAGGTGTTCGGCAATGGGGGTGAGATCGCGCAGGAAGCCGAGTCCGGCCCACTCCCGCAACTCGAACCCCTTGAGGTGGGCCGCCTCCGGCGGATTGGCCGCCAATGCCCGACTTTTCAGCACCGTCATGGCGCTCTTGCCGCCGCCCCCCTGCACCGCGAAGTCGTTCCACTGGTTGCCTTGCTCGGTCCACTCGGACTTGAGCACTTCCACCGCCCTGGCCTCGCCGCCGGACGTCCACCAGTGCAGTACCTCCACCTGGGAGGCGCCTACAGGCAGGGAGAGCAGGGCGATGACAGAAAAAGACAACCACTTCATAAGGTTACTGCCTTGGTAGGGAGAGGGTAGCCTGCAGGCCGCCCTGCGGACGATTTTCCAGCACCAGATCGCCGCCGTGGGCGTGGGCTATGTTGCGGGCAATGCCCAGACCCAGACCGGTGCCGGCCAGATCCGTGCTGAGCCGGTAGTAGGGCTCGAAGATGCGTTCGAACTGATCCTCCGGCAGGCCGGGCCCCTCGTCCATGATGAACAGGATCAGCATCTCCTCGTCGTCCATGATGATGATGCGCACCCGTTGGCCGTACTTGATGCCGTTGTCCACCAGGTTGCCGATGCAGCGCTTGAGGGCCAGCGGCTTGCCGCGGTAGGGCTGCTTGCAGTGGCCCTCGATGGTCAGCCGCTCGTCGTGCAGGTTCATGGCCTCCGCCATCTGCTCCAGCATGGCGTCGATGTCGAGCTGCTCGATGTTCTCGTGGATGTCGGTGTCTTTCACCGTCTGCAGCGCCCCCTTCACCATCAGCTCCAGCTCGTCCAGGTCCTTGTTGAACTTGGCGATCTGCTGCTCGTCATCGAGCAGTTCGACCCGCAGCCGCAGCCGGGTGATGGGGGTCTTGAGGTCGTGGGAGATCGAGCTGAACAGCCGCTCTCTATCGTCGATATAGCGGCGGATGCGGTGCTGCATGATGTTGAAGGCGCGGGTGGCCGCCACGATCTCGGAAGCCCCCTCCTCTTTCAGGGAGGGTTGGTCGATGTCTTTGCCGAGGTTGACCGCCGCCTTGGCCAGCCGGCGTAGCGGCCGGGTCTGCCAGCGCACCAGCAGGAAGGTGAAGAAGCAGAGGAACACCGTCATCAGGGCGATGAAGCGCACCTGGTTGCTGGGCATGACGGTATCGTCGAGGGTCATGTAGGGGGCCGGCAGCAGGGCCGCCAGATAGAGCCACTCGCCCGGTTCTATCTCGATCTGGGTCACCAGCACAGGTGGATTGATCGGCTCCAGCGACAGGGTGTAGCGGGCCCAGGAGGAGGGCAGATCCGCCAGCAGGGTGTCGTTGTTGAAGACGTGAAGCTCTTCGGGCCGCGAGAAATCCACCTTGATCGCCATGGCGTCGGAGAGCTTGCGGGTCAGCACCCCCTGTACCTCTTTGAGCACCAGCGTCTTGCGCTCGCTGTCGGGGATGGCGCTGATGTGGATCTCCTCTTCGTTCAGCGACACGAAGAAGCGGCTGCCGCCCATGTTGCGCAGCTGGTCCAGTGCGATGTGGCGATACTGCAGCGGCAAGGACTTGAAGAAGTTGACGGTGGAGGCGGCCGACAGCGCCAGGTTGCGGGTGGTGCTGAGCATGCCTTCCAGCTCCCGCTTCTGGATCTGCTGCATCCAGATGCCGGTGAGAATGGTCTGGGAGAGCAGGATCGCCAGCAGCAACAGCAGCAGCATCCGCGACAGCAGGGAACGGGGCACCAGCGCCCGCCAGAACCATCTGGTATTCATGGGATCTCTCGCCTTGTGTCGATCAGCATGCCGTCGCTACCTTGCTGGCTTTCATGGGATCTCGTGCACCTCGGCGATCAGCATGTAGCCACTGCCGCGAATGGTCTTGATGATGCGCGGACTCTTGCCGTTGTCACCCAGCTTCTGGCGCAAGCGGCTGATCTGCACGTCGATGCCGCGTTCCATCGGCAGGCTCTCGCGACCGCGGGTGGCATCCGAGATGGTATCCCGGTCCAGCACCACGCCGGGCTGTTGCAGGAACATGCCGAGCAGCAGGGCATCGCTGCCGGAGAGATCCAGCAGGCTGCCGTCCTCGTGGGTCAGCTGGTGGCTCAGGGTATCCAGAGTCCACTCGGCGAAGCGCAGCCGGCGACTCGGCTCTTTCTCTTTCTCCGGCTGGCGGAATTCGGCGCGTCGCAGCAGCGCCTTGATGCGGGCCTGCAGCTCGCGCGGGCTGAACGGCTTGGCGATGTAGTCATCGGCACCGAGCTCGAGGCCGATCACCCGGTCCGCTTCGTCGGAGGCGGCGGTCAGCATGATGATGGGCACCTGGGAGTCGCGACGGATCTGCTGGCAGAGGGTAAAGCCGTCGTCGCCCGGCATCATGATATCGAGAATGATGAGGTCCGGGTTGTGCTGGGCGAGCTGCTTGCGCATCTCGTTGCCCTCCGCTGCGGTCAATACCTCGAAGCCGGCCCTGGTCAGGTATTCGTTGAGCAGCTCGCGGATCTCTTGGTCGTCGTCGACGATCAGCAGTTGTTTGCTCGTTGACATATGTATGTGCATCCACCCATTTTTTTGTGCAGATTGAACCTGTCAGGGGCGCAAAAAGCAAGCAAGCCCCCCATCTAATGTGAGGTTATGGGCAATATCCTCCCATATCCTGCCGTGCAAATAAAAAAGGCCGACCCAAACGGGCCGGCCAATACGCAGATTCCGACGGCAGAAGTGCACCCCGTGTGGCGCACTCCACAGACTCGATGACGGGCCGGGCAGACCGACCCCAAAACCGGTGACAGGAGCCCGCTTCGCCGGGAAGCAGGAACGGGCTCCTCTCTATCAATCCAGCCCCGACCGGCGAACCGGCCAGGGGGATACTTACACTCGTTCGAACACGGTGGCGATGCCCTGACCCAGGCCGATGCACATGGTGGCAACCCCCAGGGTGGCGTCCTTCTCTTCCATCAGGTTGAGCAGGGTGGTGGAGATGCGGGCGCCGGAGCAGCCGAGCGGGTGACCCAGGGCGATGGCGCCGCCGTTCAGGTTCACCTTCTCATCCACCACGTCTTGCAGACCCAGATCCTTCACGCAAGGCAGGGACTGGGCGGCAAACGCCTCGTTCAGCTCGAACAGGTCGATGTCGCCGATGGTCAGGCCGGCCCGCTTGAGCGCCTTCTGGGTGGCCGGTACCGGGCCGTAACCCATGATGGCGGCATCGCAGCCGGCGACGGCCATGGCACGTATCTTGGCGCGCGGGGTGAGGCCGAGCGCCTTGGCGCGATCCGCACTCATCACCAGCATGGCGGCGGCGCCATCGGACAGGGCCGACGAGGTGCCGGCGGTGACGGTACCGTTGACCGGGTCGAACACCGGGCGCAGCTGGCTCAGGGTTTCCACCGTGGTCTCCGGGCGGATCACCTCGTCATAGTCGTAGAAGAAGCGGGCGCCGCTGGCGTCATGGCCTTCCAGCCCGACGATCTCCTTGGCGAAACGCCCTTCCACTGTGGCGGCGTGAGCGCGGCGATGGGAGCGAGCGGCAAACTCGTCCTGCTGCTGACGACTGATGCCATGCAGCTTGCCGAGCATCTCGGCGGTCAGCCCCATCATGCCGGAGGCTTTCGCCACCGACTTGGCCATGCCGGGGTGGAAGTCCACTCCGTGGCTCATCGGCACGTGGCCCATGTGCTCGACGCCGCCGATGATGAAGATATCCCCATCACCCACCGCAATGGCGCGGGAGGCGTCGTGCAGCGCCTGCATGCTGGAGCCGCACAGGCGGTTGACGGTGACCGCCCCCACCTGCTTGGGAATGCCGGCCAGCAGCGCGGCGTTGCGGGCGATGTTGAAGCCCTGCTCCAGGGTCTGCTGCACGCAGCCCCAGTAGATATCCTCGATCTCGTTCGGGTCGAGGTTGGGGTTGCGCAGCAGGATGGATTTCATCAGGTGCGCGGACAAGTCTTCTGCACGCACGTTGCGGAAGGCGCCGCCCTTGGACCGGCCCATCGGGGTCCGGATACAGTCGACAATGACTACGTCTTTCATGAATGGATCTCCTTTCCGCAATCAGTAGAAGGTTTTGCCCTGGGCGGCCATCTCACGCAGCTTGTCGCTGACGCGGTAGAGCGGGCCCAAGTCGGCATACTGGTCGGCCATGGCCACGTAGCGATCCAGACCGATAGTGTCCAGATAGCGGAACACGCCGCCGCGGAAGGGAGGGAAGCCCAGGCCGTAGACCAGCGCGATGTCGGCTTCGGCTGGCGTGGCGACTATGCCCTCTTCCAGACAGAGCACCACCTCGTTGATCATCGGGATCATCATGCGGGCGATGATGGCGTCCTTGTCGAAATCCTGTTTCGGCTTGGCGATGGGGGCCAGCAGCTCGTAACTGGCGGCGTCGGCCACCTTCTTCGGCTTGCCCTTCTTGTCCTGCTCGTAGGCGTAGAAGCCCTTGCCGTTCTTTTGACCGAAGCGGTTCACTTCGTACATCACGTCGATGGCGGTACGGCCTTCCTTGCTCATACGTGCCGGGAAGCCCTGCGCCATCACGTCACCGGCATGGTGGCCGGTGTCGATGCCGACCACGTCCAGCAGGTAGGCAGGGCCCATGGGCCAGCCAAACTCTTTCTCCATCACCTTGTCGACGGCAGCGAAGTCGGCGCCATCGGCGACCAGCTTGTTGAAGCCGAAGAAGTAGGGGAACAGCACCCGGTTGACGAAGAAGCCTGGGCAGTCGTTGACCACCACCGGCGACTTGCCCATGGCGGCAGCGTAGGCCACCACGCGATTGATGGTTTCATCGGAGGTCTGCTCGCCGCGGATGATCTCTACCAGTGGCATGCGGTGCACCGGGTTGAAGAAGTGCATGCCGCAGAAGTTCTGCGGGCGCTTCAGACCCTTGGCCAGCAGGGAGATGGGAATGGTGGAGGTGTTGCTGGCGAGCACGGCGTCTTCGCCAATGATCCCTTCCACTTCGCCCAGTACGGCGGCCTTCACTTTCGGGTTCTCGACCACGGCTTCGACCACTACGTCCACGCCTTTGACGTTGTCATAGCTGAGGGTCGGGGTAATGGCGGAGAGCACCTGGCCCATCTTGATGCCGTCGATGCGGCCCTTTTCGAGCTGGCCGTTGAGCAGCTTGGTGGCCTCATTCATGCCAAGCGCCAGCGCCTTCTCGTTGATGTCCTTCATCACTGCCGGGATACCCTTGCTGGCAGACTGGTAGGCGATGCCGCCCCCCATGATCCCGGCACCCAGTACGGCGGCGTGGTTAGTGGCCTTGGCTGCCTGCTTGGCCGCCTTCTTGGCCAGCGCCTTGATGTGTTGATCGTTGAGGAAGATCCCGACCAGCGCCTTGGCGACATCGGTCTTGGCCAGCTTGATGAAGC
Source organism: Aeromonas sp. QDB34 (assembly GCF_027705405.1). NCBI lineage: Bacteria > Pseudomonadati > Pseudomonadota > Gammaproteobacteria > Aeromonadales > Aeromonadaceae > Aeromonas > Aeromonas sp. QDB34. The sequence goes on along the minus strand of NZ_JAPDBT010000017.1, from coordinate 7,362 downwards.
CTTGTGCCTCGACGGCCAGCGCCTCGTCACGGCTCATGCCTGCGGCGGCCTCGACGGTTTTCACCGCGGTCATCGGCGCCGGATAGTGTTTGCCCGCCACGGCGGCAACCATGCCGGCGGCGGTGGTGAAGCTCATCATGGCTTCCAGTTTGGAGAGGCGCAGCGGGGCCTTCTTGGCGGCACGGCGGCCCTGCCAGTCCAGCTTGCCTTTGATCGCGTCCTTGATCATCTGCACCGCAGCGCTCTGCAGCGCCTCTGGCGCGACCACGGCGTCGATGGCACCCACCTTGAGGGCGTCATCGGCACGGTAATCCTTGCCGGTGGTGATCCACTCCAGCGCGTTGTCGGCGCCGATCACCCGCGGCAGACGGACGGTGCCACCAAAGCCGGGCATGATGCCGAGTTTGGTCTCGGGCAGGCCGATTTTGGCGCTGGTGTCAGCCAGTCGGAAGTCGGTGGAGAGAATGGTCTCGCAGCCGCCGCCCAGGGCGTGGCCCTTGATGGCACAGAGGGTGGGCACCGGCAGATCTTCGATGGCGCTGAAGATGTCGTTGGCCTTCTTCAGCCAGCCGAGCAGATCAGCCTGCGGCAGATCGAACAGTTCCAGGAATTCGGTAATGTCGGCGCCGACGATGAAGGCGTCTTTGCCGGAGGTGAGGATCAGACCTTTTAGTTCACGTTCTTGTTGTAATGCGGCGATCGCTTCGCTCAGGGAGAGCAGGGTAGCGCGATCCAGCTTGTTGACTGAACCCGGAGCATCGAACCTCAGCTCGGCAATGCCGTCTTCGAGGTAGCTGACCGTCAGGGTTTCGCCTTGGTAGATCATGAGAGTGTCTCCTTGTTCCCACATGGTGGGGGGTGGTGCTCCTTTATCCCCAGCAGGGGGCGAGGCTCACTATTGATCCAAAAGAAGACAATTTCAACACCTATTTAAAACATTCGTTTAACAGATCTCGAGTAAAAGCTCGCCTCAGATTAACAACCAAAATAAAGGCGTCTGATGACGCCTTTATTAACCTTGTGTGGCCTCAGCTGGCCAACTCGGGCCGGTCGCGATACTGGCTCAGCACCTCGGGATCGGCGAGGGCGTGGGTGTTGTTGACGGGCCGGTTGTGCACCACTTCCCGCACCGCCAGCTCCACGATTTTGCCGGACTTAGTGCGCGGAATAGCGTCCACCTGCAGGATGCGGGCCGGCACGTGACGGGCGGTGCAGTGCAGGCGCACCTGCTGGCGGATACGCTCGCGCAGCGCTTCGTCCAGCATGAGGCCTGGCTTGAGCTTGACGAACAGCACCACCCGCTCGTCCTGTTGCCACTGCTGGCCGATGACGATGCTCTCTTCTACTTCCTCCAACTGCTCGACGTAGCGGTAAATCTCGCTGGTGCCGATGCGCACGCCGCCCGGGTTGAGGGTGGCGTCGGAGCGACCGTAGAACAGGATGCCGCCGGTCGGGGTCAGCTCGATCCAGTCGCCATGGCACCAGATGTTGTCGAACCGTTCGAAATAGGCGGCGTGGTACTTGTCGCCGCTGTCGTCCCCCCAGAAACCGATGGGTTGGGCCGGGAAGGGTTTGGTACAGACCAGCTCGCCCTTTTCCCCCTGCACCGGCTGGCCTGCTTCGTTGAACACCTGCACCGCGAGGCCGAGGCCGCGTCCCTGGCTCTCGCCGCGGTAGACGGGGCTGATGGGGTTGCCGATGACGAAGCAGGAGCAGATGTCGGTGCCACCTGAGATGGAGCTGAGCTGCACATCCCGCTTGATCTGCTGATAGACGTAGTCGAACCCCTCCGGCGACAGCACGGAGCCGGTGCTGCAGATCAGCCGCAACTGTGGCAACTGGTGGGTCTTGATGGGGGCATAGCCCTGCTTGTGCAGCGCATCCAGGTATTTGGCCGAGGTGCCGAACAGGGCGACCTCTTCGTCGTGGGCGAGATCCCACAACACGTTGCCGTCCGGGTAGAAGGGGGAGCCGTCGTAGAGCACCAGGGTGGCGCCGGAGGCGAGCGCGCTCACCAGCCAGTTCCACATCATCCAGCCGCAGGTGGTGAAGTAGAAGATACGCTCCCCCGGCTTGATGTCGCAGTGCAGCTGGTGTTCTTTCAGATGTTGCAGCAGGGTGCCGCCGATGCCGTGCACGATGCACTTGGGCTTGCCGGTGGTGCCGGACGAATAGAGGATGTAGAGCGGGTCATTGAAGGCCATGGGCTCGAACTGCAGGCTGGCGTCCGGCTGGCTGGCCAGGATCTGGCGCCAGTCGTGGCCCAGTTGCAGGGGATGGCCCAGCAAGGGGATGATGACTGTCTGCTGTATGCTGTCGATCTGGCTGACGACCCCCGCCACTTTGTCCTGAATGTCGATGGGCTTGCCGTTGTAGCGATAGCCATCCACCGCAAACAGCACTCGCGGTCGGGTCTGGCCGAAGCGCTCCACCACGCTGGCTTCGCCGAAATCGGGGCTGGTGGAGGTCCAGATCGCCCCCAGGCTGGTGGTCGCCAGCATGGCCACCACGGTTTCCGGGATATTGGGCAGGTAGGCCGCCACCACATCGCCCCGGCCGATGCCCTGGCCACGCAGCCACTGGGCCAGCCTGGCGACCTGATCCGCCAGCGCGCGCCAGCTCAAGGTCTGGCTGGGGCTACCCTCGATGCGGGAGATGATGGCCGGCGTGTCATCCTGGCGGCGCAACAGGTTTTCGGCGAAGTTGAGTCGGCTGTCGGGGAACCAGCGGGTACGCTGCATCTCCTGGCGGTTCTCCGCCACTATGTTGCCGAGCTCGCCCTTGACGCCACAGTGCTGCCACACCAGCGGCCAGAAACGGGTTGTCTTCTCCACCGACCACTGGTAGAGCTGGGCGTAGCTGTGCAGCTGCAGGCCGTGGAAGCGGTTGACCTCGGCCATGAAGTGCTGGAGGTTGGATTGCTGAATCCGCTCCTGATCCGGTTGCCACAGGCAAAGGTTGTGCATGAGTAGTCCCTGACTGCATGTATCTACCGGCAGTGTATTGAATTGTTTTTTATTTGTTAATGGTTGGTTTTTGTTTCATAACAAAAGCCTTGTAACGTATGCGTTACCTCACGAAGCGATTGCTTGACGGTTCGAGCCTTGATTCGCTTGATGTTATGCTGAAACCACATTTCTCCCGGAGCAGGACGCCATGAGCAGCTACAGCCAACTTTTTGCCCAGCACCTCGACACCTTGCAGCAGCGCACCCGCGACATACTGCAACAGCAGGGACTGAGCGGTCTGGCCATCCACTCCGGCCAGACCCACCGCATCTTCCTCGATGATCAGGATTACCCCTTCAAGGTGAACCCCCAGTTCAAGGCCTGGTTGCCGGTGCTGGACAATCCCCACTGCTGGTTGCTGGTGGACGGTGTGAACAAGCCGGTGCTGCTGTTCTACCGGCCGGTGGATTTTTGGCACAAGGTGGCGGAGCTGCCCAACGCCTTCTGGGTCGACTTCTTCGATATCCGCTTCCTGACGAGGCCGGAGCAGGTTGCCGATCACCTGCCGGCCAACAAGCAGGAGTGGGCCTATCTGGGCGGCCACCTGGAGGTGGCCGAGCTGCTGGGGCTGGGCCAGCCCAATCCGGAGGCGGTCCTCAACTATCTGCATTATCATCGCGCCTACAAGACGGCCTACGAGCTGGAATGCCTGCGCGATGCCAACCGCATCGGGGTGCGCGGCCACATTGCGGCCAAGGACTCCTTCATGGCGGGGGCGAGCGAGTTCGAGATCAACCTGGCCTACATGAAGGCGGTCGGGCAGGGGACCAATGAGGCGCCCTACGGCAATATCGTCGCCATCAACCGCAATGCGGCCATCCTGCACTACACCCACCTCTCCGCTCAGCGGGTGCCCGATGCGGAGCGCTACTCCTTCCTCATCGATGCCGGTGTGGATGTGCACGGCTATGCCTCCGACATCACCCGGACCTGGGCCTGGCGCCGCGGTGAGTTTGCCGATCTGATTGCGGCGCTGGATGCCCAGCAGCAGGAGATCATCGAGGAGATCAAGCCGGGTCGCCGTTACAGCGAGCTGCATCTGCAGATGCACCACCGACTGGCGCGCCTGCTGCAAGCCACCGAGCTGGTGGACATGTCGGTGGACGAGATGATCCATACCGGGGTGACCAACGTCTTCTTCCCCCACGGTCTCGGCCACTTCCTCGGCCTGCAGGTACACGATGCCGGCGGCTTCATGCAAGATGAGCGCGGCACCCACTTGTCGGCCCCCGAACAGTTCCCCTATCTGCGCTGCACCCGGGTGATGGAAGTGGGCCAGGTGTTCACCATCGAGCCGGGGCTCTACTTCATTGACAGCCTGTTGGAGCCGCTGCGCCTCGGTGAACAGGGCAAACGGGTCAACTGGAACAAGGTCGAGGCGCTGCGCCCCTATGGCGGCATCCGCATCGAAGACAACGTGGTGCTGTACGCCAACGGGGTGGAAAACCTGACCAGACAAGCAGGGCTCTGATGGCGGCAGACTATTCCATACCGGCCGCACCGCTGGAGGTGAGTGAGGAGATCAAGAAGAGCCGCTTCATCACTTATATTGCCCACACGCCGACCGTAGAGGCTGCCAAAGCCTGGATCGGCGAGATAAAACAGCAACATCCCGGGGCCCGGCATCACTGCTGGGCCTTTGTCGCCGGTGCCCCGCAGGACAGTCAGGTGTACGGTTTCAGCGATGACGGCGAGCCCTCGGGCACCGCCGGCAAGCCCATGCTGGCCCAGCTGATGGGGGCCGGTCTCGGGGAGATTGCCGCTGTGGTGGTGCGCTATTACGGTGGGGTGCTGCTGGGCACCGGCGGCCTGGTCAAGGCCTATGGCGGTGGCGTGGGCGCCGCCCTCAAGCAGCTCGAAACCCGTATCAAGCGCCAGCAGACTGCCTCCCTCATCCAGTGCGACTATACCGACATGGGGGCGGTGGAGGCGCTGATCCAGGCGCATCAGGGTCAGTTGCTGGCGGCCGACTATGGCGCCAGCGTCACCCTGCAGGTGGCGTGGGAAGCCGCTGTTTGGAGCAGAATCGCACAGGAATTGACCGACCGAACCCAGGGTCGGGTATCCCTTCGTCCCTTAGATGGCTAGAATCCATCGCTCTTTTAGTCTGAAGAGGGAGCCGGAATGCAGATTCTGAGCATCATTCGTATCGTTGGCCTGCTGGTCGCGCTGTTCAGTTCGACCATGTTGCTGCCCGCGCTGGTCGCCTTTGGCTATCGTGATGGCGGTGGTGCCGAGTTCGTCAACTCCTTCTTCATCGCCCTGTTGCTCGGTGCCGCGCTCTGGTTTCCCAATCGCCATCAGAAGAAAGATCTCAGATCCAAGGAAGGCTTCCTCATCGTCGTGCTGTTCTGGGTGGTGCTGGGCAGCGTGGGGGCCTTGCCGTTCCTGCTGGGAGAGGTGCCCGGCATGACGGTATCGGAGGCCTTCTTCGAGTCGTTTTCCGGCCTGACCACCACCGGGGCGACCGTGCTCACCGGGCTGGACAACCTGCCCAAGGCGTTTCTGTTCTATCGCCAGTTGCTGCAGTGGCTGGGGGGCATGGGGATCATAGTGCTGGCGGTGGCCATACTGCCGCTGCTCGGCATCGGGGGGATGCAGCTCTATCGCGCCGAAATTCCGGGGCCGGTCAAGGACAACAAGGTCACCCCGCGCATCGCCGAGACGGCCAAGGCGCTCTGGTTCATCTATCTGCTGCTCACCTCCCTCTGTGCCCTGGCGTACTGGATGGCGGGCATGACCCTGTTCGATGCCATCTGCCATTCCTTCTCCACCCTGTCGGTGGGCGGCTTCTCGACCCACGACGCCAGCATCGGCTTTTTCAACAGCCCGGCCATCAACCTGATTACTGTGGTGTTTCTGCTGCTGGCGAGCGTTAACTTTGCCCTGCACTTCATGGTGTTTGCCCACAAGCCGGTGCGGCTGAGCAACTATCTGCGCGACTCCGAGCTGAAGGTGTTTCTGAGCATCCAGTGCGTGCTTGTGCTGATCTGCTTCGTTTCCCTCTTGTTTCACGGCCATTACGCCACCTGGCAGGAGGCGCTCAACCACGGTCTGTTCCAGGCGGTATCGCTGGGCACGACCACCGGCTACAGCACGACCAGCTATGCGGAGTGGCCCTCTTTTCTGCCCATGCTGCTGATGTTCTCCGCCTTCATCGGCTGCTGCGCCGGCAGTACCGGGGGCGGCATCAAGGTGATGCGCTTCATGATCCTGTTCCTGCAGGGGATGCGCGAGCTGAAGCGGCTGGTGCACCCGCGCGCCATCTATACCCTGAAGCTGGGTCGTCGTGCCGTGCCTGAGCGGATCGTGGAGGCGGTGTGGGGCTACTTTGCCACCTACATCATCCTGTTCTTCATCTTTATGCTGTTGCTGCTGATGACCGGCTTGAACGAGGTGACCGCCTTCTCCGCCGTAGCGGCCGCGTTCACCAACGTGGGGCCTGGGCTGGGCGAGGTGTCGGCCAACTTCGGCAAGATCTCGGCAACGGCGCAATGGATACTAGTCGTCGCCATGCTGTTTGGCCGATTGGAAATCTTCACTCTTCTGGTACTGTTTACCCCTGCATTCTGGCGTAGTTGAGGTTGGTATGGACAAGATTCTGGTGCTTTATTCTTCCCGTGACGGGCAAACACGAAAGATCGTCGATGCCATGCTGGCAGAGACCGAGGGTTGTGAGGTGGTGATGCAGGATCTGCACAGCCTGCCGAAGTGCAATCTCAGCAAGTTCAAGAAGGTGCTGATCGGTGCCTCCATTCGTTATGGCAACTTCCATCCCAGTCTGTTCAGCTTCATCCACGCTCATCACGAACAGCTGGAAGTGGCCAACGCCGCCTTCTTCTGCGTCAACCTGACGGCCCGCAAGCCGGAGAGGCAGACCCCGCAGACCAACGCCTATATGAAGAAGTTTCTGCGCCTCTCCCCCTGGAAGCCGAAAACCCTGGGGGTGTTTGCCGGTGCGCTGCAATACTCCCGCTACAACTGGTGGCAGACCCGCATCATCCAGCTGATCATGAAGATCACCGGTGGCAGCACGGATACCAGCAAGGACCTCGAGTTCACTGATTGGGAAAAAGTGCGCGGCTTTGCCCGGGATTTCTGGTCAAAAAGATAGCAATCCATTGTCCTGAATGGCCTGAGCGCCGCGGTTGCGGGGCTTTTTGTTGGATAAATAGGCGTTTGAACTGCTGAAAGCCAAAAAATGCCAATTTTTGCAAAATTCTCCTTGTCATCGCGGCGCGGCTCCCTATAATGCGCCCCTACCAGCACGGCAGAATACGCCAACCTGATGAGCCAGCTTCCTTGCGAAGTGGGCGCCGAAAGAAAAGCGAAAACAATCGCTTGACTTTCGAAG
>NZ_JAPDBT010000016.1:22117-74988 GCF_027705405.1 Aeromonas sp. QDB34 | reverse complement strand
GAGCGGGAAACGAGACTCGAACTCGCGACCCCGACCTTGGCAAGGTCGTGCTCTACCAACTGAGCTATTCCCGCAACTACCTTAAAACGGCCGTACAGCATTTGGTTGCTTGCGCTACTGTACGGGAGCCGAATTATAAGAGCAGACATTCCAATTGCAAGGGCTTTTTTGTCTGGTTGCGCGCGTTCGCTCAAAAGCTGGTCGAACTGTCGATTTTAGCAACCGGGAGAGCACAAGCCCTTGCCGCAGACTCAGATCTTGAAGACGTGGCTGCGGTAAAACTGCAGTTCGGCAATGGATTCGCGGATGTCGTCCAGCGCCTGATGGGTACCACTCTTCTTGAACTGATCCAGCAGCGCCGGCTGCCAGCGGCGCACCAGCTCCTTGATGGTGCTGACGTCGACGTTGCGATAGTGGAAGAAGGCTTCCAGATCGCTCATGTGCTTGACCATGAAGCGACGATCCTGGCCGATGCTGTTGCCGCACAGCGGACTGGTACGCTCCGGCACCCACTGGCGAATGAACTCGAGGGTCTCGGCGACGGCTTTCGCCTCATCGTGCTGGCTCGCCTTGACCCGGGCCACCAGACCGCTGTTGGTGTGGGTGTTGACGTTCCAGTCATCCATCTTGGCCAGCTCCTCATCGCTCTGGTGAATGGCGATGACCGGCCCTTCGGCCAGCACGTTCAGGTCCTTGTCGGTGACGATGGTGGCGATCTCCAGTACCACATTCTGTTCGGGGTCCAGACCCGTCATCTCCATGTCGATCCATACCAGGTTCTGCGCGCTGACTGTCATGATTGCTCTCTCTATTGGGAGGAATGGCGGAATTTTGCCAATTTGCATGTATCATACTGGCTTTGGATCTGTTCATAAACTGGCGAATCGAGTGGCAAAGAAAGCAAAACTCAATCTGGGTCAACAAAGGCGCGTCCAGGCCAACCGCGAGCGGCGGCTGCAAAAAGAGCACACCACGGTCGTGGATGACACCCTGTTTGGCCCGGCCATCGAAGGGGTGGTGATCAGCCGTTTTGGTCAGCACGCAGACGTCGAGGCGAGCGATGGTGCCATCCACCGCAGCAACCTGCGACGCAGCAGCATCAGCAGCCTGGTGTGCGGCGACAAGGTGGTGTGGCGTCCCGGCCTCAATGCCGCGACTGCCGGCGTCATCGAGGCGGTGCATCCGCGTCACTCGGTGCTGACCCGGCCGGACTTCTACGACGGGGTCAAACCCATCGCCGCCAACATCGACCAGATCATCATCGTCTCGGCGGTGATGCCCGAGTTCTCCACCAACATCGTCGACCGCTATCTGGTGGCCGCCGAAGATGTGGAGATCCGCCCCCTGATCGTGCTGAACAAGGTCGACATGCTCGATGACGCGGCCCGTGCCCGTATCGAGCGCCAGCTCGAGACCTACCGCAAGCTCGGTTACGAGGTGTTGCTGGTAAGCTGCGAGAGCGGCGAAGGGCTCGATGAGCTGAAAGCCGCCCTGACCGACAAGATCAGCATCTTCGTCGGCCAGTCCGGGGTCGGCAAGTCGTCGCTCACCAATGCCCTGATGCCGGGGCTGGATGTGCTCACCGGCGAGATCTCCGAGAACTCGGGGCTCGGCCAGCACACCACCACCACGGCGCGACTCTATCACTTCCCGAGCGGCGGCGATCTGATCGACTCCCCCGGGATCCGCGAGTTCGCCCTCTGGCATCTGGAGGCCGACCGCATCACCTGGTGCTTCGTCGAGTTTCGCGACTACCTGGGTGGCTGCAAGTTCCGCGACTGCACCCACAAGGACGATCCCGGCTGCGCCCTGCGGGCCGCCGTCGACAGTGGCGCTATCAGCGCCGATCGCTTCCACAACTATCACCGCATCCTGGAAACCATGCAGGAAGCCCGTCACGGTCGCCAACAGGCGCGGCTGTGACCCTATTCAACCTACCTTGATGATGAACATGAGCATTACTGACAACCTGAAAATTGCCGGTCAATACTGTCTGCCCAAACACGCCCTCTCCCGCCTGGTCGGCAAACTTGCGGCTGCCGAAGCAGGCAACCTCACCACCAGGGTGATCGAGGCCTTTATCAAGCAGTACCAGGTCGACATGAGCGAGGCGCTGCACGAGAGTCCGGCCCACTACAAGAGCTTCAACGAATTCTTCACCCGCGAACTCAAGCCGGGGATCCGCCCCCTGGTCGAGGATGCCATGACCCTGGCGCTGCCGGTGGATGGTACCGTCAGCCAGCTCGGTCCGATCCAGCAGGGCCGCATCATTCAGGCCAAGGGCCACGACTACAGCGCCCGCGAGCTGCTGGGCGGTTATGAGGATCTGGTGGCACCGTTCAAGGATGGCGACTTCGCCACCATCTATCTGGCGCCCAAGGATTATCACCGCATCCACATGCCGCTGGACGGCGTGCTGGAGAGCATGGTGTTCGTGCCAGGGGATCTCTTCTCCGTCAACCCGCTCACCGCCGAGAACGTACCCAACCTGTTTGCCCGCAACGAGCGGGTGGTCGCCACCTTCCGCACCCCGCACGGCCCCATGGCGCTGGTGCTGGTCGGCGCCACTATCGTGGCCAGCATCGAGACCATCTGGGCCGGCAACATAGCGCCGACCAAAGAGAAGCGCGTCGTGCGCTGGGATTACAGCGGCGACGAAGCCATTACCCTGCAAAAAGGCGCCGAGATGGGCCTATTCAAGCTGGGCAGTACCGTGGTCTGTCTGTTTGGCCCGGGCATGCTGGCCGGTTTCGAGCCCCATCTGGCCAACGGGGTCACCACCCGCATGGGTCAGCCCTTTGCCAAGCTGGCGGCGCAGGCATGAGCGAGCAGCCCGCCTCCTCGCAGAAGAACAACCCGCTGCACGGGCTGACCCTGGAAGCCATCGTCACCGCCCTGGTCGCGCACTATGGCTGGGAAGAGCTGGGACAGCAGATCAATATCCGTTGCTTCACCGATAATCCCAGCATCAAGTCCAGCCTGAAGTTCTTGCGCAAGACCCCCTGGGCCCGGGAGAAGGTCGAGAGCCTCTATCTGTACGTCCAGCGCAAGCAGGCCAAATCAAAGGAATAACGCCATGGCGTTCAAGATTACCTACACCTACGGCAAAAAAACCAAAGAGATTGGCTACGCCAACGACAAATTCAACAGCATCTACGATGCCATTGCCGCTGCCGAGGGGATCAACCTGGCCAGCTTCCACGCCATGGAAGAGCAACTGGCCCAGGTGTGCCGGCGCGACAAGAAGAGCGTGAAGGATTACCGGGAGAACTACTTCAAGGAGCTGGGCTTCTCCAACATCGTCATCGAACGGGACGCCAAGGAGTAAGCATGCGCACCCTGACCCTGATGGCCGCCTCCCTGCTGCTGGCGGCTTGCAGTACCCCGGAACAACATCTGGTTGGCAGTGATCGCGACAGCCATGGCTGCATCGGCAGTGCGGGCTATCAGTGGTCGGCGCTGACCAAGCAGTGCGTGCGGCTGTTCGAGCAGGGCATCCGGCTCAATCCGACCGATGTCGGCCAGACCAGCAGCGCCTTCGTGCTGTTCAACGCCGATCAGAGCCAGGCCGAGCTGACCCTGCCAAGCGGCGAGCAGCACCTGCTCACCCGCCAGGGGACGGAAGGCAACTGGTCGTGGCAAGGCAGCGGCTACACCCTCTTCCCCTGGAAGGGCTATGTGCTCAAAGCCGGCGAGCAGACGCTGTTTCACGGCGACGTCGCCCGCTAACGCGGCAACCTTCTGCAAGCCCCCGGCCCCGCCGGGGGCTTTTTTATGCATGCCTCGCGCCCCATAAAAAAGCCGCACCCGGCAGGGTGCGGCAAACGGCAGGCAGGGTCACTCATCCACGTCTGGCCAGCAGGGTCCTGGCCGAATCCACCATGGCAATGTAACCACACGCCAGCATCATGATGTCCTTCAGCACCAGCCGCCCCGCTCCCGACAGATAGGGGAAACCGTGGTGGGCATCCCCCAGCGCCGGCACCCAGGTTTCCGGCGTGAACACCAGAAAGCTGAAGGTGACGAAGGGGGTCAGAAACGCCATCATGGCCCCGACCAATCCCAGCAGGGGAAAGCGGAAATTGGCCAGGATCAGCAGGGCGAACACCAGTTCCACCACGCCCAGGCCATGGGAGTAGCCATAGGTGTTGTTCTGCTCGTGCCAGGCCCGGTTTTCCGGCACCAGCTCCCCCTCGTGATTGAGGTGCTGACGATACTGGTCCGGATGTTCATAGAAGAACGACATGAAGGGGCTGTTGGCCACGAAAGGGGTGATGCTGTCCGCCTCGTAGGGAATGAACTTCAAGAGCCCGATCCAGATGAACACGACCCCGACGGCAATGCGGCAGAGGGTCGCGCCCAGACGATCACCACTCGCGAGCACGGCCAGCAAGCGATTGAATATCAACATCCTTACTCCTCAGGGGCCGGCCGCAGCCGGCCCCGCACAGCCTCAACGATCGATGGCATCCAGCACCCGGGCGGAATAAACCATGGCTGCCCCGGCATTCATGGCAACGGCCACGCCCAGTGCATCGGCGATCTCCGCACGGCTGGCACCCTGCTTGAGGGCGGCATCGGCATGGACGGCGATGCAGCCATCGCAGCGGGTCGTGACGGCCACCGCCAGCGAGATGAGCTCGCGGGTCTTGCCATCGAGCACGCCGCTCTTGCTGCCGGCGGCCGACAGCTGCTGATAGCCCTTGAGGGTATCCGGGCTCAGAGTGCCCAGCTCCATGACGCGGCCCATCAACTGTTTACGGTATTGATCCCAGTCTTGCATCTTGATTCTCCGGTTTGGCAGAACAGGCCCCTGCCTGCTCGATGAAACCAGTATTGCATCGAGCAGTGAGTCGTTTAATACTTTAAAGACGCAAATAACAGTCAAATAGAATCATGAACCAGATAGACCAGCTGATCAGCCAGGCCGGCATCCAGGGCACGTTCGACGTGCGCTGCCTCTATCGCGGCGGTTTCAGACTGCCCCATGAGCAAAGCCCGGCCGGGGTGATGCCGTTTCACCTGCTGATGAAAGGAGAGATCCGGGTCAGCACGGCGCAGGGCGATGACGTGGTCCTGCGACCGGGCGATCTGCTGCTGCTGCCCGGTGGCGAGCCCCATACCATCTGGCGCGAAGGCGATGCCCTGACCCTGGCCGAGCCGGGCGACGGGCTGCTGCCGCTAAGGGGCGATGGCGGCGATCAGGTGGAGTTTCTGTGCGGCGAGTACCGCTATCAGGGACCGCTGCGGCCACTGTTGCTGGATGCCCTGCCCAGCCCGCTCTGCATCCCGCTGCTCGCCAGCGAGTCGCAGCAGGCGCTGAGCCTGGTGCTCAGCCTGATCCACCAGGAGCTGCTGCGCGAACAGCAGGGCTCGGGGGCTGTGCTGACGGCCCTCAGTCAGGTGCTGCTGGCCATGGGGTTGCGGGCCCATGCCAGCGATCCGCACGGGGCGCTCGGGCTGGTCGGTGCCCTGCAGGACCCCAGGCTGGGGGGCTCGCTGCAGGCCATGCTGGCCGACCCGGCCCACCCCTGGAGCGTGGATGAACTGGCAGCGCTGGCCGCCATGTCCCGCGCCACCTATTTTCGCCACTTTCGCCAACGGCTGGGCTGCAGCGTCTGGGAGTTCATGGTGCGGGTGCGGATGGTGCGAGCGGCCGAGCTGCTGCGCCACCCGGATCAACTCCCCCTCGGCGAGGTGGCACAGCGGGTCGGCTATCAGTCGGAGGCCTCCTTTGCCAAGGCATTCAAGCAATCGAGCGGGATGGCACCAGGCCGCTTTCGCCAGCAGGGCTGGCCGGCCCTGCCCGGCTAGCGAGCCAAAAACAAAAACCCCGTTGCAGGCAACGGGGTTTTTGCTGGCACTCGGCGCGACTTAATTGCCGAGGGTGGAGAACAGGCTCTGTTCCAGGCTGCCGCGGGAGACGCACACCGGGGTGATGGAGGGTGCCAGCACCCGCTCACCAGAGGACTCGACGAAGTAGAGCTGGGTGTTGCCCTTGACGTTGACGGTCGCCACGCTGTTGTTGCCGCTCTGGGTGATGATCAGGTTGATCTGCAGGTTGGGGTTGCCCAGTGCGACCTTGGAACCCATGGTACCGCAATCCAGCCACTCCAGACCGTCGGCCGAATTCTCGACGTTGGCGGTCATCAGGCCGGAGCCGCGCTGGCTGTTCTCGATGTTAAGACCGTGATCGCCAAACCACTTCTCGGCACGGGCCCACACCAGATCCACCGGGATCTGCATCTCCTGGGTGTTGTTGGTCGCCTTGGCTACCGGCGGGGTATAGCGGTACTGTTCGCCGCCATTGTTGTCGCTGGCACAACCGGCCATCAACAGGGCCAGTGCTACTCCCACAATCTTTTTCATGCTGCTTCTCTCATCCATATAATCCGGCCATCGGCCGACCGGCGGCTATTATGGCGTCAGCGACACAGACTGTCAGCAGGGATCGGCAGAAATGAGTCAGCCTTAACCCAAGCTTTACAAAACCAGCCTGCTATCATAGATTTGCTCGAAATTTCCCCCGTGAGTGTCTGTGTGAACTCCTTGCTCACCCTGCCCCTGCTGCAGCAGATCATCGACCAGCTACCCATGAATATCTTCTGCCGGGATACGGATGGGCGCTACCTGTTTGCCAACCGCGCCTTCACGGAGCAGGCGGGCCTGCCGCAACCGACGGATCTCATCGGCAAGACCGATGCCGACATGCCCTGGGGCGACATCTTTCGGGAAGAGGATCTGCGCCTGCTGGCGGAGGGCAAACCGCTGCTCTATCAGCAGCTGCACTGCAGCAGCGGTGATGCCACCAGCTGGATGGAGATCCACAAGATCCCGCTCTACGACGGGCACGGCAAACCGGTGGCCCTGTTCGGCATGGTCAATGAAATTGGCCAGCGCAAGGAGCTGGAGCAGACCTTTCGCCAGCAGCAGCTGCTGCAGCGCCGCCTGCTGGACGCCATCCCGGATCCGATCCGGCTGGAAGACCACCAAGGTCTGCTGATCGACTGCAACCAGGCCTTTCTCGACTTCATGGGCATGGTGGCGAGCGAGGCGCTCGGCCAGCGGGTCGCCCACCGCCTCTCCACCGAGCTGCCGATGGGGCGCGGTGAATACTGCCTGGTGGACGCCAACGGCCAGGGCCGCCATCTGGAAGTGACCCGGGTCGATGTGCCGGACGACGAGGGCAACTCCCTCGGCATCCTCACCCTGAGCCGCGACATCACCGGGCTGCGCACCACCCAGGCCCAGCTGCAGCAGGAGCAGCACTACGACAGCCTGACCGGCCTGCTCAAGCTCTCCCACTTTCTGCAGACCAGCCGCCATCTCGGCGCCCGCAAGGCCAGCCTGGTGCTGGTCGATTTACAGCACTTTCGCGAGATCAACGACCGCTTCGGCATCCGGGTCGCCGACCGGCTGCTCAATCAGGTGGCCCGCCGCCTGCAACAGCTGGCCCCGCCCCAGTCACTGGTGTGCCGGGTCGCCGCCGACGACTTTGCCATGCTGCTGCCCGAGCTGAGCGAGCCGCTGACCAGCTGGAGCCGCCGCCTGCAGGGGGCGCTGATGGTGCCCTATCAGGTGGAAGAGCACAGGATCCAGATCCCGGTGTTCCTCGGCATCGCCCACGGCAAGGCCAACGACGCCGAACGCCTGCTGAGCCACGCCGAAGCCGCGCTGGCCCAGGGCAAGCGCCAGCAGCAGCACTGCACCCTGTTTGATCCCGAACTCGATGCCAAGCTCAAGCGCCGCCAGCTGATCGCCGCCCAGTTGCCGCTGGCCATCAAGTCCGGCCAGCTGACCGCCGTCTACCAGCCCATCATCAGCACCCGCACCAGCCAGCTGCACGGGGCCGAGCTGCTCTGCCGCTGGCCCCACCCCGAGCTCGGCATGATCTCGCCCGACGAGTTCATCCCGCTCGCGGAAGAGCTGGGGCTCATCGGCCTGCTCGGCAGCCACATGCTGGAGCAGGGCTGTGCCCAGCTGGCCCACTGGCAGGTGGCGGCGCCGGATCTGGTGCTCTCCATCAACCTGTCGCCGCTGCAATTTCGCGACCCCGAGCTCTGCCCGCAGATCTTCGCCTGCATCGAACGTCACGGGCTCGCCCCCTGGCAGCTGGAGCTGGAGATCACCGAAGGGGTGCTGATGGAGAATGCCGACGAGATTGAGAGCAACCTGGCCAACCTGATCGAGGCCGGCTTTCAGCTTGCCATCGACGACTTCGGCACCGGTTACTGCTCGCTGGCCTATCTGCCCAGGCTGCAGGTGGCCACCCTCAAGCTGGACCGCAGCTTCACCCAGGGGCTGGCCACCAACCAGGCGACCACCGCCATCGTGCGCTCCGTCATCGGGCTGGGCCACGAGCTAGGCATCAAGATCACCGCCGAAGGGGTGGAGACGCAGGAGCAGCAAGCGTGGCTGGTGCAGGCCGGCTGCGATCGGCTGCAGGGCTACCTGTTCAGCCGCCCCCTGCCCCCCGCCGATTTTGCCCGCAGTTACCAGCTGCCGGAGCAGTAAGCCAGCAACAACAAGGCCACCCGAGGGTGGCCTTGTTGTTTTTGCAAAGCATGCTTTATCTGGCGCAATTACTCCTGGAAGTAGGTGCCCCAGCCGTCGTAATCCACACCGTATTTCTGAAGGATAGGCAGCATTTTTTCGATATCGGCGACTATGGTCTCGATGTCCAGCTTGCACTCGGTGGTGGCATCGAAGCAGAAGATGGTGGCGCCGTCATCCAGCTCCATCTCTTCGGCATCGGTCACTTCGAAACCGGCCTTGAACAGGTCGACCGCCGCCTTCTCCAGCAGATCGAAATCCTGGCAGGCAAAGTGGTGCTCAATCTCGTATTCCAGATCCGGGTTGCTGCCATCGGCCAGCAACTCGTTGACGATGGCGGTGGTCTCTTCGCGCCACTCTTGCATATCAAGACTCATATTAACCCCAGATGCGACTGTGTTGGTATCAAATGCCCGCGCGGGCGAGCGCCGTATCGGCTGTGCCCCTGCCCCGCAGGCATGGTTGCGGCAAAGCATACCCGCACAGCCACCTAGGCTCAATGCGGCAAGCCAAGATAAGCAGCTGGCGGCGGCCACCCCAAATGGGGTGCCATCACAAAAGGTTAATAAAGCGTAATCTTTTGCCGGGAATGAACTGCTCCACATGGAGCTTCAGCGGGACAAGGGAAAACCGCACAACCCCCGCAACAAGCCGTTTGAAATCAGCAGGATCCACCAGCGGCACCCCGGTGACAAAGACCATGGACGAGGTGTATCAAGGGACGCGGGCGGAGCACTGCCCGTACGGAAAGAGGAGCCAGCCAGGCTCCCTTTTTATCATGTGAAGGAGCACATAGATAATGCCTAAAAAAACAATAATGAGCCTGCTTGTCGGCTCAACCCTTATGATTGGAAACCAGGCCATGGCCGCCCCGGTCCACGGTCCGTTCGATGCCCCGCTGGCCGACGAGGTGAAGGTGCTGGAGATGCTCAAGAAGAGCGGCCGCATCCCCACCCTGGCCTCCCCCGAGCAGGAGCAGGCGGCCCTCGCCAGCTACTATCGCGAGAAATCGCGGGCCTATCAGGGCAACAGCGGCACCCTGGCGGTGAAAGAGGGCAAGGTGCGCGAGACCATCCTCAAGAAGATCCGCCTCAACGGCACCGCCCGTCCCGGTGATCGGGTGCCTACCCTGCTGCTCAAGGCCATCGAGCGGGAGCACTACCAGGGCCAGATGCGCAAGGACAAGATCCTCGCCATCCTGGTGGACTTCCCCGACTACCCGAAGAACAGCGTGCGCCCCGAGCTCACCAAGATGTACTACCCGGATTACACCCCGGCGCACTACAACGATCTGCTGTTCTCGTCCAAGGGCTATGCCGGCCCGAACGGCGAGCGGTTCATCTCCATGCGCCAGTTCTACGAGCAGCAGTCCGGCCAGAGCTACAGCGTGCGCGGTCAGGTGGCGGGCTGGTATACCGCCGACAAGAACGCGGCCTACTACGGCGCCAACGCTACCCCCAACACCATCCGGGAGCTGGTGAAGGAGGCGCTGATCCAGGTGGCGAACGACCCTGCCATCGATCTGGCACAGTTTGACCAGGAGGATCGCTACGATCTCAACGGCAACGGCAACCGCAACGAGCCGGACGGTCTCATCGACCACCTGATGATCTTCCACTCCAGTGTCGGCGAGGAGGCCGGTGGCGGCGATCTCGGCGAAGACGCCATCTGGGCTCACCGCTGGAATCTGGGCGCCCCCTACCCCATCCCCGGCACCAGCAGCCCGAGCCAGAACTTCGGCGGCCAGTTTGCCGCCTACGACTACACCATCCAGCCCATCGATGCGGCGGCCGGGGTCTGCGCCCACGAATATGGCCACGATCTGGGGCTGCCGGACGAGTACGACACCAAATACACCGGCAAGGGGGAACCGGTGGCGACCTGGTCCATCATGTCCTCCGGCTCCTGGGCCGGGGTCATCGGCGGCACCGAGCCGACCGGGTTCTCCGCCTGGGCCAAGGAGTTCCTGCAGGCCTCCCTTGGCGGCAACTGGCTGCACGGCAGCAACGTGCAGCTCGCCGATCTCAGCCCCCGCGGCAACGTCTACATGCTGGATCAGGCCAACGACAAGGGGCGCAACGACGACGTGGTGCGTATCAACCTGCCGGCCAAGCAGATCCCGCTCAACCCGCCCTACGCCGGCCAATACCAATACCACGGCGGCAAAGGCAACAACCTCGACAACCGCATGAGCCTCAAGCTGGACCTGAGCGGCAAACAGAGCGCCAGCCTCGGCTTCAAAGCCTGGTATCAGATTGAAGAGGGGTACGACTACGCCCGGGTGCTGGTCAACGGCCAACCCATCGCGGGCAACCTGACCACCAGCGACGATCCCAACGGGGTGGGCTTCGGGATCGGTATCACCGGCAACTCCAACGGCTGGACCGATGCCGAGTTCGATCTCACCCCCTGGGCCGGTCAGCAGGTCACCCTCACTCTGCAATACCAGAGCGATGGCGGCGTGGCCGAAAACGGGCTGTTCGTGGACGAGCTGCAGATCCTCGCCGATGGCGACACCCTGCTGAGCGACGGGGCCGAGGGCAGCTCTGCCTTTACCCTGGCCGGCTTTGTGAAGAGCAACGGCAACGAGGCCAAGGATCACTACTACCTGGCCGAGTGGCGCAACCACGCCGGGGTGGACAAGGGGCTGGCCCACATCAACGTGGCCGACCAGCTGATGCGCTACGAGCCGGGCATGCTGCTCTGGTACGTGGACAACAGCCAGGCCAACAACTGGGTGGGTGTCCACCCGGGTGAAGGCTTCCTCGGGGTGGTGGATGCGGATCAGCGCACCATCAAGTGGAGCGACGGCGCCGTGGCCGGCACCCGCTACCAGATCCACGACGCCACCTTCAGCCTGGGCTTCCAGCAGCCACTCAACCTCAAGCACCCGAGCGGCTCCCTGCTGCGCGACTTCTGGATCACCCCGAACCGGGTGTTCAAGGATTCCCGCAGCTACCAGAGCAAGGAGATCCCGGATGCCGGTCGCCTGCTGCCCGAATACGGGCTCAAGATCAGCGTCACCGGCCAGGCCCGTGACATGAGCACCGGGCGGATCATCGTCAGCCGCCACTGAGCACGACAGTTGTGAGCAGGGGGCCTCAGGCCCCCTTTTTTTATCTGCTGACCTGCCGCCCAGGATGAAAACGGGCCAAACAGCCCAACAAACGCCCTGATTGCTCACTTGTCGAGCGAACAGTCCGACTATCTGCGCCCTGCGGTTGACACATCCGTTCAGAAAGGGTTTAATGCGCGCCGTTGCCCAGATAGCTCAGTCGGTAGAGCAGGGGATTGAAAATCCCCATGACAGTTTCCATACCACAGCTCTGGATAGCACACCCCACAAGGCTTCGCTTTCAATGCGAGGCCTTTTTGTTATGCGTCTCTGGTCAATCTCTGGCAAGGTTGCTCACCGAGCTCGGGATTAATAATCCCCGCCTCCTGCTCCGCTGCTTCATCTGACAACCGATAGCAAAGTACGCCTCCCTCCCCTGAAATGACTCCCACTTCTTACAAACAACACGTGCCCTCTGAATCGCCCCTACTTTCCCTGCCAACTCTACGTTATACAGGTTGTGTCGTGAGCCGAATCCCGGTTATCGCAGAGGGGCTGCTTCCCGGACAGTCATGGAAGATACTGTGGACCCCATGGCCCTCATTGAGGTATCCTGATTTTCACAGACAGTCCCGATTGTTACGATGAGACAATCGGGGGTATTGAATGAAATCGAGAGAACACTATTCACCAGAGTTTCGGGCAGAGGCGGTTCGACTGGTGTTGGAGCAAGGCCTTGGCCAAGCTGAAGCCGCCAGAAGGTTGGGTATTGCCAAAGGCACACTGAGCAACTGGGTGGTTGTATCCGAGGAGCTAGACAATTGGCCTTCTTTGACATCGATATACCAACTGCAATCAAACTGTGCGCGATGGCCGACCTCTCGATAGTTGCACTGTTGTGGCTATATCGCTATGAGGGGGGATCAAAACGCGCGCTCTCTTTCTTTGTCTCCGGCCAGTTCCTGAGAGCGCTCGGGATGTCGCTTATCAGCTTTCGGGGCATTATTCCGCTGCTGCTATCAGCCCATGTCGGTAATATCCTCGTCTATATCGGAATCGCACTCGAAATATTCGCCTTCACACTGATCAGCCCCTCGCGCTTTCGCCTCACAGAGCCACTCATCGCGGTCGTCGTGACAGGAGCACTGCTGTTTGCGAGCATCGATTTCCTGTATCCGGATCAAGCGGTCGCCAAAACACGGTATGTTCTCGTCTCCAGTCTCGTGATTAGTAGCCTGTATGCTCTGGGAGGGTTGAGCTTGTTCGGCGCCACGTGTTCGTCGCGGCTACGGAAAGGGCTAGGTGCGATCTTTATCGTCCTGGCGCTGTGTTTCCTTGGCCGTCTCCATCCATCATTTGCCCATGGAATGAACATTTTCACACCGGGATTGATCCAATCACTGACCTTTGTTGCCATCCTCATCGCGGCTATCGTTTGCGGTATAGGTTTCATGCTCTTGATGCACGAGGCTGCGGACAAGGCCCTCCGACTAGCGGCTACGACGGACGCGCTCACCGGACTCGCAAACCGGCGACGGTTCAACGAGGTTTTGAACACCGAGTTTTTCCGGCTCAAGCGATCCGGGGCGCCGCTCTCCCTGATCATCCTAGACGTGGACTACTTCAAGCGTTTCAACGACCGCTACGGACATGTCCAAGGGGACGAGTGTCTGAGGGCTATCGGCCAGGCGATCAAGGCTTCCGTCCACCGGCCCCCTGATCTCGCGGCCCGGTTAGGTGGCGAGGAGTTCGTGGTCATCGCGCCCGAAACGGGCGCCAATGGAGCACTGGCTCTGGCAGAACGCATTCGCCATGCTGTCACCAGATTGGAGATTCCCCATGAAGACAATACGGCCGCCCCTCATGTGACGGCTAGTTTGGGCGTCGCAACCTGCTATGCGAACGAACTCGAAACCCCCGAAAGCCTTGTCGAGCTCGCAGATCAGGCACTATATCAGGCTAAGCATTCCGGACGAAACCAGACGCAGATCCGGCTCCGGCAAGAGGATGAAGTCGGCAAGAGGCCAGGGTTCGTGCGCTTGCTCTGGAATGATATGGCCGAGAGTGGTCATCCCCGACTCGACGAAGAACACAAGGCTCTTTTCGATCAAGCAAACCTTCTGCTTTCAGCCATCGCGGACGGACAAACCAAGGCGGAGTGCCGGGTTCTTCTGGATCGGACAATGGAGATCATTGCCGGTCATTTCAGGGATGAGATCGAACTCATCGCCACCACGCCCTTTCCTGATATCGATCATCACCGCCGATGCCATCAAGCGCTTCTAGGAAAAGTCGTTAAAATGTCCGAGCGCTTTGACCACGACGAGCTCTCGATCAGTGAGTTGTTTGGCTTCCTAGCCCACGACGTCATCGTTCAGCATATCATGGGCGAGGACAGAAAATTCTTCCCCTATCTTCCGACGCCGGATCTTGAAGGCTGAGTTGCCACGATTGGCACAATCATCCTAATTGCTTAGGGTGGCGCTGAATTATGAGCAGCAAGCGCTCCTGAATCAGGTGAGTTCCATGTTCTGACAATCCAGTGATGTCAGTTCCTGCTGCCATGGTGATGATTGCAAACCTTGTTATGGGCCAGGAGGCCGTTGTTAAAACAGCTCGGTCCTTATTTCCTCTGGTTGAGGCCGCACAAATGATGAAGCGACCGCTGACTTGTTGACACAACGTATCCAATTACACGAGAAGACGGCTTGGATGCTACGTAGCCTACTTGAGTAATTGCTTAGTGATGTCAGATATGATTAGACCACTACATTCGCTTTCCATACGCAAGATAAACTAATGAGTAACCACGAACGGACCCCCCTAGGGAAGGTGCGAATAAGCGGGGAAATTCTTCTCGACTGACTCAGTCATTTCATTTCTTCATGTTTGAGCCGTTTTTTCTCCCGTAAATGCCTCGAATCAGCCTATTTAGACCGTTTCTTCGCCATTTAAGGCGTTATTCCCAGTTTTTAGTGAGATCTCTCCCACTGACGTATCATTTGGTCCGCCCGAAACAGGTTGGCCAGCGTGAATAACATCGCCAGTTGGTTATCGTTTTTCAGCAACCCCTTGTATCTGGCTTTCACGAAGCCGAACTGTCGCTTGATGATGCGAAACGGGTGCTCCACCTTGGCCCGGATGCTGGCTTTCATGTATTCGATGTTGATGGCCGTTTTGTTCTTGCGTGGATGCTGTTTCAAGGTTCTTACCTTGCCGGGGCGCTCGGCGATCAGCCAGTCCACATCCACCTCGGCCAGCTCCTCGCGCTGTGGCGCCCCTTGGTAGCCGGCATCGGCTGAGACAAATTGCTCCTCTCCATGCAGCAGATTACCCAGCTGATTGAGGTCATGCTCGTTGGCCGCGGTGGTGACTAGGCTGTGGGTCAGGCCACTCTTGGCATCGACACCAATGTGGGCCTTCATGCCAAAGTGCCACTGATTGCCTTTCTTGGTCTGATGCATCTCCGGATCGCGTTGCTGCTCTTTGTTCTTGGTCGAGCTGGGAGCCTCAATGATGGTGGCATCGACCAAGGTGCCTTGAGTCATCATGACGCCTGCTTCGGCCAGCCAGCGATTGATGGTCTTGAACAATTGGCGGGCCAGTTGATGCTGCTCCAGCAGGTGGCGGAAATTCATGATGGTGGTGCGGTCCGGCAAGGCGCTATCCAGGGATAACCGGGCAAACAGACGCATGGAGGCGATTTCGTACAGAGCATCTTCCATCGCGCCATCGCTCAGGTTGTACCAATGCTGCATGCAGTGAATGCGTAGCATGGTTTCCAGCGGATAAGGTCGCCGGCCATTACCAGCCTTGGGATAAAACGGCTCGATGACTTCCACCATGTTTTGCCATGGCAGAATCTGCTCCATGCGGGACAAGAAAATCTCTTTTCTGGTCTGACGGCGCTTACTGCTGAATTCACTGTCGGCGAAGGTGAGCTGATGACTCATGATGAACCCTTTTTAATGGCTCCAAATGACAAACATGATCTCATATCAGGGACTTGTTCGCACCTTCCCTAGGCGTTATCGTGAGACTCGTCAGAGCCATAACGAGCAACCATTATTTGCCCATTGAATTCAAGATATGTAAACAAGTGCTTACCACTTTCAATACCAAACGAATCAAACTTGACTCCATACACAATAGAGCCAAGTAGCTTTTGTTGATTACATATACATCCACTAAGAGTCATGTTTTTCCCTATTTCAATATCATCAAAGAATATTTGAATTTCTTGACCCATTTTTAAAGGTATTGAAAAATGCTTTACTATAAAAGCACATCCATATGTTGATATATCGATAAGCTTAAGTGGTAACCTTACTCCCTCACCAACGATAGACCATCCAAAAATAGAGACTGGATAACGAGCCTCCTTGCGGATACGATTCACTGTAATATATTCTGGCACATCAGTTGTTATAATAGCTGGCTCGGTTCCAACCTTATCAATCACTCCATCAAAATAAACGATGGAGCCAATTCCTTTCTCACATAAAACGGAGGCATGAACTTTGTATCCGGGGTGGCATATAGAAAGCATCTCATCCCGACTGGCTGATGGGAAAGAAAAGTACAGGCGGGGCTGTCTATCCATACCAACAAAAAAAGCAGAAAGTCTTTTTGTCGTTCCTGTAGGTTGTCTAATTTGTATTCCCGCCTTACTAGAAGGATTAAGGTGTAATAAGATATCAGACCCAATAACAATGTACCCAGAGTCCTTTATTTCCCTCAGTTTCTTTTTTACAGTTTTCACTGGCACCTCATATAAAGAAAAACATATTATTGCATGTGACATCAAAAAAATATTCTTCAAATCATATTTCATATTCCAGGGCGAAGTTAATAACTATTTTTATCTGTATGCCACCACAGCCAGGATATGATACTCAGGATTCATACAATTCACATAGCTCAACCTGCAGTTTTTTCAGGATGAAATTTCCGACATAGCTACCGGCGACAGCAGCAAGGCGCTTTTGGACACCTTCTGTTACTCGGTCTTCTACGTATGTTTCCCATGCCGTTAGTGCCATGACCAGCCCCGCGCGCTTCAAGACTTCGGCGTTTGGTGGCGGAGGATTTGCGTTCATGGCGTCAAAGTGAGCAAGGAGTTCTTCGGCGTCTTTTATTCCGTGCTCGAATGCGGTTTTGGCAAGGGACATCTTGTAATCTCTGACAGTGATTAGATGGAAGGCGGTACTAATCCGTTAACAGAGCCTTCCATATAACTCCGCCCCATTTTCATCACCGCCAAGCAAAAATCAAAATTAAATCATAGCATTACCAGTCTACCTCTGACGCTCAAACGCATTCGTTTGCCCCCCTATATTTGCGCTATCACTACCACTGTATAAAAAAACAGCTGACAAGTCAGTCCACTGGGATAATCGCTGCCTCCTAACGTGGTCGCATGGCTCCCGAGTTGTGCCTAAGCTACCGCTCCTGAATTACAACCTTCAGTCTGCTGTTTTTTACCTAGGGCGTTTCTCCAGCCTGGCTCATGGGTGATTCAGGAGAGGCAGTTCCAAACGATTACCCTAGCGCTTCAGATAGATGACACAAAAGAGGGGAATTGTAGTTTTCTGAGCAAGATCAACAAACTAATCCGCATTAGAGGGTGATGGACAGCATCAACACGCGGGAAGCCCTCACTTTCCCTGCATGGCCTTTTTCAAAATCACCGCTCATCCGCTATCAATTGCTGGTCATCCTGATTTCCTGCTCTCCCATTCCCGTAAAAGCCCAATCCTCAAACATATATGAATCTCTGGATAACCCATGACCATTCCGGTCCGGGAACATCCAAGGAGAACATCCATGTCTGAACTTTCATTGTTCGATGCCATTGGCGAAGGCAAAAACGCGACTCAGGATTATCTGGATACCCTGTCGCGAGCACTGCTACGCCATCATCAACTGGTCAAAGCCATCCGCATCCACGGTCGTTATGTACCGGAATCCTTGCCAATGCCCGGTCTGCCGGTACTGGTCGCCATCTTCAGTCACACCAATACCTACACCTTGCACCAACTGCCCTCGACTCAGATAGGGCAGTTGGTGCTGTCGATTGCTCGCTTCTCCGGTCAGGCCACCCATGACCTGGACAACGGCATCTTTGAAGAGGTGTGGGAAATGGGTGACAGCAGCTTCACCACGGACAGCGCCGAGCAGGCCGTCTACTGGTTGCCGTTACCGGAGCGCTGGATTGCTCTGGAAGGCACACAAGTGGCGCTGCACGATAAAGACCATCCGGTGTTCAAGTTGCTCAACGTCACCGCCCGGAACTCTGGTCCGGTCCTGGATATCTGCGATGGCGTGGTCAGTCTGGCGCTGGAGTCAGACTGGGATGGGGAGTGGGCCGCATGACCGAGATAAACCGCTCCTCGCTACTCGCCAAGCTCAAACACATCAAGGGCATGAAGCTGCTGGTTGAGCAGGCCGTCTTGCTCTACCTGTTGATGGCCGACGAGCAGACGCCTGTGTGGGTCAAGACCATCGTGGTCAGCGCACTCGCCTATTTGCTCTGTCCGGTCGATGCCGTACCGGACTTTATCCCCGGCGTGGGTCTCACCGATGACCTGGGGGTCATTAGCGGTGCCATTGCCTCGTTAGGCAGTCATATCCATCAAGGTCATCGCAGCAAAGCGGCTGACTTCTTCAAGTAACCCCTTCAGAAGGAATTTCATTATGGCTAAAGCCACACAACCGGCAGCGTCGGCTGCTCCGGTCTGGACTGTTATTAAATCCGCTAAGGCACCGAAGATAAGCGCACGGGCCAGTGGTTTGCTGCACTACGATGTGGGCAAGAATGATGAGGGTCGCTACGCCCTTCGCATTACCGCCAACGACACGGGCGGCCTGTTCAGCAAGCACTGGTTATCGCTCGATGACATCCTGGCACTGCTGGATATCCTCAAGGATGCGCCATTCAAATCGGTAGCGCTCAAGGCGCTGTTTGTTCGAGGCAGTGCCAATAACCACGGTTTCCTCGCCGCCATCCTGCGGGCTGAAAAGTTACTGGTGGCCGCCGAGCCCAACTCGCCGTTCCACCGGGCCGGTCTCTCTCTCAGCGACTGGTCTACTCAGCTGGATGAACCAGTCAATATGGATAAACAGGCTCGCAAGGGAAAAGCCAAGGGGCAGAAGGGCCAAGATGACATGACCGATGAGATAACCATCGAGAAAGGCAATGAGCCCCCGTTTTTGGAAACAGCCAACGACCAGGCCGGTTTGTCAGACAAGATGGATGAGACAGGGGGTGAAGTTGAAACCGTAGACCCGGCGGCCAGTGAGGAGGCCCAACAATGAGCAACCGTGACATAGCACTGAACTGGCAGGGGCTCCCTCTGCCGGTTTCACGCCAGTTCGCAGTATGTCTGACCGACCTGCTGAACACGCACCATCCCACATGGCCCCAAGCCCGTGCTGTCACGATGAACTTTCGTGATCCGGGTTATGGTCCGGAGAGTGGTGGCTTTCATCCGGTGGAAATCCGTCTACAACGCCGAGGAAATCTATGGTCCTTGGTCTATATGACGGACTTTTCCTATGTCGGCATGGGTGACTATGCCGAATTGGCTAAGGAGGTTGATTTTGACTTCTCAAGCCAGGAAGGGCTGATTGCCTATGCGCATGTGGTGCCGTTGTCTGAGTTGGGTGAGTTCTATGAATTATGGGAGGGCAATTTCCTCACCTACCTGTCGCTGGGTGTCTATGCGATCACGGTAGCCACTGAATGATCCCTCCCTATTAATGCGCAAATTTCGCGGGTTCACGGGGTTGGCGTCGATTTACCCAATCTCTCCAAGGGAAAAACGCGCCCCGTTACCCCCCCGCTCACACGGGGCGGGCACGGGGCTCGCCGTGAATACGCGGGGCAACCCGACCTATTCATTAACTCCCCCATTATTTCCGCAAATTTCGCGGGTTCACGGGGTTGAGATGGAAAAGCCCAATCACTCAAAGGGAAAAACCAGCCCCGTTTCCCCCCGCTCACACGGGGCGGACACGGGGCGGACACGGGGCTCGCCGTGACATTGCGGGGCAACCCGACCTATTCATTAACTCACCCATTATTTCCGCAAATTTCGCGGGTTTACGGGGTTGAGATGAAAAAGCCTAATCACTCAAAGGGAAAAACGCGCCCCGTTTCCCCCCGTTTGTGCGGGGCGGACACGGGGCTCGGTAGCATTTTTACGGGATCGGACCGGGTAGCGACCGGGGCGGCCATCTGTTCACTCACCTTTCCCGCGTTGTCATCGTGCCGGGCCAACCAGGCCAAGGCGCGATGAGCAACGACCACTTCAATCGCCAAGCCAGAGACGGGGATTAGGCCTCCTTTCCACTGTGAAGGGGGCCTATGCCGTGTCTAACCAGCTCACATGTTGAGGAGCGAACCATGAACGAAACACCTACCCGATTTAAATTCACCAATCGACGGATTGCCGATCTGCCCCCAAACCCAGATGACGCCCGCAGTACCGAAGCGGAGTATTCAGATACCGACGTGACCGGTCTGCGCTGCCTGGTGGGCAAAGGGGAAGGCCGCCGCAAGTTCCTGCTGCGCTATCAAATACATGGACGCAAGCGGGCCATTGCCCTGGGGCACTATCCCGCGTTGGATGTCAGCGCGGCTCGTAAGCTCGCGCTCGACTACAAACGCAAGATCGCCGAAGGCGTTGACCCGCAACAAGCCAAGGAGGACAAGCGTAATCAGAAGACCCTGAGCAATTTGTTTCAGGAAGACTATCTGCCCTATCTGCAATCACGAAATCGCAGTTGGAAGACGGATGAACATCGCTTCCGTAATCACCTACGGCCAATCTTCGGCAACCTGATCCCGGAAGAGATCACCGTTACCCGCATCCAGAACATGCAACAGATGTTGCTCAAACGCCTCACCCCGGCCACCTGCAATCGCGTTTTGGCATTGCTCAAGGCCATCATGACCTGGGCAGCCCGTGCCGGACTGATCAAGGACAATCCCGCCGCCTTGGTGTCGTTGCTGCGAGAGAACAATCGGCGCGAACGTTACTTCACTCCAGATGAAATCCGTCGCCTGTTCCGGGCCGCTGATCAACATGAGAGTTTTTATACCGGTCAGTACGTCAAGATGTTGCTGCTCACCGGCTTGCGCCGGGCTGAGCTGGCAAGGGCCAAATGGCAGCACTACAACAAGGAGGACAAGACCCTATACATTCCACACACCAAGAACGGCCATAGCCGTGTATTGCACCTGAACCATATGGCGGTGGAGCTGTTGAACTACTTACCGGTGACACAGGGAAATCCCTACCTGTTTCCAGGCAAGCGGCAAGGGCAGCCATTGCAAAATCCCACCAAGGGGTTTCAGCGGATGCTGGTGCGGGCCGGTATAGATAAAGAGGGGGTCTGCCTGCACACCTGTCGCCATTCGGTCGCGGCGCTGATTGTCTCCAACGGCGGCACCCTGTTTGATGTGCAATCCCAGCTTGGGCACCGGAGCAGTCAGACATCACTGCGTTATGCTCACCTGCATAACACTCGGATGCAGCAGACCAGCCAGAAAATAGCCAACTGCATCCATGATGCCCTGACCAGTTCAGTACCATCCAAGCCGCTGCCGCTTCCCGAAGAGGGCGAGTGGGTTCAGGCCAGCTAGGTATGTCGGTATCTCATCCAGTGGTGAGATACCGATATTGCTGTTTAGCAGCCCAATGATCCGTTTTCAGCGACCGTCCCGACAAACCGCTACACAAAACCTGTCGTGGCTTATGAGCCTTCTCAACCGCTCCTCGCCAGTTGATAACAAAACCCCTCACCTGATGACAAAAGCCCATCGCCGATGATGGGTTTTGCGAAAAACTGCCTACCAGCCAATTCGTCACGCCGTGTCGCGGCCTGTTTGGATAATCCGCAACACGGTTATTCCCCTTCTGTGATGGTATGCACGAACACGACAAGATTGCTCAGCGCCTCGGTATGCTCCTCACCCGCCTGTACAGCGGTGAGAAGCTGCACCTAAGTGATCTGGCCATCGAGTACAACGTCACCGTGCGCACCCTGCAGCGGGATTTCAATCAACGCCTCAGTTATCTACCGATAGAGCACCGCAACCAGCAATACTGGCTGGATCCTGAGTTTCTCAATCACAAGAACGACAAAAAACTGCGAAAGCTGGCCGAGCAGTTGGGTATCACCGACTTGTTCCCTCGTGCCAGCGAACATCGTCTGGGTCAGCTGCTGGACAGAGGCAACCCCAGTCTCTTCGCCATCAAGGGGTTCGATGGTCAATCAGCCGACTCACTCATTCACCAGATACCGGTATTAGAGCAGGCACTGACCCAGCACCTGCAATGCTGGCTCATCACCAAAGACCAGCGCAAGCAACTGTTTAGCCCCTATCAGCTCGTCAACTACAAAGGCACCTGGCACTTGGTCGGCGTCAGCGAGGGGCGGTTGCAAGCCTACCCGCTGAGCTCCATCGCGCTGGTTGAGCTATCGCAACAGACCTTCATCCGCGATGCGCTTATTCAACGACAAATCGATACCGACCCGACGCTCTGGCGCTCCGGCATGATCGAGGTGCTCCTCAAGGCCAGTGCCTCCATCGCCATCAACTTTCAGCACCGCCCATTGCTGCCCGAGCAGGAAATCGTCAAAACCCTGGATGACGGTGCGCTGTTATTGAGCAGTCGCGTGCTCGATGCCAATCAAATTCTGCCCGTCATCAAGTCCTGGATGCCGGGGCTCACTGTGATCTCGCCCGGATTTATCCATGAGCAGATCGTCCGTGATTTACGCCATCTATTGACCCTGATGAGTCAGGCTCCGCCCTGACCAATTTGTGACAAAGATCCCAGTTTATACATCTGGCGACAGCGCCTGACATGCCGCGACACCACCTGTCGCCGCTGTTTTGCATTGTCGTCAACCATCAAGCAGTAGCAATCCAAGGAGTAATACATGAGTAAAATGATCCAAATGAAAGAGTCCACGGCAAAGCGCGAGGTTAAGCAGGAATACGGCCTGACCGAAACTGATGGTCAGACGTTCTGGGATCGGGTTAACCGGGTGATCGGTGAATCCCGAGAGGAGATTGATGAAGGGGACCGCGTTCCCGCTGGATATGAAGTATATTAATCCAGCGAAATAAACTAACTCCTGTTTTATGAAGATGGATTTCTGAGCGATATCTGCCACGAAAGCTCGGAAGTGAAGAGGTCAGGGCCAGTCGGTTCTGGCCTCTTTTTTAACCGTTTGACAATACCTGCTGATGCAGGAGGACTGCTTGGGATCTCGTCACTGAACTGCACCGGTATCTCCCCCCACGGTGAGACACCCGTATCGCGGTTTAGCGACCCAATGAGCCGCTTTAGCCTCACGGCTCTCCAAACCTCCACAACAAGATCATCCTGGCCTTCTCGGCCTGCTGAAACGATCCTCCCCTTTCTGGCCGTAGCATCGGTCAACCACCCCATGACTGACAAGTATTCGCTGCCCTGAGTAACTGTGTAGAGACCACGGTAATTTGCCACCGGATCCCACAAAGCAAGGGGGCCAGTTCGCACTGGCCCCCCCTTCATCTTTTAGAATTTTTCGACATCTACCGGTATCTCTGACATGTCTGGTGAGGACTCAACCATCACGCACCCCGTCTCGCTCGTCGCGCGGCGGGTGAAACTTGGAGCAGGAGGTTCGGATGCTGCTGATGCCTCCGTCTCGCACACCCCACCATCGCTTGAGGGCTGCGAGGGAAGCCAATCACCACCACTAAACAACTTGTTCAAGTCGAACGAATAGCACGGTACATCAGCATCGCCTATGGTGAAGTTTTTGGCATAGCGATCTTTTGCATATCGATCAATGTAGTTGTTTGCGTACAACCACTTAACGACTTTGCCACGGTTGTTTACCACTAGGTCATCAAGAATGGCCTTGCGAATGTAACATCTACCGTTTTCAGTGAACCCCCAGTACTCTCTTGTCACATGAGCAATCCGTCCTTGATTCAGTTTATGCTGGTTCTTGGCCACCTTACCCATAAACTGCAATGCCTCTCTGGTGACATCATCCATGATGCCTCCCATTGACATGAGCCACCGTCGGAAGCATACCAACGCTGCATTATCCACATACGCCACATCAAACGGCAGAATACCTAACTCAACGGCCAATCGCCCCGCTGCCATTGCGTTTGCGAAGCAGCCAGCACCACGATCAGCAAGAGACGGAGGGGTTTCTAATCCCGAGCGACTCATCAGCCACTCTTGGCACTCTTCACGCTTAGCAGCAAAGATAACCGCTAAATCAGCAGGGGTATCGATGTCTGGCATATTCAACAGAGCCTGAATATATGCAGGCATCGCCGTACCGTAGTACTGAGAGGCTGCGGCTTTTAAGCCATTCACCCGGCGACGAGTCAGCTCAAGGCTTTCATCCGCCAGCGCGACATCCTCCGCCATCATCTCAATATCCATCACTCTGACAAAAATCCCTCCCTTGGTGCCCTCCTTGCTCCGCTCAAGCTTCTCCTTCATGGACTCTTCCCCCGAAGAAAGACCGCAAACCACAGAACTTAATGGGCTCTGATTGCATGTCCCATTAATGTTACTACGCAGTCTGGACTGCCCCCCGGTCGCCGCATAGACGAACTGAAGTAGATCGCGGCTAGACAACGAACCTACCTCATCCAGACAGATACCAATACC
Source organism: Aeromonas sp. QDB34 (assembly GCF_027705405.1). Classification (NCBI taxonomy): domain Bacteria; kingdom Pseudomonadati; phylum Pseudomonadota; class Gammaproteobacteria; order Aeromonadales; family Aeromonadaceae; genus Aeromonas; species Aeromonas sp. QDB34. The sequence goes on along the minus strand of NZ_JAPDBT010000016.1, from coordinate 50,682 downwards.
AGTCCGTTGCTGAAACTTGGCGATAAGCCCAACCAACGTTGCATCCCATTTCACAATGGCCGTTGCCGGTCCACCACTCGGATCGGATGCAACGCCCGACACGCTTTGCGCCACTTGTAGAAGGGTCGTTTTGCCACAAGAACTTGCACCAAAGAAGTGACAAATCATGGTCCCAATATTCGATAACGTCATGAATACATTGGCTAGAGATACCATGATTGCAAAGAGCATAGTTGGTGACTCTTTGACAGGAAGCGCGACGTTCTCTTTCCACTCCAGCAACGTTCCATTCGAGTGGATAGCGTCATGCTCACCAAGAGCAGACACCAGTTCGTGCTGAGGACCACTATAGCCCGCTTTGTAAATTGACTGACCAGGCCAGAGATAGCAGAGATCTTCACTATCAAACCCTGCTTGTTGATGCAGACGGACCACGCAAAGACCTTGGATACTGATGCTGGCGTGCATGTATGACAGCAGCCCATCTTCCCGTGCCCCAGGGCATTCAATCCCAGCTTGGTATAGCTCGGCCTTCACTGCTTTGTATTCATGAATCACCCTATCGAAGAATAGGTCGATGCGCTGGCATTGCTTTCGCTCATCCAGATACATGAAACGAATGCCACTAACGGCTGCACTGTCAGCTCGGAGTATTGATACCGGCAGCAATGGCTTACCGAGTATCGTTTTTGGCTTGCCATGATCGCTAGCCAATTTCCCCCACGGGAACATCGCAAAGCCATCAGGGATAAGCCTCGAATGAACCGGTTTTTTCATCTCCGGCTCAGACCTAGAAAGCACCACACCATCTGGGTCACACACAGTCCCATCAGAGGCTACCGAGCAACGCCCCTCCTTGTACAACGTGTATTCTGCTGAACACTGATCCAGCATAAGCAGTTCACGCCGAACGAGAGGGTTATATTGAGTCTCGTCATCAGGATATGGCTGACAACATTCGTGCTGTTCGGACAATGGGCTCACAGCATCGGGGGCAATATTCGCTCGATGAGCATCACCATGGTGTGCATCAAGGTTCGTTTCCTCCACCAGTAACGGCAGCGAGTCAGGAGCGACTGCAGGGTGCGATTCTGGCGCAGATGCCCCCTGATCCGAGTCCGGTACCGAGTCTGCCGGCGGTACAACCTGATTAGCAATATCGAGGGAACCTAGTGAGCCCCTTCTTTGATGCGTCCTATCAGTAATGAAAAGATTCAGTTTACCGTTATTATCTTTTTTGGAACGATGCATAATCATTAATGGGGGAGTCTCCCTCCCCCATCTCCTAAAGTTTGTTAGCAGGTGAGGTTGGGGAGGTCCCATACGGTGTGAAGTACGTCGACGGCCTTGACCAGCGTCTTATCGTGGTGCCTAGCGTACCTTTCAGTCATCCGAGGAGAGCTGTGGCCTAGGACTTTCTGCAATACATCGAGCGAACAGCCCTTGTTCAGCAGTGAGGTCGCGACTGAATGCCTCGCATCATGTATGCGTACCCCCGATAATCCGCAATCATTACAGACGTGGTACCAGTAACGGCGGGGCTCCGACATCGGAGAGACACCATCTTGGCCTCGAAAAAGCAGGCCGGTCGTGCCATGGCGCTGGCGCTGAAGTTGAACCAATTCAAGGGCGAACTGATTAAGCGGTATAAGCCTTTCTCGGCCAGACTTACTCGTCGGTAGAAAAGCGATCTGAGTGGTGAGGTTACAATCCTGCAGCTTTAGAGCTCTGGCTTCTCCCATCCGGGAGCCCGTTGCGAACAGGAACAGCAACAGACGAGCCTTTTCCTCGTCAATGTCTTCCATCAAGCGAGCGACCAGCTTATTGACTGCCTCATCGGGTAAGCCTTTGGGAGGCAGGACAGGCTCGTATTTGGCGGGAATACCTGCTGCGGGAGACGCTTTGAGTATGCCGCGCTCCACCGCGAAGGTCGCAATAGCCTTGATCTGTGCTAGGTAGCGATTCACCGTAGCAACAGATTTGGTTTTTGCTTGCTCCGCTTGAAAGCGCTCGATGTCATCACGAATGACACGGTTCAGTGGCTTGTGCCCTAAAGCTGCCACGATTGGCTTTATACGGGACTTTATAGTCCTGATAGAACGATGAGTTTCCTGCACTGCGGGCAGGTAATGATCATAAATGAAGCGCTCTACCGATAAACTAGCGCGATAGGCTTGCTTGAATCCATCAGGATCGGTGATGAGCTCCGCCATCAGTTTACGTGCTTTATCGCGCGTCACTTTGAGGCTAGCCTCACTGGTGCTCGCGATCTTAAACCGATAACGCTGATTGTTTCTGTGCACATTGAAGTAGCCGACCCTGGCACCAGATGTATATGTGACCCATGCGAGCCAAGGGACGTACTCGTCTTTCACCTCTTTTTGTTTGGAGACGTGTTCTCCACACGACCCCAGCCTGCTTTTAGCAGTTGGCGTTGACACTTCGCTGCTCACAACTACCTCTCTAACCATAGCCGCCGGGATTGACGGTTATGGGAGGCATTTTGCATTTTCATAGCCAAAGAACAACTGCACAAAAAACAATCAGAGTATTGATATTTAATACATTTTTTATGTTTGAAGACTCTGGATGCCGCCTGGAGAAGGCGATTCTTAGGCAAATATCAGATCGCCTTCTGGAGACCGACTTTCTGAATCTCGTGACAAACTCTCCTGATTTGCTGGGTGATCGTGATTTGCCACTCCGAAAAAGTTTGTCGATTGAGCCCTTTTGTAAGGTGTAACCAAGATTCGATTTTGTGATGTTAGTCACAATAAATTTGAGTTCACCCCGCCGAAACACCATCACTTCTCTTCTTCACAGGGACGCTGAGGAGCTGACGACCGGAGGTACAGAGGCAGCGACACAGCAAACCCTGTCTGGTCAATTTCTGGTAACTTTTCAGCGCACAAAAAACATGCACATTAGTTCATCAGTTTTTTGCCAAAAAGTGGGCTCATTTGTTGGGGGCTCGGGGTGGGTGAGAGAGCGAAAAGGTAATTCCATAAAGGGAAAAAACCTCGATAGAAGAACATACCGACAACCGGATCCCGGTGTGGACTCAGGGGTTCCTTGCTCACTATCTCGCCACTTGGTTCACCCTATGCAAAAACATGCCAGAAACTGGGGGTGCAAGGTTGACACCCCAGTCCAGAAAGGGTTTAATGCGCGCCGTTGCCCAGATAGCTCAGTCGGTAGAGCAGGGGATTGAAAATCCCCGTGTCGGCGGTTCGATTCCGTCTCTGGGCACCACAATTCCTCCTTAGTTCAGTCGGTAGAACGGCGGACTGTTAATCCGTATGTCACTGGTTCAAGTCCAGTAGGAGGAGCCAAATTTGAAAAGCCCGCTCATCGAGCGGGCTTTTTTCATTTCGGTCAGCTGCCGTTGCAGGTTGCCAGCAGCAGGGTCGCTCCGCAGGTGGCACTGAACAGCAGCAATCCTGTCTGCAGCACACCCTCCGGGTTTACCCGTTTCTCTTTTTTGCGAAATCGTATCCACTTAGGCTTCATCAAGCCCACCTCGTCCTGTTACGACCCCTGCCCCGTCGGCAGGCGAGCCATCTTTGTGCAGCCGCCCGGCGCCGTCAACTCCCTTGCCGACAATAAATTCATCACGCTGCCACCGCCCGTTTTCCCTTCGTGACAATGTTAACAATTTGGAAAACCGGCGTGACCCGTTCCCACGCCGGGGCTATGATGAGGCCGACGATTTTCCTACCCTCAGGGAGACCCCAGATGAGCAGCCCGTTGCGTTACGTGCTGGATGGCATCCATTGCGAGCCCCGCTTCTTCACCGTGCCCCTCGACCACCAGCGACCGGATGACGAGGAGACCCTCACCCTGTTCGGCCGCACCCTCTGTCGCCAGGAGCGGCTGCACGACGATCTGCCCTGGCTGCTGTTCCTGCAGGGTGGACCCGGCTTTGGTGCCCCGCGTCCGACCGCCGACAGCGGCTGGATCAAGCGGGCCCTGCAGGAGTTTCGGGTGCTGCTGCTCGATCAGCGCGGCACCGGCCACTCCCGCCCCATCAGCGCCGAGGCGCTGGCCCAGCTTACCGCCCCACAGCAGGCGGAGTACCTCGGTCATTTTCGCGCCGACAGCATAGTGCGCGATGCCGAATACATTCGCGAAGTGCTGAGCCCGGGGCGCCCCTGGAGCCTGCTCGGCCAGAGCTTCGGCGGCTTTTGCAGCCTCACCTACCTCTCCCTGTTCCCGGACAGCCTGCACGAGGTCTACCTCACCGGCGGGGTGGCCCCCATCGGCCGCCGTGCCGACGAGGTCTACCGCGCCACCTACCAGCGAGTGGCGGACAAGAACCGCGCCTTCTTCGCCCGTTTCCCCCACGCCCAGGCCATCGCCAACCGGCTGGCCAACCACCTGCACAGCCATGAGGTGCGCCTGCCCAACGGCCAGCGCCTGACGGTGGAGCAGTTGCAGCAGCAGGGGCTGGATCTGGGTGCCAGCGGCGCCGTCGAGGAGCTCTACTACCTGCTGGAGGACGCCTTCATCGGCGAGCGGCTCAACCCTGCCTTCCTCTACCAAGTGCAGGCGATGCAGCCGTTCAACACCAACCCGGTGTTCGCCATCCTGCACGAGTCCATCTATTGCGAGGGAAGCGCCAGCAACTGGGCAGCCGAGCGGGTGAGAAGCGAATACCCGGCCCTGGCCTGGGCGCCGGGCAAGGATTTCGCCTTCACCGGCGAGATGATCTTCCCCTGGATGTTCGAGCAGTTCCGCGAGCTCATCCCCCTGAAGGAGGCCGCTCACCTGCTGGCCCAGAAAGCGGACTGGGGACCCCTCTACGACCCGGCGCAGCTGGCCCGCAACACCGTGCCGGTGGCCTGCGCCGTCTATGCCGAGGACATGTACGTGGAGTTCGACTACTGCCGCGACACCCTCAAGGGGCTTGGCAACAGCCGCGCTTGGATCACCAACGAATACGAACACAACGGCCTGCGGGTCGATGGTGAGCAGATCCTGGACCGGCTCATCCGCATGAATCGGGATCGCTGATCCCGCCGGGCTCGCGCCCGCAGCAAGACGACAATATCGAGGGCGACCCATGAGTCGCCCCGCCCCTCTGGAAGCAGCACAAAATAATAAGGACACCCATTGGATCATCCGGAAATCTCGGCCGGCTGGCTGAGCCGCCTCTTCTATCACTGGACCGGCCCGCTGCAACGCAAGGGGCTGAGCGAGCCTCAGGTCAACCTCGACGATCTCTATCCCCTGCTGCCGGAAGACAGACGCGATGGCCGCGCCGACGCCTTCCTCGCACTCACCGCCGCCCAGCCGGTGCGCCCCTGGCCCATCACCGCCTTCATCTGGCGCCATTACCGCGGGCGCATTGGCCTGCTCACCCTGCTGCAAATGCTCGGCATGCTGGCGACCCTGGCCAGCCCCTGGCTGCTCAACCACAGCATGACCCAGCTCGGTGCCGGCGCCCCCACCGAGCAGAAATTGCTGCTGGCGTTCGCCCTGTTTGCCTCGGTGCTCGCCTCCGGCATGCTGGCGGAGCACTCGCTGCAGCTGGCGCTCAAGATGCACGTGCCCATCCGCCGCCTGCTGGCCGAGTCCCTGCTCGCCAAGGTGATGAAGCTGGGTGGCAAGAGCTTCGACGACCGGGCCGGTGGCCGGGTGCAGAACCTCATCAACCGGGACGTGTGGGACATTACCTGGATTCTTGCGGACCCCGCCATGCCGCTCACCATGCTGCTACAACTGCTCGGAACCATCGCCCTGCTGGTGTGGCAGGTGGGCAGCGCCGGCCTGGTCGGCTTCGCCGTGCTCACTCTGCTGCTGCTCATCTCCACCCGGGTGGTGCGGCGCATGAACCAGCAGGAGCAGCAGCTCAAGCGTCAACAGGACGAGCGCAACGGCATCCTGGCGGAGTACATCAAGAAGCTGCGGCTGGTGCGCCAGAACGGGCTCGGTGCCTTCTTCACCCGGGCCGCCGGCCACAAGCGCCAGCAGGAGCTGGGGGTGCTGGGGCGGGTGCTCAGGCTCGATGCCATCAACGAAAGCCTGATGCTGAGCACTCCGCTGCTGGTGACCCTGGCCACCTTCACCACCTATCTGGTCTCGGGCAGAGAGCTCACCCTGCCACAGGTGTTCACCACTATCGCCCTGTTCACCGTGCTGCGCATCCCCATGATGCGGCTGCCCTACCTCATCCGCACCCTGATCAACTTCAACACCGGCTTCAACCGGTTATGCGAGTTCCTCAACAGCCCCGAGCAGCACCGGGATCTCACCGACCCCAGCTTGCCGGTGGGCGGCCTGCGGCTCGACAACGTCACCGCCCTGCACCAGCAAAAGCCGGTGCTGGAGGGGATCAGTCTGCACATCGAGCCGGGGGAACTGGTGGGGATCACCGGTGCCACCGGGGCGGGCAAGAGCTGCCTGCTGCACCTCATCGCCGGTTTCGACAACGGCTTCGAGGGCAGCATCCGTCGCCACGGCCGGGTCGCCCATCTGGGCCACAAGCCCTGGCTGATGAACGACACCATCCGCAATAACATCCTGTTCGGTCAGCCCTGGCATGGCGAACGCTATCGCTGGGTACTGGGAGCCTGTGCGCTGGGCGCCGACCTCACCCTGCTCAGCCACGGCGACCAGACCCTGGTGGGCGAGCTCGGCACCCGCCTCTCCGGCGGCCAGCAACAGCGGGTCGCGCTGGCCCGCGCCCTCTACGCCCAGGCCGACATCCTGCTGCTGGACAACCCGCTCTCGGCGCTCGATCCCATCGTCTCGGCCCAGGTGCTGGAGCAGGGGCTCGCCTTCAAGCCGGGGCCGACCCGGCTGCTGGTGAGCCACGATCCGGATGTGCTGGCCCACTGCGATCGGGTGATCCGCATCGAGCAGGGCCGACTGGTGGAGCTCGATGCCCACCAGCTGGCGGATCTCATCCAGCATCCTCGCCCCACCCCGCCGGTGCCGCCTCAGGAGGCGGAGCAGTTCAGCGAGGAAAAGGTGGTGGAAGGCAAGGTGGACTGGGGGCTGTTCGGCTTCATGTGGCAGCGCTTGGCCGCCCCCGGCGCCATCCTGCTCGCCCTGCTGCTCACCCTGGGCCAGGAGGGGCTGCGCATCGCCTCGGATCTCTGGCTCGGCGGCAAGGCCGGGGTAACCGGGGTGAGCGAGCTGCTCGGCATCTATGTGCTGCTGGGGGCTGGCTCTCTCACCTGCATCATGGTGGTGCGGGTCATCAACTACAAACTCGGCCTCAAGCTGGCCTGGACCCTGTTCGACGGCATGCTGGGACGCATCAGCCGCGCCCCCATGGCCTTCTTCGACAAGGTGCCGCAGGGGCGCATCCTCAACCGCTTCGATCGGGATCTGGGGGAAGCCCAGGAGATCCTGCTGTCGATGCTGATGGGGCTGTTCGGCATGCTGGTGTCGGTGGCGCTGCAGGTGGTGGTGATCGGCGTCAACATGCCGCTGTTGCTGCTCATCGCCCCCCTGGTGGGCTGGGCCCTCTACGTGCTGCAGCGCCGCTACCGGGCGGTGCAGCTCAAGCTGCGGCGACAGGCATCGGTGCTGCGCTCGCCGCTCTACATCAGCATCAGCGAAACCATCCGTGGCGCCCCCGCCCTGCGCCTGGCCGGGGCCGAGCGCTTCGCGCTGGATCAGGTGCTGCTGCACTATGACAACAACCTGCGCAGCTGGTACACCACCACCTCCATCAACCGCTGGCTCGGCATGCACCAGACCCTGCTCTCCGCCGCCCTGGTGGGCGCCGTGGCACTGATGGTGGCCTTTGGCAACAGCTCGCTGCTGGGGGCCGTGGCCATCACCTACGCCTTTACCGCCTCCGCCATGCTCAACTCCCTCATCCGCACCTTCGCCGAGGTGGAGCAGGTGATGAACGCGGTGGAGCGGGTGCGCGAATACAGCGAAATAGAGAGCGAGCGTCAGGAGGGGGAGGCCCTCGCCACCGCTCACCCTGCGGTGCGTTTCGACAACCTGGGGCTGCGCTATCCACAGGCCAGCCAGTGGGCGCTGCACAAGGTCAACTTCGAGCTGGCCCCCGGCGAGAAGGTCGGCGTGTGCGGCCGCACCGGCGCCGGCAAGAGCTCGCTGCTGGGGGTGCTGCAGGCCATGTATCCCGCCTCCCAGGGGGAGATCTACTACGGCGAGCAACCGCTGTCCCGGCTGGCACCGGAGGCGGTGCGCGATCTCTACGACACCGTCTCCCAGATCCCGCTCACCTTCTTCGGTACCCTGCGTGCCAATCTGGCCCCCCTGACCGAGCACGACGACGCGGCACTGGAGCAGGCGCTGGCGCGGGTCGGGCTGGCCGAGCGCTGTGCCGGCCGGCTGGACGAGGAGCTCGACAAGCTGCAGCTCTCCGCCGGTGAGACCCAGCTGCTGGTGATCGCCCGCATCCTGCTGTCGCGCCGCCCGCTCATCGTGCTGGACGAGGCCACCTCGGATCTCGATCACATCGGCATGCGCAAGATGGCGGAGCTGCTCTATCGCTACCGGCCAGAGGCCAGCTATCTGGTGATCGCCCACCATCTGGAGCCGTTGCTGTCGGTGGACCGGGTGGTGGTGATGGAGGCCGGCACCGTGGTGGAGCAGGGCTCGCCGGTGAGCCTGCTGGCCAACTCCCACTCCCGCTTCCACCAGCTGTTCGTGGGTCAGGTGAACCGCCAGGTGCCCCAGACGGTGTGAGGGCTGAAAATGACAAGGGCTGCCCGCGGGCAGCCCTTGTTGCTTGAGGAGAGCCTCAACGCTCCATGATCTGGGTGACGTCATCCTTCTTGATCATCACCTCCCGCCCTTCGGTATCGTAATAGCGGTACATGCCGGTGCTCTCGTCCAGCTTGGGTTTGCTGTCGGTGGTGATCATCTTGCCATCCTTGGTGCTCATGATGTACTGGGAGCTGCACGCCACCAGTGCCAGGGCACACACCAGGATCATCATCAGTTGCTTCATCGCCTGTTTTGCCTCCCGCTTCACCCTCACCACGAGGGTGGTGTCTGAAGCCTAGTTCAATCAGATGAGCCCCATTAACTCTGGTTACCGTAACAAGATCCACTTAAAGAATCAGTCAGTTAGCCACTGATGATGGACTCTTCCGACCCGTCGGGAAAAGAAAGGCCGGACATGGGTCCGGCCTGTTTTGTCATCGTCGTCGATTACTTGGCGGGCTTGCGCTCGCCGGTCACGATGGGGTTCTTGGGATCGGCACTCCACTCGTACCAGCCGCCGTCGTAGACGCTGATCCGCTTCCAGTCCATCAGCCAGGCGTAGAAGAACGCCTCGGAGGCGCGCCAGCCGGTACCACAGTAGAAGGCAGCCTGCTGGGTCGGCTCTATGTTCCACTCGTCCCACATGGCGAGGATCTCGCGGGCCGGCTTCATGGTGCCGTCCGGGTTGTGGAAGTCGCTCATGCTGTTGGCATCGACACCACCACGACCCCACTTGGCGCCGGGAATGTCGCCCTTCGGCTTGATGTAGCTGTAGCCGGAGGTGTTGCCGACGAACTCGTCCCAGGTGCGCACGCTGACCAGGGCGCCGTCGGGCTGCTTGAGCAGCGCCTTGGCCTGGCTCAGGGTGGTGTAGTACTCGGGATGGGCCGGAATGGCGACGCCGAACTCCTTGGCCGGAGTGAACTTGTTGGCCAGCCCGGTCTCGGTGCGCAGATGCTGCACGAACCAGGCATCCAGGCCACCGTCCAGCAGCCGCACGTCCTGTACGCCGGCATACATCATCAGGTGGGCCGCACGGGCAGCCGCCATGGTGTTGCGGCCGTAGAGGATGACGGTGGTGTCGTGGCGGATGCCGTTCTCCAGCAGCAGCGCCTTGAGCGCCTCGTCAGAGACCTTGTTCCACAGCGGTTCCTCTTCCAGCCGGTTGGTGTCGATGTAGCCGGCCCCCGGGATGTGGCTCAGCAGATAGGCCTTGGGTGAACCCCACGCCACCTCGAACAGCTTCCAGTCGCCCTTGGGCGCAGCCACCACCGGCTTGCCCTCCTGCAGGTCCGCCAGCCAGCGCGGGTAGACCAGCTGCTGCCAGCGGGCCAGATGCTCGCGCGGCGCGGTTTTCCAGCCCTGCAGTTCGAACAGCTGCTTGATGCCCTGCTGGCGCAACAGGCGAGCCACTTCGGCCACCTCGCGCGGGGCACCGTAGAGCGCCACCGGCCGATCGGCCTTCAGCCCCTTGGTCGCCAGTGCCGCCGGCCACTCCTCATCGCTGTACTTCCACTCGGCGGAGAGGTTCTCGGCGCCAACCACGTGGCCGCCCTGCTGCTCGCCCTCCATCGGCCAGCCCTGATAGAAGTAGCTGGCGCGGGTATCCAGAATGACCGCCTGCTTGGCGTTGGCATCCGCCAGCGAAAGCGGTGGCAGTTCGGCAGCCAGGGTCGGCAGGGCATGCCAGAGCAGCAAGGTTGCCAGGGTGGCCCGTAACAAGCTCATTATTCGTTTCATGGTGATCTCTCGATTCAGAGTGACAAGGTTAAAAAATAGAGCGGCCCAGACGCTCGGCCAGCAGTTCCAGCGCCGCCGTGCCCGCCAGCGAGTTGCCCGCCTTGTTGAGCTCGGGCGACCAGACACAGACGCACAATTCCCCCGGGATCAGGGCGATGATGCCGCCACCGACCCCGGATTTGCCCGGCATGCCGACCCGATAGGCAAAATCCCCCGCCTCGTCATAGAGGCCGCAGGTGGCGAGCAGGGCGTTGACCTGTTTGGTGGTGCGAGCCGGCAGCAAGGGGGTCGTCGCGCCCAGCGGCACCCCGCGATTGGCCAGATAGATGAATGCCCGCGCCAGATCGACGCAACTCATGCGAATCGCACAGGCATTGAAGTAGCTCTGCAGCACCTTGTCCACTTCGTTCTCGAAATTGCCATACGCCTTCATCAGATAGGCGATGGCTGCGTTGCGGGCAGAGTGCTGATATTCGGAGCGGGCTACCACTTGATCCGCCATGATGGCCGGGTTACCCGAGAGGCGGCGCACCAGCTCCAGGGTACGCTGGCGCGGCGCGGTGAGGCGGGTCTCCAGCAGATCGCTCACCACCAGGGCACCGGCATTGATGAAGGGGTTGCGGGGAATGCCCTGCTCGAATTCCAGCTGCACCAGGGAGTTGAAGGGCTGGCCGGAGGGCTCCTTGCCGACCCGGGCCCATATCTCCTCTTCCTGATAGAGGGTGAGCGCCAGCGTCAGGCTCAGTACCTTGGAGATACTCTGGATCGAGAAGGGTTCGCTGGCGTCACCGGCGGTGAACAGCTCCCCTTCCACGGTACAGACGGCGATCCCGAGCCGGTCGGCCGGCACCTGGGCCAGCGCCGGAATGTAGTCGGCCACCTTGCCCTGTCCGAGCAGCGGGCGCACCTCATCCAGGATGCTGGCCAGTAATTCGGATGACAACACCATAAGCGATTCCATAACTAACGTGGCGATCCCATCACCACCGACAAAAATCCCGCCAGCGGCGGGACTTGTCTATCTGCTGTCGCAGGCTGTCGACACCGGGGCGCCTGCCACAGCCAGCCTGTCATCAGGCCGGTTCACCGTACCAGAGGTCAAACAGCTCGGTGACCACCACGGCTTCCATCCCCTTGCCTTCCAGCCAGGCTTTGACGGCAGCGCGGTCTTCTTCGCTGCATTTGCCCAGCTGCTGGGTGCAGATCATCCCTTCCCAGGCCAGGTGGCCGGAGCCGGCGAAGGCCAGCTTGCGGGGTTCGATCACTTCATCGATCATCGCGTCGACTACCGCATCGATGGTCTCTTCGGCGGTACCGACCGGGAAGTTGAAACTGATGTCGAAGCCCATTTCCTGGAATTCATCGACGCGCAGTTTCTTGCGCAGGCGGCGGCTACGATTGGCCATGATAGCTCCTTCAGTTAGTTGACACGTTTGAAAATCAGATCCCAAACCCCGTGACCGAGACGGTGGCCACGTTGTTCGAATTTGGTCAGCGGGCGCCAGTCGGGGCGCGGCACCCAGTTGCCGGTGGCGGAGGTGTTCTCATACCCCTCGGCGGCACTCATCACTTCCAGCATGTGCTCGGCGTAATTTTCCCAGTCGGTGGCCATGTGGAACACGCCACCGATGGCCAGCTTCTGGCGGATGTCCTGGGCAAAGGCCGGCTGCACGATGCGGCGCTTGTGATGGCGGCTCTTGTGCCAGGGATCCGGGAAGAACAGCTGCAGGCAGGCCAGCGAGCCGTTCGGGATCATGTGCTCCAGCACCTCGACCGCGTCGTGGCAGATGACACGCAGGTTGGTGACTCCCGCCTCCTGGGCGGTACCGAGGCAGGCACCGACACCCGGCGAGTGCACTTCGATGCCGATGAAGTTCTTCTCGGGGGCATTCTTGGCCATCTCCACCAGGGAGGCGCCCATGCCGAAGCCGATTTCCAGCACCACCGGGGCCTCGCGGCCAAACAGGGCAACCAGATCGAGCGGCTCCGGTGCGAAATCGATACCCATGACCGGCCAGAGCTCTTCCAGGGCCTTCTCCTGCCCTTTGGTCAGGCGGCCTTCGCGACGGACAAAGCTGCGGATCTTGCGCATGAACTTGCCGTCTTCGTTAAACACATCTTGGGTCACTGGCATAATCAAATTGCTCGTTATTGCATCGGTCTGGGTCACAGACCACATAAATGGATTGCTCGTTATCTCGTCGTACTGGTCACAGACGACCGAGATGAATTGCTCGTTGTTTCATCGTTCCACCTCGCCGACGAGGCGCGAACTTGTTCGTCATTTCATCGCTCGGCGAAACAGGGTAGCGAATTATCCCAAGATAGGCTCAGGGCGCAAGTGTTTCGCGCAACAAATCCCCCGCCACTGACCAATTCCGCCACCGCGATTGACAAATGCCACCCCCTTCACAGAATCTGCCAGGCGCCGGGTGCATGCTGACCTGCGCAAATAAAACCATACACAACAAAGGATTGCAGTATGAAACACACCGCATTGGCGTTTGCCATCACAGCCCTGCTGGCCGGGTGCAACACCTCCAGCAACGATTCACAGGCCCCCTCCGCCGCCGAGCAGGCCTATGAATACCTGGTGCAGCTGAGTTCCACCGCCGAGGGGATCGGCGCCAGACCCACCGGCAGCGAGGCCGAGACCCGCGCCGCCGCCTGGATCCAGGACCATCTGGCCGGCTGGGGCTACGAGGTGCAGAACCAGCCCTTCACCTACACCAAGAGCGGGGCCAGCAAAACCTCCCAGAACCTGGTCGCCGAGCTCAAGGGCAGCAGCGACAAGGTGATCCTGATCGGTGCCCACTATGACAGCACCGGCGACAAGAAGGGCTCCGAGGGAGCCACCGACAACGGTGCCGGCGTCGCCGCCCTGCTGGCGGTGGCCGAAGCGCTCAAGGGGCAGACCCTGCCCTACACGGTACGCTTCGCCTTCTTCGGCGCCGAAGAGAACGGCCTCAACGGCTCCAAGGCCTATGCCGCCAGCCTCGACAGCACCGCCGTCGCCAAGCTGCTGGCGATGGTGAACTACGACACCATCGCCGGGGGCGACATCGTCTACGTTCACTCGGCCCACTCCGACGTGGCCGAGTACAACTGCGCCGATCCGAGCCGCTACAGCTTCGATCCCAAGGTGCGGGATCGCCTGCTGGCCATCTCCAAGCAGACCGCCACCCCGTTTGCCATCCACCCCAGCTACAGCGGCTACCCGGAAGGGGAGACCGGCAGCTGGTCCGATCATGCGCCGTTCGCCTGCCTCGGGGTGCCCATCGCCTACGTGGAGGCCACCAACTTCACCATCAACGGGGCGGATGGCTACGACGGCTACTCCCAGACCACCAATCCGGCGCTGTGGGACTGCTACGACGATGCCACCAAGAGTGCCTGCGATCGGGACAGCGAAACCCAGTGGGGCAAGATCTGGCATACCCAGTATGACCGCCTCGACAAGATGGCCGAACTGTTCCCGGGCCGGGTACAGCAGCAGCTCGGTGCCAACACCGAGCTGATGATCCGCTTCCTCAAGGAGCCGGGACTGTAACGGGTCACGCCGGGGCTTTTGCGCCCCATGGCCGTCCCCGACCGATAAAATTCGGGCAGGTGCCAAACCTGCCCTTTTTTATCGATTTTTGTTACAGCCATTGCCTCATTTTTTAAATCTGATACAAACGGATAACTTGGCGGTCGAATGGAGCGACCGCTCACCATGCCAGAGAGAATCCTATGCAGCCGTTTTTTGCCCAGCGCTTCGAGAAGGTAGAGCCTTCCTTCATCCGCGAGATCCTCAAGGTCGCCGCCAATCCGGAGATCATCTCCTTCGCCGGCGGTCTGCCCAATCCGCACCTGTTCCCGGTCAAGGCCATCGACCAGGCCTGCCAGGACGTGCTGCGCGAACAGGGCGCCGCAGCCCTGCAGTATGCCGCCACCGAGGGCTTCGCCCCGCTGCGCCAGTACATCGCCGACCGCTATCTGGCCCGCCACGGCATGCAGGTCAATCCGGACAATATCCTCATCACCAGCGGTTCCCAGCAGGCGCTGGATCTGCTGGGCAAGGTGCTGATCGACGAGGGGCAGGATCTCATCATCGAGGAGCCGGGCTATCTTGGCGCCATCCAGGCCTTCTCCGTCTATCAACCGGCCTTCAAGCCCATCACCCTGGGTGAAGAGGGGCTGGATCTGGCGGCGCTGGATGCGCTGCTGGCCGGCGGCTCCAACGCCAAGCTGCTGTACGGCGTGCCCAACTTCCAGAATCCGAGCGGCGTCTCCTACAACCGTGCCAACCGCGAGGCGCTGGCCGAGCGGCTGGTGCGCCACGAGCTGTTGATGGTGGAAGACGACCCCTATGGCGAGCTGCGCTTCGAGGGCGAACACCTGCCCCCCATCGCCAAGCTGGCGCCGAACAATACCGTGCTGCTCGGCTCCTTCTCCAAGACTGTCGTCCCGGCCTTCCGTCTCGGCTGGATGCTGGTGCCGGACTGGCTGCGCAAGAAGGTGACCATCGCCAAGCAGGCCACCGACCTGCACAGCAACGCCTTCAGCCAGCAGGTGCTGCACCGCTTCCTGATCGATAACTCGCTGGATGCCCATCTGGAGAAGATCAAGGAGGTCTATGGCCGCCAGCGTGCCGCCATGGAGGCCGCCCTGGCCCGTCACTGCCCGCCCGGCGTCAGCTATACCCGGCCCGAGGGTGGCATGTTCCTCTGGCTGACCCTGCCCGCCAGTGTCAGCGCCATGGCGCTGTTTGACGAGGCGATCAAGGAGAAGGTGGCCTTCGTACCGGGCGCCCCCTTCTACGTGCGCCCCGAGATCCAGAACACCCTGCGCCTGAGCTTCTCCTGCGTGGATGAAGCCACCATCGAGGAGGGGGTCAAGCGTCTGTGCCGTGCCCTCGCCCGCATGCTCTGACCAGCCTCTGGACGAAAAAAAACCAGCGACTTCAGTCGCTGGTTTTTTTATGCACGAAATTTGGCTCAGCCCTGCGCCAGCAGGCCGGCAAACTCCTTCATCGGCATCGGCCTGCCATACAGATAGCCCTGCAGGAAATTCACCTGACGCGCCCGCAGATAGGCGGCCTGCACCTCGTTTTCCACCCCTTCGGCAACCAGCAGCAGACCGAGCCGGGTCGCCAGATCGATGACGTTCTCGACGATGTGGCTGGAGAGGGCATCGGAGCCGATCATGCCGACGAAGCTCTGATCGATCTTGAGAAAATCGACCTGGAACTGCTGCAGATAGGTGAGGCTGGAGTGGCCGGTACCGAAGTCATCGATGGCGATGAAGACCCCCAGCTGATGCAGCTCGGCAAACAAGCGGTCGGTCGTCTCGTCCGCCACGATCAGCTCCCGCTCGGTCAGTTCCAGCACCAGCTTGATGGGATTCTCCCGAAACGCGTTGATGAAGTCGCGGCAATCCTCCAGCAGGCTCATGTCCTTGCAGTGGCTGGCGCTGATGTTGAAGCCGAAGTGGAACCCTCTGGGCAGGCTGTGCACCCGGTCGGCGAACTGCTCGCGCACCTGCTCCATCAGCAGCCGGGTCATGGGCACGATGAGGCCGCTGTCTTCGGCCAGCGGAATGAAGCGATCCGGCGAGATGAGGCCCTGGCGCGGGTGCTGCCAGCGCATCAGCACCTCGCAGCCGCTCCAGTGGGCATCGTCACCGGTCACCACCGGTTGCAGATAGGGGATGAACTCCCGCTGATCCAGCGCCCGCCGCAGCTCCTGGGAGGGCGAAGTCGAGCGGCCGGCCAGCCAGTAGACCAGGCAGCCCGCCAGCAGACCCAGCAATGGGTAGATGATGAGACTGGCCCGAGAGTAGTTCCAGATATGGCTGCCGTACTCGTCGTGGGAGAGATCCGTGACCACCCGAAACGGGTATTTGCCGGAGGTCTGCTCCAGCGACCCCAGCGCCACGGGCGGCACCTCGTCATGGATCTGGCCGTCGGCCAGCATGCTCTGCGCCCCGATCACCAAGGTCAGCGGCGAGTTGCGGCTGAGCATGTCGAGGATGTTGTGCAGGTAGTAGCCATCGATGCCGACCAGCACGCTGTACTCCCCCACCGGTTGGCGATAAACCACCAGAGGCCGCCCCGGCGTCACCGGATTGCCCCGCATCAGATCCAGCTGGCCATTGGCATAATCGGCCAGCTTGAAAGGCCCCTGATAGGGGCCGTAGAGCGAGGAGCAGTAGACCACTTCCCCTTTGGCCAGGTTGACGGTGCGCACGTCCGGCACGGTCGCCACCTGATCCCGCAGCCCCTGCACCACCTCCTCGCAGGGACGTCCCACGCTACCCTGTACCATGGCCGCCGCCTGATGGGCGTGATCCAGGGTGCGCTCCAGCATCTCCCTGGCATGGAGCAGACGCTCTTCGGCATCCTGCTTCATGCCGGCAAAGGTCTGCCAGGAGACGATCAAGACCCCGAGCAGCAGGGGGAGCAAGCCGGCCAGCAACGCCGCCCCCAGCCTGGTATAAAACTGGCGCAACCTCAAACGACGAAACGGCATACCCACCCTCGCGGCAACGGTGAAAAAGCGGACGAGTCTACTCCTATCCCCTTCTCTGACAAGCCTTTCTGACAACTCTGACGGCAGAGCGGGGCGCTCTGACCAACACTATATCGCGTCTGCAGCGGGGCGACAGCGGCAGTCGCAGCCATCCCTTCGCATGTGCGCAGTGCTCGCTGCACGCCCCCTGGCGCGATGCGCCAGATGCCTGCTGTGACGATTATAATCTTTGCAAAAACAGCTGCTTGTTCATCTGGTGCCGGCCCACTAGAGTAGAGCCAATAGCGTCAGGGAGTCTGCATATGAAAATATTGATCACGGGAGGGACAGGCTTCATCGGTCGCCGTCTGGTGGCCCATCTCAAGGTGGCCCACGAGGTGCTGGTGCTGACCCGCCAGGGCAGCCGCGCCTATGATCTGCTCGGCCACGACGTCAAGCTGCTCGACAGCCTGGATCGGCTCGACAACCTCAACGACGTGGACGCGGTCATCAACCTGGCGGGAGAGCCCATCGCCAACGGCCGCTGGAGCGAGCGGCGCAAGCAGCTGCTCTGTGACAGCCGCTGGCTGCTGACCGAACAGCTGGTCGATCTGGTCAAGCTCTCCGATACGCCGCCCAGGGTGCTGATCAACGCCTCCGCCATCGGCTGGTATGGCCGTCAGGGCGATGAGCCGCTGGACGAGCAGTGCCAGACCCCTCACGACGAATTCACCCATCAGCTCTGTCAGCAGTGGGAAACCCTGGCCCGCGAAGCCCGCAGCAAGCATACCCGGGTCTGCATCGTGCGCATTGGGCTGGTGCTCGGCACCGACGGCGGCGCCCTGCCCAAAATGTTGCCTCCCTATCGCGCCGGCCTCGGTGGCCCCATGGGCACGGGGCACCAGATCATGAGCTGGATCCACATCCAGGATCTGGTGCGCGCCATCCTGTTCCTGCTGGAGCACGACGAGTGCGACGGCCTGTTCAACGGCACGGCGCCGCAGCCGGTCAGCAACCGCGAATTCAGCCAGACCCTGGCAGGCACTCTGCACCGGCCGCACCTCTTCTTCGTGCCGGCCCCCCTGCTGCAGTTGCTGATGGGCGAAGCGGCCGATCTGCTGCTCACCGGCCAGAGGGTGCTGCCGACCCGTCTGCAGCAGGCCGGCTTCCATTTCACCTACCCGGCGCTGCCCCAGGCCCTTGCCAATCTGCTGAGCACGCCCCGCTGACTGGGCTCATCCGCCAACCGGATAACAATCAGCCCGGCCATTGGCCGGGCTGATTGTTATGGCGCCTTGCGGCATCCGCACAGGATGCGATGATCAGAGCAGGCCCTGCCCCAAGCCACGCAGCCGATCACTCAGGGTGCCCGCCAGCAGCTGGCGCTGCATGCCCTGCCCCGCCAGCGTCACCAGCACGG
The DNA here is from genome assembly GCF_027705405.1 of Aeromonas sp. QDB34. Classification (NCBI taxonomy): domain Bacteria; kingdom Pseudomonadati; phylum Pseudomonadota; class Gammaproteobacteria; order Aeromonadales; family Aeromonadaceae; genus Aeromonas; species Aeromonas sp. QDB34. Next base: position 32,337 of record NZ_JAPDBT010000016.1, on the reverse strand, counting down.
CCCCCAGCAGCGGTAGACCGGCCCAGATGGCCCAGTGGAACTGCCACTGCCCCTCGAACCACCACCACTGCAGGCCGAGGGAGCAGAGCTCGACTACCATGGCGGCGCACAGCCCCGCCAGCAGGCCGCTGGCAACCAGCTCCCAGCGCAGCATCTTCCTGAGCAGCTCGCTGCCGGCCCCCAGGGTGCGCATCAGCAACAGCTCCCGGCGCCGATGGGCCATGCTGGCCTGGGTCTGGGTCAGCAGTACCAGCAGCGCCGCCACCGTCACCAGCCCCAACATCAGCCCCAGCGCCCGGCTCACCTGATCCGACACCGCCGTCAACCGCACGATCAAATCGTCCACATCGATCAGGCTCACCGTGGGGTGTCGGCGGATCAGCTCCACTTCGGCCACCCGCCCCTGCTCCGGCAGACGATAGCTGCCGAGCCAGGTCTGGGAGAAGGGCGCCAGCACATCCGGCGAAAAGATCATGTAGAAGTTGGGCCGCATGTTGTCCCACTTGATGGCCCGCAGGCTGGTCACCTGTGCCTTGAAGCTGCGCCCCTCAATGGTGAAGCCCAGGGTGTCGCCGAGGGCGATGTCGAGCCGTTTGGCCAGATCCTTGTCTACCGATACCTGGCCGGGACCATCCAGCCAGCGTCCTGCGGTCAGGGTATTGTCCGGCGGCAGGGTGGCAGTGGTGGTGAAGTTGAGCTCGCGATTGACCCCTTCGCGGCCATCTTCATCCGTGTCACGCACCGCCTCGCTGGCGATGCTGACCAGCCGGCCGCGCACCATGGGGTAGAAGTCCGAGGTCACGGCCCCCGCCTGGCGCAGATCGGCCAGGATCCCCTCCCGCTCCCCGTCTGCCACGTTGACCAGGAAGCGGTTGGGGGCATCCGCCGGCAGCCGGGCCGAAAACTCGCCGAGCAGGTCGACCCGCGCCGCCCACAGCAGACCGAACAGCATGAGTGCCAGCGCAAAGCCCGCCAGCTGGAACAGACCGCTGCCCCGCTCGCGGGAGAGATGGCTGATGGCCAGCCGCAGTGCGTGGGGCCCCTGCACCCGGCGACCCAGTCGCAGCAGCAAGGAGGCGATCAGCGCCAGCAGCCCCATCAGCAAGCCCATGCCGCCGATCAGCCCCAGCGCTAGGGTCGCATCGGCGGTAAAGCCCCACACCAGCCCAAACAGCCCGAGCAGCGCCACCGGCAATGCCAGCCAGGGCGGGATCCCTGCCTCCAGCTCGCGCCGCAGCACCCGCAGCGGCGGTACCTTGAGCAGGCGCAGGAAGGGCACGAAGGCCAGCAGCAGGGTGATGAAGAAGGCCACCGCCAACCCCAGCGCAAAGGGTCGCCACGATGGCGGTGGTAGATCAGCGGGCAGCAGGTTGCCCAGCAGATGCAGGGTCAGCCACTGCATGGCGCTGCCCGCCACCAGACCGAGCAGGGCGCCGACCAGCGTCAGCGACAGCAGCAGGGTGCCCATCAACTGCCAGAGCGAGCGGCGGGAGGCCCCCAGGGTCTTGAGCAGCGCCACCATGTTGGTCTGGCGCTCGGCGAAGTGACGCACCGCGATACCCATGGCCAGCGCCCCCAGTAGCACTCCCGCCAGGGAGGCCAGCCGGAAGAAGCGCTCGGCATTGGCCAGCGAGCGGCCCACCTGGGAGCCCTGGTCGTCCGGCTTGATCAGCTTCTGCCCCGCCTTGAGTCTGGGTTTGAGCCAGCGTTCATACTCGGCCACCTGCTCGCGGGAGCCCTTGAACAGGTAGCGCCACTGCTGGCGGCTGCCCGGCAGCAGGGCACCGGTCGCCTCCACATCGGCGCTGTGGATCAGCGCCCTCGGCGCCAGCAGGAAGGGGCTGAAGCCCTGATCCGGCTCCTGACCCAGTACTCCCGCCACCTTGAGCACCGTATTGCCCACTTCCAGCGCATCCCCCGGCTTGGCCGCCAGCAGCTGCATCACCCGGGCGGAGAGCCAGATCTCGCCGGGCGCCGGCGCCCGCTGGGGGCTCAGCTCCAGCTTGCCGTAGAAGGGGAAATCCTCGGGCACGGCGCGGATGGAGGCCAGCTGCAGGGCATCGCCATGAAACAGCATGCTGTTGAAGCTGACCGTGGTCTGCACCGCCAGACCCGCTTTTGCCGCCTGCTCGAGCCAGGCGGCCGGAGCCGGCGTGGCCGAGCGCAGCACCCGGTCGGCACCGATAAAGTCGCGGCCCGAGGCTTTGAGCCCGGCATCCAGCCGATCCGCCACCAGGGCCACGCTCAGCACGCAGGCCACGCTCAGCGCCAGCGCCAGCACGAACCAACGCAGCTCGCCGTTGAATCCTTCCCGGCGCAATAACTTGAATCCCAGTCGCCACTGATTCATGACAGCTCCCTGACTCTTGCTGCAGAGGCGGCTTCGGATGCTGACGCATCCGCCGCCAGTCGTCCCGCCGCCATCACCAGCTGCCGCTGGCAACGCTGAGCCAGCTCGTGATCATGGGTCACCACCACGAGCGTGGTGCCATGCTCGCGATTGAGCTCGAACAGCAGCTCGATCACCCGCTCCCCGGTCTTGCTGTCGAGGTTGCCGGTGGGCTCATCGGCCAGCAGCAGGCTGGGCCGGGTCATGAAAGCCCGGGCGATGGCGACCCGTTGCTGTTCACCGCCGGAGAGGCGCGGCGGCAGATGGTGCAGCCGCTCGCCGAGGCCGACCGCCGCCAGCAGCTCGCGAGCCCGCGGCTCGCAGCGGGTCTCGCCACACAGCTCGGCAGGCAGCATGACGTTTTCCAGCGCGCTCAGGGTGGGCAGCAGCAGGAAGGACTGGAACACAAAACCCACCTGTTCGGCCCGCAGCCGGGCACGCCCCTCCTCGTCCAGCTGCAACAGCGACTGGCCGAGGATCTCGATATCCCCCTGGCTCGGCAGATCCAGCCCGGCCAGCAGTCCCAGCAGGGTGGACTTGCCGGAGCCGGAGGCGCCGACCAGCGCCACCGTTTCGCCGCTATTGACTTGCAGGTCGATCCCTTCAAGGATGGTGAGGCTTTCCTGGCCCAGGCGCACTGTCTTGCCCAGGCCCTTGACGTTGATAATGGGAGTTGAATTCATGACGCGTTTCCTGTTTGCCTTGTGCTGCCTGGTGTCATCGGTGCAGGCCCAGACCCTGATGGTACTGGGCGACAGCCTGAGTGCGGGTTATCAGATGCCGGCGGAGCAGAGCTGGCCTGCGCTGCTCAATCAGAAATGGCAGCAGCAGGGGGGTAAACATCAGCTTATCAATGCCAGCATCAGTGGTGAAACTACGCAAGGTGCGCTGGCCAGATTGCCGGCCCTGCTCAAGGAACATCAACCGGACTGGGTGCTGATCGAGCTGGGTGGCAACGACGGGCTGCGCGGGTTCGCGCCGGCCATCACCCGGGACAATCTCACCAGGATGGTGGCGCTGACCAAGGCGCAACAGGTAAAAACCGTGCTGACCCAGATCCAGCTGCCCCGCAACTACGGCGCGCGCTACCTGCGCCAGTTCGAGCAGATCTTCCCGGAACTGGCCAGCGCCAATCAGCTGCCGCTGATGCCCTTCTTCATGGATGATATTGCGCTGCGCCCTGAACTCATGATGAACGATGGCATCCACCCCACCGCCGCCGCCCAGCCGCAGATCCGCGACCGGGTGGCCAGCTTCATCGAGCCGCTGCTGACCCAGTGATCCCGGTGTCATGGCCTTGCCTATCTTCCGGGCTCCAACTCCAATAAAAATCCCGCCAAGGCGGGATGTTTATTGCTCCTGTCTCAGCGTTCCAGGATCTGGCGCAACCGCTCCTGGGCCACCCCGACCAGCAGGTCTGGCTGGAACTTGGAGATAAAGCGATCGCAGCCCACCTTCTTGACCATCGCCTCGTTGAAGTTGCCGCTCAGCGAGGTGTTGAGGGTGATGAAGAGATCGGACATGCGGGCATCGCTGCGAATTTCATGGGTCAACCGGTAGCCGTCCATCTCCGGCATCTCGGCATCGGTGATCATCAGCAGGATCTCGTCGGTCACCTTCTTGCCCGCATCACACCACCCCTTGAGCAAGTTAAGCGCCTGCAGGCCATCCTGGCACTCGATCACCTCCAGCCCTAGCTGGCCCAGGGTCTCGCGCACCAGGTTGCGGGCCGTGCTGGAGTCGTCGACGATGAGCACCTTGCGGCCGTGCATTTCCGGCAGGATCTCCCGATCCAGCACCTCTTCCGAGATGCGGATGTCATAGGTGATGATCTCGGCCAGCACCTTCTCCACGTCGATGATCTCGACGATCTGATCGACGCCGTCTTCGGGTATGCGGGTGATGGCGGTCAGGTAGTTCGCCCGCCCGGCCGAGCGCGGCGGCGGCAGTATGTCCTTCCAGGTCATGTTGACGATGTTGGCCACCTGCCCCACCAGAAAGCCCTGAATGGTGCGGTTGTATTCGGTAATGATGAGGTTGGACTCGGCATCGATGGGCATGGGGCGCATGCCGATGGCGCTGCGCAGGTTGATCACCGGAATGGAGGTACCACGGATGTTGGCCACCCCGCTGATGTTGTGGTGCGCTCCCGGCATTTTGTTGAGATGGGGTAGCTTGACCACTTCCCGCACCTTGAACACGTTGATAGCAAACAACTGTTGGGATCCCAAACGGAACATCAACAGCTCCAGGCGGTTCTCCCCTACCAGCTGGGTACGTTGGTCCACTGAATCCAATATGCTCGCCATATAAAGCCCTTACGTCCGTTGCCCGAGTCTCGCCATAGTATAGAAGGGTCAGAATCCCAACACGACCCGTATTCTTATCCTATGTCGGCCAGATGATGCAGGAACTTGATAAAAAAAAGCGAGACCCGGCTCGCGGCCAGGCTCTCTTCAAGCTTGTCAGTAACCATTCGCTCACAATCCTGTGGTGACGGTGATATTGCCCTGATTTTCCGGTGAAAATCAGCCCCCCCTTCAATCGTATGACATAAAAAAAGCGGCAGATGAATCTGCCGCTTTTTGCCTGGGGTCGACCGGATTACTTGTCGATATCCAGCATGTTGTTGTTCAGCATGTAGTCGATCACCTGGGACGAGGTGGCCGACGCGCTGCCGGTGAGGCTGTCGAACGTGTGGTTCATCAGCACTATCTCCTGGGTCACGGGGGCGGCGCTGCTCTCCTTGACCTGCAGGTGAACCCCTTCGCTGTCCTGGAAGACAGAGAGCAGGCTCTTCAGATCGTTCTGGTTGCGAGAACCATCGTGATCCAGCAGGTCGCTCAGATCCAGCTTGTCACCTTCCGCCTTGGAGAAGTCGACCACGTAATCCTTGGCCACGCTGCCCGCAGCGGTATCGCCCTGCAGCCAGGTGAAGGTATCGGCGCCGCCATCCCCCTTGAGAATGTCATTGCCAAGCCCGCCGACCAGGATGTCATTGCCCAGACCACCGCTCAGGGTATCGTCACCACTACCGCCGTACAGGGTGTCGTTGCCGCTGCCGCCGTACAGGGTATCGTTGCCGCTCTCGCCGTACAGGGTGTCGTTGCCGGCACCACCGAACAGGATGTCGTTGCCGGCCCCGCCGAACAGGAAGTCATCGCCACCCTGGCCGAACAGGATGTCGTTGCCATCGCCGCCGATCAGCACGTCCGCCTTGTCGTTGTTGGAGGACTGATCGAACTCGCTGGCATGATCCGTGATGTAGTCATGGACCTGGGCATCGGTCACCGAGCCTGCACTCAGCTTGCCGGCCACGTACTGCTTGATGGCCGCGTAGCCTTCACCATTGATGCCGGCGAAGTGGATGGCATCACCGAACAGGATGTCGTCACCGGCACCGCCGTCGATCCGGTCGCTGCCCGGCAGGTTGTTCACCGAGGTACCCAGGATGGCGTTGGCCAGGTCGCTGGCGTTGACACCGGTCATGATGACGCCGTCAGAGTCGTAGGACTTGAGATCGTTGTAGGAGATGTTGGCCCCCAGTCCGATCGCTTCCACCGTGACCCCCATGCCCGTCAGCAAGCCAAAGCCGGCAACCGAGTTGGCGATAGTGGTACTGCTGGTAGAGTTGCCCGTGCCCGCCAAAGTCGCATAGACATAGCGCCCGGCGCCATCTGGTCTCATATAGCCAATCTGGTTGCCGTTGTAGTCATAAACCACACCGTTGCCGTTAACTACCGTCCGACCATTCACCGAGTATGTTTGGCCGTAGGTGTAGCTAGTACCAATGACATTGCTCAGGTAAACATCATTCACTGTGCCACTGCGGTCACGGATCATGGGGTCACTACCCTCATTCTCCAGATAGAAGGTCGGCTGACCATCGGTAATGAAGTAGGTCAGGTTCTTGGCATTGGTATTACCCTGTACGGTCGAGCTGTTGAACCAGTTGGCAGTGGTTTTGAACACATCCTCGTAGTTGGTGCCACCACCGCTGTTGGTGCTGCCATCCATGCTGTCGAGAATGGCTTGCAGCTGGCTCAGGGCGTTGCTGTCCTTCAGGTTCACGCTGACCGACTTGTTGGCCAGGGTGTCGAAGTCCACCAGGAAGATGTTGACAGTCCCGGCGCCATCGGTGCCGGCGCTCGCCTTGAGGCTGGAGAACACCTGAGCCAGCTGGCTCTTGATGGTGTTCATCGCGCTGGTGCCGATGCTGCCCGAGCTGTCGACCATGAAGGCGATGTTGTAGTTCTGGCCCGGCAGTACCACGCTGCCATCCAGATCCCCGACCACGATATTGTGCTCGTTGCCATAGGTGCGGTTCTGATCGCCCGGCTCCCCTTCGGTGGAAAGGAAGTAGCTCATGCGGATCGAATCCTGATCCGATGCACTGCTGGTCTGATCGGTCGCCACTTCCTTGGCGATGGCTTCTACCTTCAGGTCGAACTGGCCGGCACTGCTGCCCGGCACCCGCAGGGTCAGACCGGTCAGCTTGACGTCCAGCGCGCTCTGGTTCCACAGACCGGTCAGCGTCAGCTTGCCATCGGCCCCCACGGTGCCGAGCACGGTGGAGCCCTGATAGAGGGTAGACCCCGTCGGCATGCCGGTCAGCACCAGGCTGTCGAACTGCTCGCTGCCATCCCGGTCGGTCAGGGAAGCGCTGATCTCGAGCGGGTAATCCACCACGCTGGGCGGTACCGCCGTCAGGGTGCCGTCGGTCTGGTTGAACTGGTAGATGCCGTCATCAAATTGCACCAACTCGATGTCGTAGAGCGACTTGCTGATGGTGACGCCGTTCTCCTTCACCAGGAAGTTGAAACCGCCGTCACTTCTGCGCTCGATGACATAGTTGGCACGCGAGCCCATCAGTACGGCCAGGTCGGTACCGGCGCCGCCAAACAGGGTGTCACCACCCAGTCCGGCCACCAGGATGTCATTGCCGGTGCCGCCGTCGAGGGTATCGCCGGAGACCGAGTTGCCGCCGACCAATACATCATTGCCCGCACCGCCGACGAAGTAATCGCCGCCCCCCTTCACGCTGACGATGTAGTCGTTGCCGCTGGTCCCCACCACGCTGTCCTGAGTGGTGGTGCTGTCGGTAAAGCTGCTGGTGATGCCAAAGTTGCCCTTGTTGAAGTTGCCACTCTGGAACGCTCCGGTGGAGATGCCGGACGACGGGTACTGGGTATAAAGCGGGACGCCGTTACCCGTCAGGCTGATGTCGACCACCGGCTTGTCCGCGACCGCCGTGATATCGATCACCAGCTTGCCGCTGTTGCTCAGGTTGGCGCCGTCACTGATCTGGTAACCAAAGCTGGCGTAATCACCCTGCAGGTTGCCGGTAACGACGCCATTGCCGTTGCTGGCGTTGGTGCTCGACTCGTTGAGGCCCGGCACGAAGCGCAGGTGGCCGCTGTCGATATCGGTGTAGGAGACAAGATCCCCCACCTTCACCGCAATCCACTGGCCGGCTGCGTTCAGGTACTCCAGCTTGCCGTTCAGCGGCAAGGTGTTGATCTGCACACTCAGGTCAGAAGCGGCCTGATCATCGCTGGCACCAAACTGGGCCCACTTCAGCACCAGCGGCATGTCTTCCTTGCCGGCACTGTAGCCACCCGTGGTCACCGGCGCACGATCGTTGTCGATGATGGTACCGATGCCATTCTGACCACCCACGGTCACGGTCAGGGTTTCATTCGCTTCGACCAGACGATCGTCCACCGTCGGGATGGTCACGGTAAAGCCCGACACCCCGGCCGGCACGGTGATCTTGCCGGTGGCGCTGTTGTAGGTCACCCCGTTGCTGAACTGGGCAGTACCCCAGTCAAGGCTGGAAGCCGGGTTGGTACCGCTGCCTTTGATGCCGAAGTCATACTGGGTCGCTTCCTGGGTCGCATCAGAGAGCGTCACCGTGTGCAGCAGGTTGCCGCCTTCGGCCGCGCTCTCGCTGGAGACCGACTGTACGATGGGCGTAAACAGCGGCTTGGTTGCGAAAGAGCCCAGGCTGTAGTCGCCGTCGCCATCCACCACCTTGATCTGGAAGTCGATGTCGCCATCTCCCAGCGGCTTGGACATGTTCTGATACTGGAAGAACTCCCACTTGCCGGTGGCCGGGGTAAATTCCAGACGGAACACCAGGGTGCCATCGCTGGCCTTGCCGACCAGGGTATTGGCCGATTCCATCGTGGTGGTGATCAGCTTGCCGGTCGCCGTGGTCAGCCCGGTCTCGGTAGAACCGACCAGCTGCATGTAGCCCTTGCCGTCGGCCCCCCACTGCGGAGTGACCGTGCCGGAACCGTAGGCGATGGCCGGCGCCGTGGTGGCACCGAGGAACTCGATGCTCTTCACGGTGAAGTCGCTGTTGTCGGCGTTGAGGCCGTTACCATTGTTGGTGGCCTTGATGACCATGGTATCGAAGCCGCCCTGCTGCACCTGGAAGTTGCCGGCATAGTCGCCACCCGCCGCGTTGGAGCTGAAGGTCTGGGTACCGATCAGCACACCACCGCGGTAGAACTCGACCACGCCGCTCTCCAGCTCGCCACCGAACATCTGGCTGAACTTGATGTTGGCGCCATAGGCTACCTTGCCCGCATCCAGCTTGACGATCAGCTGCTCGGAAGCAGAAGTACCGTTTGCAAAGTGGCGGAAGTCCACCTCGTTGGCGAGGTTGTGGTTCGGTGAACCGACGCTGGAAACCCCCAGACCAGAGCTGGAACCATTGACATTGGCGGTGATCAGGGCCGAGTTGGTCGACGAAGTAAAGCCCAGCGCCGTGATGCTGAAGCCGCTCACGTTCAGGGTCGTCTGGTTGCTGCCACTGTACTTGGTCAGATCAAACAGGCCGGTCAGAGTATCCGGGATGTTGGTCTTGATGACGGAGACGGCCGCCATGTCACCGGCCACCGGCGAGTCATCCTCGACCGAGATGGGCAGACCGCCAGTGGTAGTGGTCTTGCCATCCGATACGGTCACACCGATCTGGAAGTTGAGTACGTCTTCACTGCCCTTGACCGGATGATCAAGCGGGGCCTTGAGCGTCACGTCATAACTCCAGTCGCCCTTGCTGCCACCGGCAGGCGCGGTCAGCTTCACATCCATGACCGCCTTGTAGTCGGCACCGCCAGGTGTACCGGTATAACCAGTCAATACCTTGGTGGCGGCATTCCAGCTCCACTGCACCGCAGCACCGCCAGCCGTCAGGCCAGCCGGCCCGTTCAGGCTGATGGTAAGCGTATCCTGGCTGTCGACATCGCCGACCGTGATCTTGCCGCTGGCGGCCACGCTGTCGATGGTATCGCTGCTGCCTGCCGTATCGGCAATGCCGCCAGCCAGTCCCTCTTCGGATACCACGGCCCCCTTGTCGATACTCAGGGTCGGTGCATCGTTGGTGCCGGTGATGGTGACCGAGACGATATGGCTGGTGCCATCCACACTCTTGACGGTGAAGCTCTCGACGCGGGTCTCACCTTGGCCCAGGTACTGCACCTTGCTGTTGTCGACGTTGTAGGTCCAGGTACCGGTCTCGGTGATGGAGAGACTGCCCAGTGCACCATTGCTCGGGGTGCCGTTGCCGGCCACAAACTTGGCCTGACCCTGGTCCGCATCGCTGATGGTCAGCACGCCGCTGTCGCTCAGCAGGCCTGCGGTCGAGACGTTCAGGTCTTCGGTCACTGCACCCAGGTCATCCCCCGCCACCACGGCTCCATCGTTCACGCCAGTAATAGTGATGGTCACAAGGTGCGGCGTGCCGTCGACGCTCTGGACGGTGAAGGTCTCAACCTTCTTCTCGTCTTTGCCCAGGTACTGCACCTTGCTGTTGTCGACGTTG
>NZ_JAPDBT010000016.1:0-22111 GCF_027705405.1 Aeromonas sp. QDB34 | reverse complement strand
TCCTCGACGCTCTGGACGGTGAAGGTCTCAACCTTCTTCTCGTCTTTGCCCAGGTACTGCACCTTGCTGTTGTCGACGTTGTAGGTCCAGGTGCCGTCAGCCGTGATGCTCAGGCTGCCCAGGGCATCCGGGCTCGCGGTGCCGTTGCCGGCCAGGAACTTGGCCTCGTCGGCGCCGTCCACATCGGTGACGCTCAGGGTGCCGGTCTCGGTCAGGATCGGGTTGGTTTCGTCTTCCACCACGCCGCCGGTGTCAGTGCCGGTAATGACAGCCGCATCGTTGACCGGCGTAACAGTCCCGGTCACGCCGCCAGTGGCGCTGTTCAGGCCATCGGTGATGGTGTATTCAAACGCGATGTTGCCATTGAAATCCGGAGCCGGCGTGAAGATCAGCTGGCCATTGCTCAGGGTGACGGAACCATTGCTGATCGCTACCGTGCCCCCTTCGGCAATGGTCTGGCCGTTGATGGCGGTAATGGTGAGGCGATCGCCATCCACATCCGTGTCGTTGCCAAGCACATTGATGGTGACGGTGCCGTCCTCCGCCACGGTGAACTGGTCGTCACCCGGCAGAGGCGCGGCATTCACCACGCTGTTGTCGGTCCCCTTGGGCGAGGTGTTGCCCACCGGGTCGGTCAGGGAGGCATCCACCGTGATGGGGCCATTGACCGGCAGATCCGTGGTAGGGATGGTCAGGGTGACCTGGGTACGGCCGATGTCGTCAGTCGTCAGAATTCTGCTGGAGTCAGGCACGCCATCACCGTTCCAGTCCACATCGAGACGATCACCAGCCTTGGCATCGCCCGGCAGCCGGATGATGACATCCACCCCGTTTTCGCGCTCATTGGCGGAGATGACATTGTCCGCGCCGTCCTGGATTTCCACTTGCGGCGCCGAGGGGGCGGTACTGTCCACGCTGCCGTCATCGGTCGCGGTGCCGGTGTTGCCGGCCGGATCGGTGACGCTGGCTGTCACTGTGTAGGAGCCATCAACCAGCGGAGTGGTCACGTCCACGCTGAAGGTGCCATCCGGATTGACGGTGGTGATCAGGGTTTGCTGATTGCCATTGGCATCGGTCACCAGCAGGGTCACGGTACTGCCGGCGGCGGCGTCCGTGGTTCCGGTGATGGTCGGGGTCGTGTCGTTGGTATTGTCAGGTGCAGAGACGGTGATCACCGGCGGGACGAGATCAATCAGGCGATTCTCTTCACCCGGCAGTGCATCAGCGATCACGCCGGCATCGGTCTGGTTGGCGGTATCAAAACCGGCCGCTGCTATGGTGGCATCACCGGTACGATCGATGGTAACGAAACCACCGTTGCCACTGGCGCCAGCCACGCCACCAATGCCACCACCACCGGCGGCAGGCGCCCCACCTGCGGCAGATGCTTCAAATGCCTTGGTCGGGTCGGCGCCGCCCAGGATGGCCTGCTGCAGGGCTGCGATGTCATTGGGATTGCCGGACGGCACATTCTGGGCAAGCTGCGGCTCTTGAGACGTTTCATCCTCAACCTGCGGCTCGTTGGTCGGGCTCAGGGTGAAAGTCTGGTTGCCGCCTTTGAAGCTGGCGCCTTCAGGAGTGATCAGCACCGCATCCTTGGGCAGGATATCGCCTTCGGCGAGCTGCTTCTGGCTGCCATCAGCGGCCACCAGGTAAACCTTGCCTTTCAACTGGGTAACGACGACGTCCTGATCCAATGCGATATTGTGGCTGCTCATGTTCTCTCCTGAATCTCTATTGGCATGCAATATTCCACCGTCTAATGTGCCCGCGAATGGCGCCGGAAACCAGTTAGAAAATTCGAATGGATAGACTGATTTGAGGCTGGAACGGTCGGTTAAACAGAAGGGTCAACAACGGCGGGGATGGAAAATAAAATCAAGATGATCAATGTATTGCACTTTGATGACGGGAGCACTGCGAGTGCCCCCGTCAGGGGCTTCATATCAGGCGCCAGCCCACAGCAGGATGGCCAGCAACTGGGGTGAGATGATGCGCAGGAACATCACCAGCGGATAGACGGTCGCGTACGACAGGGCACTGGCACCACTGGTGGGGTGCATGCCGTTGGCAAACGCCAGGGCGGGAGGATCCGTCATGGAACCGGCCAGCAAGCCGCACAGGGTGAGGTAGTTCATCTTGCCATACAGACGGGCCAGCACACCGACCACCAGCAGCGGGATCAGGGTGATCGCCACCCCATACATCATCCAGGCCGGGCCATCGCCGTTGATCAGGGTATCGATGAAGCCGGCGCCGGACTTGAAGCCCACCACCGCCAGAAACAATACTATGCCGATCTCCCGCAGCGCCAGGTTGGCACTGGGGGGCATGAACCAGTAGAGCTTGCCGATGCTGCCGATGCGCGACAGGATCAGCGCCACCACCAGTGGCCCGCCCGCCAAACCCAGCTTCAGTGCCGCCGGGAACCCGGGCAAATAGAAGGGGATGGAGCCGAGCAGCACGCCGAGGCCGATGCCGATGAACACCGGCAGCATCTGCACCTGCTGCAGTTTCTGCTGCACGTTGCCCACCACATTGGTGACCGCCTCGATGGCGTCGAGTCGTCCCACCAGGTTGAGGATGTCGCCGAACTGCAGGCTGGTCTGGCTGGTCGGGACCAGCTCGATACCGGCCCGGTTGAGGCGCGAGATCACCACGTCGTACTTCTGCTTGATGTCTAGATCGCGGATCTTCTTGCCGAGCACCTGCTCGTTGGTCACCACCACCCGCTCCACCCGCAGATCGGTGCCACGAGTGGAGAGCGAGGTCTCCACCTCCTCCCCCAGCACCAGCAGCACCTTGCGCAGTGCGTGCCGCTCACCCACCAGGTGCAGCAGGTCGCCCAGTTCGATGCGCGAATCTGGCCGCGGCACCATCAGCTCCTCGCCGCGCTTGAGGCGCGAACAAATGACGTCTGCCTCGTCGAGACTCGGGATCTCGCTCAGCATCAGACCGTGGATGTTGGGGTTGCGCACCGCGATGTTGATGGTCTGCAGACTCTCCTTGGTCTTGCCGGCCTGTTGTTCAAACTGGGCTGCTTCTTCGTCGATCTTGATGCGAAAGAACATGCGGATCAGCCACATGGTCAACAAGATGCCACAGATGCCGAACGGATAGGCGACCGCATAGCCCATCCCCATCAGGCCGGTGGAACCGGGCGCGGCGCCCAGCTCCGCCAGGATCTGCTGGCCGGCACCGAGAGAAGGGGTGTTGGTCACGGCGCCGGAGAAGACCCCCAGGATCACCGGCAGCGGCACGTCGAACAGCTGGTGCAGGGCGGCCGCCACGGCGCAGCCAAGCAGTACCAGCAGGGCGGCGAAGCCGTTGAGCTTGAGACCGGAGCTGCGCAGGGAGGAGAAGAAGCCGGGGCCGACCTGAATGCCGATGGTGTAGACAAACAGGATCAGGCCGAACTCCTGAATGAAGTGCAGGGTCTGCTCATCCAGCGCCAGCCCCGAGAGGCCGGCGAAGTGGCCCACTATGATGCCGCCGAACAGCACCCCACCGATCCCGAGACCGACGCCATAGACTCGCCAGTTTCCCAGCCAGAGCCCCAGCACTGCCACCAGCGACAACATGCTGATGGAAAGCGCGATATCACTCATTTCGTGCATCCTTTGCGAATTGAACTGTCCCTAGCTTGTCAGCAAACGCCGCGGCCAACTGTGTGATACCGCACGAATTTATCCTTTTGAGCAGCAAAAAATACCAATTAAGGGCTAGCTAGGCGACGTAACCATAAATGGCCATAAAGTGACAAACGCTGCCCCCCAGCACGAACAGATGCCAGATGGCGTGGTTGTAGGGAATGCGCTTGGCCACATAGAAGATCACCCCCAGGCTGTAGATGAGACCACCTAGCCCGAGCAGCAGCAAGCCTTCCCCCTCCAGATGGATGTAAAGCTGATAGACCACCAGCAACGACAACCAGCCCAGCATCAGGTAGGTAAACAGCGACAGCTTCTTGAAGCGGTTGATGAAGAGCAGCTTGAACACCACCCCCGCCAGCGCCAGCCCCCAGATCACCACCATCAACCCCTGTGCCAGCGGCGTGTCGAGCGCCACCAGCAGGAAGGGGGTATAGGTACCGGCGATCAGCAGATAGATGGCGCAGTGGTCGAATACCTTGCACCAACGTCTGGCCGGCCCTTCCGCCATGCTGTGGTAGAGTGTCGAGGCCAAGTAAAGCAGCACCAGGCTACCGCCATAGAGGCTGTAACTGACCAGCGCCTGAGGGCCCTGCGTCCAGCCCTTGTTCAACAACAACACCAACCCCAGGATCCCCAGCACCAGCCCCAGGCCGTGGCTGAGGCGGTTGGCCAGCTCCTCGCGGGGCGAATAATCCGTCACACTGCTCATTGCATACTCCTGCCCAAACTGCGCTCACTCTAGCTGCCGCCATTTCAGAGTACAAGTGTTAGCTTAAAGTGATTTTCATGCCATTTGCCGTGTGTGGAGGCGATGCGCATGGCTGTCACCCGCTGGCCTTTGGTGTATGCTCTGCGGCCGATGCCCACGTAGCTGTTGCCACCGCGCTTGCTCACCCCCCAGTGACTCCCTGGCAACCCGGTCTGGAGAACCTGATGAAGTTGACTGAACTGTTTGCACTACCGGATCCGGCCTTCGGCCAGGCCATGACGGATCTGCTGGAGACCTTCCACCACTCGGATGACAGTCAGGCTCCCTACCAGCGCGACCAGTTCACCCACCAGCTCGATCAATCCCGCATGCCGGCCACCGGTATCACCATGGATGACTATCTGGCACGCCTGGCCACCCTGGTGCCTGGCGCATCTCACCTCACCTCGCCACGCTACATGGGTCACATGACGGCCCCGTTACCGGCCTTCACCGCCGAGTTGTCCCGCCTGGTGGTGATGCTCAACCAGAACCCGATGAAGATGGAGTCCTCCCGTCTGCTCAGCTTTCTGGAACGGGAGGTGCTGGCCAAGCTGCACCGCCTCATCTATCGCGCCGACGATCTCTTCTATGACGCCCAGATGCATGCCAAGGATGCCGCACTCGGCGTCATGACCAGCGGCGGCACCATCGCCAACGTCACCGCCCTCTGGCTGGCCCGCAACCGTGCCTGCGGCGACAACCTGTTCGCGCTCTATGAGCAGGGCTATCGCGGCGCCGTCATCCTGGGCTCGCGGCTGATGCACTACTCCTTCGACAAGGGGATGGATCTGCTGGGGCTGGGGGCGCGCAGCGTCTGGCGCCTCCCGACCGACGACCAGAACCGGCTCGACATGGCCGCGCTGGAGCAGGCCCTTGCCCAGTGCAAGGAGCAGAAGCTCAAGGTGCTGGCACTGGTCGGCGTGGCAGGCAGCACCGATTTCGGCTCCATCGACCCGCTGCCTGAACTGGCGGACATTGCCGAGCGCGAGCAGATCCACTTCCATGTGGATGCCGCCTGGGGCGGCCCGACCCTGTTCTCGCCCCGCTATCAGGCGCTGCTGGCGGGGATAGAGCGGGCCGATACCGTCACCCTGGATGGCCACAAGCAACTGCTGGTGCCGCTCGGTACCGGCATGCTGCTCTGCCGCCAGCCGGACCTGATGATGGCGGTCAAGCGGGAGGCCCCCTACGCCATCCGCGCCAGCTCCTTTGATCAGGGGCGCTTTACCCTGGAGGGCACCCGCCCGGCCAACGCCCTCTATCTGGATGCCGCCTTCCAGCTGTTCGGCCAGCAGGGCTATGCTGAGCTCATCGAGGCCAACTATGACCGGGCCCGCCTGATGGCCGGCCTTATCGACCAGGATCCTGCCTTCGAACTGATGTCGGCCCCGGTGATGAACCTGCTCTCCTATCGCTGCATCCCCCCTCATCTGCAGGGCAAGGTGCTGAACGAGGCCGCCAACGAACAGGTCAATACCTTCAACGTTGCCCTGCAGAAGGCTCAACGCGCCGAGGGGCACAGTTTTGTCTCCCGCACCCAGCGCGCCGTGGGTCGCTACGGCACCCAGCCGCTCACCCTGCTGCGGGCCGTGCTGCTCAATCCGCTCATCCAAGAGCGCCATATCCGCGATCTGCTGGCAGATCAGCAGCGGCTGGGCGCCGAGATCGCAAGGCAGCTATTTGGCTGAGGAACTGGCTGGCGAATGAGCGGTCTTATTCATTTGCCGTTGCCCATCGGGCAGGTACACTGAATCAAATTTTGCGGTCCACTTTTGAGGGCGACGAGCCAGACATGAAGCAATTTATTGAATTTATTCCTCTTATCGTTTTCTTTGCAGTCTACAAGTTCTACGACATCTACATGGCGACCGGTGCCCTGGTGGTGGTGACCGGTCTGCAGCTCGCCTACAGCTGGATCCGCTATCGCAAGGTCGAGAAGATGCAGCTGTTCACCTTCCTGCTGGTCGGCTTCTTCGGCGGCCTCACCGTCTTCTTCCACGACGACACCTTCATCAAGTGGAAAGTCACCGTCATCAACGTACTGTTTGCACTGGGCCTGCTCATCAGCCGCTACGGCTTTGGAAAGAACCTGATCAAGCAGATGCTGGGCAAGGAGCTGCAGGCACCGGATCCCGTCTGGGATCGGGTCAATCTCGGCTGGGTCGGCTTCTTTACCGTCTGCGGCCTGCTCAACCTCTATGTGGCCTTCAACCTGCCGCAGGAGATGTGGGTCAACTTCAAGGTGTTCGGTCTGCTTGGCATGACCCTGGTATTCACTCTGCTGAGCGGTGTCTATCTCTATCGCCACCTGCCCGCCGAGCAGAAAAATGAAATGAAAAAATAACTGCCATCAAGAAAAGGATCCTCTCATGTGGTATCTCATCTATTCCGAAGATGTTCAGGGCAGCCTGCCGCTGCGCAAGCAGGCGCGCCCGGCCCATCTGGCCAGGCTACAGGCGCTGCAGGATGAAGGGCGGCTGCTCACCGCCGGACCCAACCCGGCCATCGATGCCGAGGATCCGGCCGATGCCGGCTTTACCGGCAGCACCGTCATCGCCGAGTTCGCCTCACAGGCGGATGCCAAGGCCTGGGCCGATGCCGATCCCTATGTGGCGGCCGGTGTCTATGCCAAGGTGACCATCAAGCCGTTCAAGAAGGTCTTCTGACCCAACGCGAATAGCGAAATAATAAAGGCCGGACTGGCAGTTCACGCCAGTCCGGCCTTTTTGTATCCCGATATCCCGTTTTATGCCTTGGCCACGAACCAGGGGTTGAGGATGTCCGGCTTGTTGTAGCACAGCGGCGAGCCATCGAGCTGGGTGACGCTGCCGCCCGCCCCCTCCAGCACCGCCTGCGCCGCACCGGTATCCCACTCGCAAGTGGGGGCGAGGCGCGGGTAAAGCTCGGCGCCCCCCTCGGCGATGATGCAGAACTTGAGCGAACTGCCCATGGAAACCAGCTCAATCTCGCCCCGCGCCATGTCACCAAAGCCCGCCAGGTAATCCAGTGTGGCCTGAGAGAGGTGATTGCGGCTGCCTACCACCCGCCAGGGCGTACCTCCCTGATGAGGTCGGCTCTGGATAGCCTCACGCTTGCCATCAGCCACTCGCCAGGCCCCCAGCCCCTTGCCGCCATACCAGAGCTGGTCCAATACCGGGGCATAGACCAGTCCCCAACGCGGAGTCCCCTCTTCAATCAGGGCGATATTGACGGTGAACTCGCCGTTGCGGGAGACGAACTCCTTGGTGCCGTCCAGCGGGTCCACCAGCCAGTAGCGGGACCAGCCGTGGCGCGCCGCCATCACCTCGGGCCCGGACTCCTCGGACAATACGGGGATGTCGGGAGTCAGCCGGGCCAGCGCCTGCACGATCACCTCGTGCGCCCCCTTGTCGGCGGCGGTCAAGGGGCTCTCGTCCTGCTTGTACTCCACCGCAAAAGACTGACTGTAGATGGCCATGATGGCGTCACCGGCGGCACGGGCGATGGGCTCCAGCTCGGAAATCGCGGGAAAAAACATAAGAAAAGACATCCTGGTCAAATGATTAGCACAGTGTACCTATTTTGGAATGGCGTGGGTTATAGCCGATTCAGCTGAGTTATAACCCTGTTACTTCTGACAGACAAAAAGTGGCGCGACTCGGCTAATTCTCAATAGGCATACCAAACCACACAAGGACGTGCCGCCATGAACTACAAGACCCTGACCGCCACCCTGCTGCTGAGCTGCCTGCCCCTGCTCAGCCAGCCTCTGCTGGCCGCCGACAAGCCTGTTGCCAAGCCGGCAACTACGGTCACCGCCGCCAAGGAGAGCGGCAAGGTGAACCTGAACACCGCCAATATCAATGAGTTGACTGCGCTCAAGGGCATTGGCGAGAAAAAGGCCCAGGCCATCGTTGATTACCGCGAGAAGCAGGGCAAGTTCACTACCGTGGATCAGCTGGCCGATGTGAGCGGCATCGGGCCGGCCACGCTGGAAGCAAATCGGGACATGATTATCGTCAAGTAACCGATCCACACCCCTTCCATCATAAGGGCAGCCTGTGGCTGCCCTATTTTTCTTCGGGTATCATGGGCCCACTTTGTATCTCTGGACTCTCTCCATGAAAAAGACACCGCTCGTTGTACGCAAAGCCGTTCTTCCCGTCGCCGGTCTGGGCACTCGTATGCTGCCAGCCACCAAGGCCATCCCCAAGGAGATGCTGCCCGTCGTCGACAAACCGCTGATCCAGTATGTAGTGCGCGAAGCCATCGCCGCCGGCATCAAGGAGATCATCCTGGTTACCCACTCGAGCAAGAACTCCATCGAGAACCACTTCGACAAGAGCTTCGAGCTGGAAGCGACCCTCGAGAAGCGGGTCAAGCGGCAACTGCTGGAAGAGGTGCAACACATCTGCCCGAAAGACGTCACCATCATGCACGTCCGCCAGGGGGAAGCAAAAGGTCTGGGACACGCGGTGCTCTGCGCCCGTCCGCTGATCGGCGACAACCCGTTTGCGGTACTGCTGCCGGACGTGCTGATCGACGAGGTGGCCAGCGACCTCAAGCAGGACAACCTGGCCGAGATGGTGCACATGTTCGAAGAGGATCACATCAGCCAGATCATGGTGGAAGCCGTTCCCGAGAGTGAAGTGGACAAATACGGTATCGCCGACATCAAGGGAGAAGCGTTGAGCGAGGGCATGTCTCTGCCGATGCAGGCTATCGTCGAAAAACCGCCACGTGACGAGGCCCCCTCCAATCTGGCTGTGGTCGGCCGTTACGTGCTCTCTTCCAACATCTGGCCGTTGCTGGAAAAGACCCCCGCCGGTGCCGGCGACGAGATCCAGCTGACCGATGCTATCGCCATGCTGATGGAGCAGGAGCAGGTTAATGCCTACTTCATGAAAGGGCGCAGCCACGACTGCGGCAGCAAGTTTGGTTACATGAAAGCCAACGTGGAATATGCAGTGCGCCATCCGGAACTGAACGGCGAATTTATCACTTGGCTGAAACAGTTTGCCAAGCAGCTGTAATAGCTGAATATTTAACCTATTAATGGAATAAAACACTGGGCATCATTCGATGCCCTTTTTCATTTTATAAACATATATTCAACCATTGATAGATAAAATATCGCTAAATCATAATATTGTAATTTAATCACGCTTGTTCTATAAGGATTATGGCTTGTTCCTAGCCCTTGCATAAAATTTCTAAAAAAATATAAGACACAGGTGGAAGTTCCAATGAATAATCCGTCCAAAGGGACCTTTTTAGGTCACCCTAAAGGGCTTTTTTTGCTCTTTAGTACCGAACTGTGGGAGAGATTCTCCTATTACGGCATGCGTGCCGTGCTCGTGCTCTATCTGACTGACATGACTGCCAACGGCGGGATGGGCTGGACTCAGGCCGATGCCCTCAAGCTGTACGGCATCTATACCGGTCTGGTCTACATCACCCCGATCATCGGCGGCTGGCTGGCAGATACCTTCCTCGGCCAACGCCGCGCCATTCTGTTTGGTGCCGTGCTGATGGCCGCCGGCCAGTTTACCCTGGCACTGCCGCACGCCATGTTCCCGGACATGGTCAACACCGTCTTCTATTCGGGCCTCGGCTTGCTGATCGTGGGTAACGGTCTGTTCAAACCGAACATCTCCACCATGGTGGGTGACCTGTATCAGGAAGGTGACCACCGTCGTGACGGTGCCTTCACCATCTTCTACATGGGTATCAACCTGGGCTCCCTGCTGGCCGGCGTGATCTGTGGCGCTGCCGCAACCGCCTATGGCTGGCAAGCCGCCTTCGTCAGCGCCGGTATCGGCATGCTGCTCTCCCTGGTAGTGCAGGCCACCATGGCTCAGCGTTTCCTGGGTGACATCGGCCGCGTGCCGGCCGCCCAGCGCGCCGCCGAGCAGCGCTCCAAGGAGCAGAAGGCTCCGCTGACCAAGCAGGAAGTGGATCGCATCAAGGTCATCCTGGTGCTGGGTCTGTTCACCATCATCTTCTGGGCCGGCTTCGAGCAGGCCGGTGGTCTGATGAACCTGTACGCACAGGAGTATACCGATCGCATGATCGGCAGCTTCGAAGTGCCGACCGCCTGGTTCCAGTCCCTGAACCCCTTCTTCATCATCACGCTGGCCCCCATCGTTGCCGCCATCTGGATCAAGCTCGGCAAGAAAGAGCCGAACTCCCCGGTGAAGTTCGCCATGGGTCTGCTGTTCCTGGCCGTGGGCTTCCTGTTCATGATCGGTGCCGTGCTGGAGCAAGGTGGAGATCAGGCCGTCAAGACCTCCATGTTCTGGCTGGTCGGTGCCTACCTGTTCCACACCCTGGGCGAGCTCTGCCTTTCCCCGATCGGCCTCTCCATGGTGACCAAGCTGGCTCCGCTGCGCCTGGCCTCCCTGATGATGGGTGCCTGGTTCGGCTTCGTGGCCCTGGCCAACTATGCCGCCGGTTTCATCGGCTCCTTCGTCGGCGAATCCGGTGCCATGGCCATCTTCGGTGGCATCGCACTGGCCGCCGTGATCAGCGCGCTGATCCTGCTGACCATGGCCAATCGCCTGGTCTACTGGATGCACGGTGCAGAAGGTCCGGCCAAAGAGCCGCAGGAACACGACAAGAAGCTGCAATCTGCCGCCGTCTAAGCGGTCCGGATTGTCTAGCAACAAAGAGGGCGCCCATGGGCGCCCTCTTTGTATGTGGCCTCCTGACACGGCCTTAATGATGCCGAACCTGCACATGCAGGGCACTGCCGCTGTCACTGCGAAACTGCAGGTCAAAGGGTTCATGCCAGCTGCGCCTGTGCAAGGCGTAGTGGCTGGTACGCAGCAGGCCGAGTGGCAGGCCGCCGGAGCGCACCAGCCAGTGGGGCGAAGTCAGCCCGGCATTGGCAAAGACCAGCCCGTCCTCCTGATCAAACAACAGGGCGGCCATGGCGAAGGAGTGGCGCAGACCGGATTCGACCAGCTGCAGATTGAGGTAATCGAGCAACCGGTGGGGCTGGGTCAGCAGCAGACTCTCGCCACGCTGAAACTGGCGATACGGGGCGTTCATCAAGGAGCGCACCAGGGCGCCGCAGAAGGCGGCATCCACCCCGAGGATCGGCAGCTCCATCACCAGCACCAGCAGCTTGTCATCCACCTTGAAGGTATCGGGAATGAACAGATTGCCCATCCCTTCAAAGGTGACCTGCCAGGGCCCCCACTCCTGCAAGCTCGGCGGCTTCAACCAGGCCAGCAGTCGGGTCGCCGCCTGGTCGTGTTCGCGAAAGAAGTCGATGTGCTCCATCAACTCCAGCTGTTGTCCATAACCGTGATTGGCGTTCAGGCACTGCTCTATGCTGCGACGCACCTGACCGAAGTCCGAGATGGGCTTGAGCAAAAAATCGCGGGCACCGGCGCGCAGCGCTCGCTCAACCGCCTCCATCTTGCTCTGGGCCGAGATGACGATGACAGGAATATGAGGGTAGCGGGCAGTGAGGCAGGCGATCACCTCATGCCCATCCATGTTGGGCATGTTCAAATCACATAACACCACATCGGGGTGATAGAGAGCGGCGGCAGAGAGACCTTCAATGCCGTCTTCCGCCTGGAACACGCAGGCACCATCGTGGGCGAGATAATTGACCAGCGAGTGGCGAAAAACCGCTTCGTCCTCCACCACCAGGATCCGTAGTCCGGCTTTTGACATCTTGATAAAGCTCTTATTAGTCAACCAGTTATTTAGCCTCAAGCCTAGACCATAACCGACTGCATTGACCAATCAGATGATTGAATCATCGCCGAAAAATCCATGCTCGGTAGCTATTCTGGCGGCCAACTGCTTGAAATAAAGCAGCTAATGATGCTCATCGAAACTCAGCTTTTTCTCCTCTTTGCAACTTGGCTGACAAAAAAACAGCGTCATACGAAAACAAGCAACCCCGATTGTGGGCGAGCCGAGCACCCGCCGGCGGTGCCGGGCATGCCATCAATTGTATGAGGCTGCGCCATGGGGGATAATACCGCCACGTCCGTCAATGAAGCATGCCATGACCCCTGCCGAATACAGCGCCCTCGCCCATCCCAGATTGTCCCACCCGGCCCGCAGCCTCTATACCCTGCAGCTGCGCCGACTGGTGCTGGAAAATCAGCTGGCCAGGCTCAACTACCCCGAGCTCGGCCGGGCACTGGCGGTGGTCGACCCGGGCGATCCCAGCGGCTTTTCCTTTCAAGTCAATGCTCGCCAGCTGACCGAGCTGTTCGATGAGCTGATGGAGGCGGGTTTGCTGCAAGTCGAGGCGCAAAACGACAGTGAGCACTACCATCAGTGCCCGTTCCAGCTGCCACTGCTGACCCAGCGGGTGCGCAGCCCGCTGCCGGAGCGCCCGTTCCAGATGCACCTGCAATGGCGCCCGGATACAGAGCTGCCGGCCCTCGCCCGCCTGTGCGGGGTGATCGATGCCAGCTACAGCGAAGAGGATCTCGGCGAGTTCATCGCCTACTGGCTGGGGCGGCCCGAAGTGTTCGACTCCCAGCACCAGTGGATGCTCAAGTTCATCCGCGCCCTCAAGACCCGCCGCTATACCCGCCGCAAGCCGATGGAGGTGCAGGGCTACCAGCAGGTGACCCCGGCACAGGTCGAATCGGGCCCAAGCAAGCGGGCGCAGGAGATGATCGAAGAGGCCAAGCGGTTGGCCGGCCAGTCGCAGGAGCCGGATAATGATTGATAGCAGGCACCGCCAGCAGGCAAAATCAGAGACCTGTCCCCACCCCAGACCGAGCAGAAGGAGCATTCCATGACTGACCCGCACGATCCCCTGCGCCAGGAGCTGGAAGAGATCGAAGCCAAGCGCCAGAAGATCGCCAAGGCCAAGCAGGATCATCGCATTCACGACCCGGAATTGAGCCGCCACGTAGGAGGCCTGCTGGAGCGCATTCGTCGCCTTCAGCAAGAGACCGGCGGCAGCCAGTACGACTACGAGACCCTGCGCAAGGAGTACGACGCCAAGGCCAATGCCGAGGTCCGCGAGCTGCAGAAGGCGGCGCGCCAGGAGCGGATCCAGAAGCTGATCGCCCAGGCCGACCTCAACCCCGACTGGGTGTTTGAACGGATGGATGCCGGCGATCCGGCGCTGCAATATCCCATCGAGACCGCCCGCTACTTCATCAGCGGTTTCGAGCACTGGGAGAAGAGCGGCGGCGGCTGCATGCTTATCTATGGTGACTACGGCACCGGCAAGTCGACCCTGGCGGGCGCCGTGGCGCACGAGTTGATCGCACGCCACCAGAAGTCGGTGATCTTCCAGCAGTGGGCCTCCATCGTGGACAGGTTGTTCTTCAACGTGATCCAGGATCAGGAAGAGCGCAACCAGTACCGGCGTGCCCTGGAAGAGGTGGATCTGCTGATCATCGACGAGGTCTCGGCCAACCGCGCCAAGATGGCGGAAAGCCAGTCCAGCTTCCTCGGCCACCTGCTGCGCCGCCGTCGCAACCTGTCGAAAAGCGTCATCCTCATCACCAACCACAATCCCCAGAGCCTGCATCAGGCAATAGGTGATTTCGCTTTTGAAGCGATCAAGGCGTTCAATCCGGTGGATATCCACCTGAGCGGCCCCAGCCGTCGCCCCCATATCGGCCACTACAACGGCTGATCCCCGTGCGAGCCAGGCTCCGCCACTGGCTCGCCGCTTCCCTGTTTTCCAGGCAAATAAAAACAACTCTCATTTACAGCCTTCCTACAACCCTCTAGGCTAGCCCTTTCGTCAAAGGGAGCAGCAGCATGCCAACCACACTCATCTTCGGAGCCAGCCGCGGGCTGGGCCGCGCCTTCACCGAACAAGCCCTGCAGCAGGGCCAGCGGGTCATCGCCCTGATCCGCAGTCCCGAGGTGACCACCGAGCTGCGTGCTCTGGGAGTCGAGGTCGTCAACGGCGATGCCCTCGACCCGCAGGCGGTAGCGGCGGCCTGCCAGCTGGCCGGTGACGGGGCACAGGTCATCTCCACCCTCGGCAGTTTTCGCCAGGCAGAGCCTGTCGACTATCTGGGCAATCGTCAGGTGATCGATCAGATGGAGCTGGCCGGGCTCAAGCGCCTGCTGCTGGTGACCTCACTCGGTTGCGGCGACAGCTGGCAATATCTGCCGCAGCGGGCGCGCTCTGCCTTCGGTCATGAGGTCAGATTGAAGAGTCTGGCGGAGAGCTGGCTGCAGACCAGTGCGCTCGAGTGGACCATACTGCGTCCGGCGGGTTTGCAGGATGGCGAGGCCACCGGTCAGGCCGTGCTGAGCCAGGGCGAGGAGGTACACGGCCTGGTACGTCGTGCCGACGTCGCCGCCTGCGGGCTGCGTCTGCTCGGCGACAAGGCGGCGCACAGCCAGATCTATGCCATCGGCGATCCCGAGCTCCAGCGCGGCTAAACCAGCACCAGCTTCACTGAGTCCAGCGCATACAAAAACGGTCAGCCCAAGGGCTGACCGTTTTTCGCTTTACCGCACACGCCGTATCACGCGTGCTGGTACCATCCCGCTCAACCGGCGGTGGTTTCACGCTGCAAGGCAGGCTGGCTGGCAACCGGCAACGACTGCTGCCGCCAACGCAGCAGCAGGCAGGCCAGCGCACCGTAGAGCAATGCCAGCCCCCACAACTGCCACCAGTAGTGGGAGACCTGAGCAAACTCGGCCCCCATCTGGTTGAGCCGCAGAAAACCTTCGATGGCCGGGGTGCTCGGCACCCACTGGGCCAGCCAGTTGAGCGGGGTCGGGATCAGCTCCAGCGGCCAGATGAAACCGGCCAGAAAGACCAGTGGCAGCGAGGAGACAAGCACCACCTGGGTCGGCAAATCCCGGCGGGTAAACAGTGCCCCCAGCACCACACCCAGCCAGGTGGTGGCCAGCAGGAACGGCAGGGTGAACAGCCAGAGTGCCGCCGGCTCGGCGGTGCGCACTATGTTGTAGTGATCGAAACAGAAGCCGAAGAAGTAGCTCACCGGCAGCACGAACAGCCCTCCCACCACCAGGGTGCGGGCCAGCAGCAGTGGCAGGATGGGGGCATGCTGCCAGTAGCCCGCCTCGCCGCGCTGGCTGCGCTGGTTCTGGGTCGCCCCCAGGATGCCGGTGCCCATCAGCAGCACCTGGTGCAGGATCAGCACGAACACCGCCGGCACCACGTAGTTCACATAGCCCATGGTGGGGTTGAACACCGGCAGCACGTTGAGCGCCACCGCATTCCAGCCCATGGCGGCCTGCGGCAAGGCCTCACCGTGGCTCAGCAATCTGGCGACCTTCACCTGGGCGGCCAGGGTGCCGCCCGCCTGGGCCAGCCCCTCGGCAATGGTGCCGTAAACCAGGAAGTAGGAGGCATCGCCGGCATAGCCCAGAGTGACGCTCTTGCCCTGCATCAGATCCCGATAGAAGTGGCGGGGGATGTGCAAAATACCGCTGCCCTGCCCCGCCAGCAGCAATGCACGAGCCTCATCCAGACTGCCCGCCCGCGCCACCAGTTTTACCTGCGGCGTGGCATCGGCCATGAACTCCAGCTGACGCGACAGCTGACTGCCGTCCTCGTTGACCACCACCACCGCCTCTTCCCGCGGCAGCTGGTGCAGATAGGGCTGCGGGTAGAGGAAGGAGTAGAAGAAGACGCCGCCGAACAGGGTGAGCATGATGGCCCTGTCCGCCAGCAGGGTGCGCAACTCGAGGCGCAGCAGATCCCAGAAACCTAGCATGTGATTGGCTCCTTCCACCGCCAGGAGGCAGCGATTGGTGGCGCCAGCGAGAGGCACAAATCAAGCAGCCGCCACTCGAGGCGTGGCAAACCCCAGCATCCCATCATGACCTGGGCTCCGCATTAACGGGTACCGCGCTCGCCTGGGCCTGATAGCGGCGAACCACCAACAACAGGGGCAGCAGAAACAGCAGCAGGGCGCCAAACTGGGGCTGCGCCGCCGCCAGCGGTTGACCGTAGTTGGTCTGGCCTATCTGCAGCTCGACATAGTGGGAGATGGGCAGCAGGCTGCGCCAGAACTGGGCGAAATCCCCCATGGCGCTGACCGGAAAGGTGACCCCCATGAAGGCAAAGCCCGGCGCCGTGTAGGCACCGGCCAGCGACAGGGCGCGGGCCGGATCCCGGATGATGCCGTAGAAGAAGGCCCCCATGCTGACGCAGGCGGCCGACGCCAGCCCCAACCCCGTAGCCAGCACCAGCCAACTGCCCTGCATCGGGTAACCAAACCCCTTGAACAGCAGCAGGCTCCACCCCAGCCCCCAGCCCCAGCCAATCAGCACGTGGGGCAGCAGGGTGCGCCAGAGACCGAACCAGACCCCTTTGGTGGTCCAGTCCAGCCCCAGCCGATCGGTGCGGGCCAGCGCATTGATGCCGTAGAGCACCACCAGGATCTGCCACACCGCCGGCAACAGGGCGCTCAGCAAAAACTGGGCATAGCTGGAGTTGATGTTGTAGAGCGCCGTCACCTGGCTGGCGATAGGCACCGCCTGCCCCAGCGCACCGGGCAGCGCCTTGCCGCCCGCCATGGCCGAGAGCACGCCCACCTGACCGTTGAGCGTCCCGACCACCTGGGCCAGCGCCGAGTTGATCAGCTTGGCGATCAGGATGAACTGGCCGTTGTTGAACACGGTGACCTGAGGCTGGGTGCCTTGCCGGGCATCCCGCTCCAGGTGGTTCGGCAACACGACCAGGGCGTAGATATCGCCCCCTCGCAGCGCGCTGGCCCCTGCCTCGATGGAATCAAACTGCTGGGCGACCTTGAGTCCGGCGGAGGCATCCAGCGAGAAGGCCAGCTCACGTGACAGCAGGCTCTGATCCAGATCCACCAGACCTATCTTGAGATCCCGCGCCAGCCCTGCCGAAAAGACCCAGCAGAGGATCCCTATCAGCAACAGGGGTAGCCAGCTTGCCAGCGCCCGACCGAACGGATCCTGCCACAGCAACCGCCATTCACGTCCCATCAGAGTTCGACCAGCACGCTCATGCCGACCCGCAGCCCCTCAACCGGTTGCAGCGGGCGCGCCTCTACCTGGAAGCTCTTCATGTCAAAGCCCTGACGGGTATCGGTGGCACGCCAGGTGGCGAAATCCCCCATCACGGCCACATGGGTCACCTTGAAGCGCACCGTCTGCTCGCCCAGGCCGGGAATACGGGCATCGAACTCGGTACCCAGCGCAAAGCGGGGCAACAGATCTTCACGCACGTGGAACTGGGCCCAGGCATCGCTCATGTCGAGCAGGGTCACCACCGGGAAGCCCTGCGGGGCCAGCTCGCCGCTGCGCAGCAGCACCTGGGAGACTTCCCCGGTGTGCGGGCTGGCGATGCGGGTATCGGCCAGGTAGGCCTCCACTTCGGCCACGCCGCCGGCCGCCATCTTGGCCTGCTCGCGCGCCGCAATCTTGGTCTCTTCCCGCGCCCCTTCCAGGGTCATCTGGTATTGCTGCCAGGCCATGCCTTCGCTGTATTTGGCCGCCTGCCAGGCAGTCCAGGCCTCATCGCGCTTTTGCAGCGGCATCACGCCATCTCGATGCAGGCTGGCGATGCGCTCGTAGGTCTTGCCGCGCAGCAACGCGGCCGCCTTGGCCTTTTGCCACTGATCCTTGGCGGCGGCAATCTGCTGCGCGCGCGCCCCTTTCTCGGCCTCTTCGGCCATGGCGCCAGCCGCTGCCTGACCCGCCTTGGCCTGACTCAGCTTGGCTTCGATTTCCGGGCTGGCCAGGGTAAACACCAGCTGATCCTTGGCCAGCTGATCACCCTTCTTCACCAGCACCTCGTCGATGCGGCCCGCCACCTTGGAGGAGACGGAGTACTGCTGCGCCTCGATCTGCCCCTGCAGGCGCACCGGCTCCGGCTGATAGGCCAGCCAGAAACGCCAGCCCAGCCAGATGACCAGCAGCACCAGCGCCAGTGGCAGCAGCAGCGGCTTGGCCTGGCTCATCTTCTTCTTGATGGGGGGATGACTCATGCATTCACCTCGGCAAACGGGCGACCCTTGGCGGTCGAAACAGACATGGAAAAAGGAGCAGAGTGGCGCGCGATCATGAATTCACCTCGATCACTTGCCCATGCTGATATTGATTGAAACTGTTCATCTGACCGGAGAGCGCCAAGAGGCGGGCCAGCGAGATCACGTATTGATAGGCGGCAGCGGCGCGCTGGGTCTTGACCCCGGCCAGCTGGTTGCGGGCATCCACCACGTCGAGGGAGGTAGAGAGTCCCTGCCCGAACGCCTTGTCCCGCAGCAGCACGTTCTCCTCGGCCAGCGCCTGGGTGGAAGAGAGCGACTGGAACTCCTCCAGCCCCTGCGCCGCCTCGCGCCAGGTCTTCTCGACCAGCAGCTCCAGATCCTGGCGGGTCTTGGCCTGCAGCAGATTGACCTGCAGCTCGGCGCTCTTGGCCGCCTGTACCGTCTCGGAGCGGCCGTCACGGCTCACCAGCGGCATGCTGACGCCCACCCCGACCAGCCAGTCCGGCGTGGTCTTAGAGGCCAGCGAGTCATCCTCATAGAGGTTGTAATTGCCGAACAGGAACAGCTCGGGGGCGTACTTGCCCTTCTCCAGCCTGATCATTCCCTGCGCCTGCTCCTTCTTGGCCGTCAGCAGCTTGAGACCGGGATGTACCGCCAGCGTCTCCTGCACCAGAGCATCGAGCTCGGGCATCTGCTGATTGATGAAGAGCTGGGTGTTGGGCTCGGCCTGCTTGAGCTTGAGCATGTGGCCAAGGGCCAGCTGGGCGATCTCCAGGCTGCGCCTTGCCTTCTGGGTATCGATGCGCGCTCGGTCATAGGCCGACTGGGCGGAGAGGCGTTCGACCCGGGCAATCTGGCCCTGGGCCTCCAGCTTCTTGGCATGCTCCAGATGGCGGGACAGCCCCTGCTCGATCTCCTGCTTGGTCTGCACCACCTGGGCCGCCAGCACGACTCCAAAGTAGGTCTGGGAGAGACTTTCGAAGGTGGACTGCTGCTTGAGCACCAGCAACTGCTGCGCCTCGCTCACCTGGGCCTGGCGAATGTCCTGCGCCGCATCGATGCGGCCACCGGTAAACAACGGCCACAGCATCTTGACCGAGCTGGTCACCACGTTCTGCTTGGTGAGAGGGGTGACGAAGTCGTTGGGCGTCAGCTTGAGCGCCTGCATGATGGGCGCCAGCACCTTGCCGAATTCCGGATGGTTGGCGATGGGGTTGAGATCCATCATGTCGAGCTCCATCGGCTGATCGAGGTGGGTATAGCTGGCCCCCACGTCCACCTTGGGCAGATACATGGCCTTGGCCGCCTCGCGCAGTTGTTGCGCCCGCTCCACCCCTGCCTGCTCGGCTGCCAGCCCGTCATCCTGGCGGATGACCCGACTCCAGGCTTCACTGAAACTGACCGTCTGGGCCTGGGCCGAGCCCAGCACGGCACCAAGCAGACACGGGTAGAGAGATTTGATGAACCTTGCCGTCATACATCCCCAATCTGTTTGTAATGAAATTGTTTGGAGCCTTTGCTCGATACAAGCTCGCTATCATAACGCAAACCGGTCCGGGAGGGGGACAGGCAAATCGCCTCTCCCCTCACCCATTTGGCCCCGCCAGTCCGGCTCGACAATATGTCTGATTTTCAAGCACTCCTGAATTTGCAAGCCTTGGCGCGACGTTTTTTTCAGAAAAAAATGGCTGACGCTCAAATACTAACCTTTTCTCCTGACTAAAAAATGCGTAATATACGCCGCCCTAAGCCGATGGTAACCGTGGAATGCAGATAGGTCCCCACACGCTTGAAACTCCCCTGATCGTGGCTCCCATGGCCGGTGTAACAGACCGACCATTTCGTGAACTTTGTTTGCGATTGGGCGCCGGCATGGCCGTTTCCGAGATGCTGCTGGCCAACCCGGATGTCTGGGATACC
Organism: Aeromonas sp. QDB34; assembly: GCF_027705405.1. Lineage (NCBI taxonomy): Bacteria > Pseudomonadati > Pseudomonadota > Gammaproteobacteria > Aeromonadales > Aeromonadaceae > Aeromonas > Aeromonas sp. QDB34. Next base: position 1,859 of record NZ_JAPDBT010000016.1, on the reverse strand, counting down.
CAGAAAACCAGGATGAGAATGGATCACTCTGCAGAAGGTGGCTTGCGATCGGTCCAGATTGCCGGAGCCGACCCCGAGATGATGGCGTTTGCTGCCCGCTACAACGTGGAGCAGGGCGCTCAGATCGTCGACATCAACATGGGATGTCCGGCAAAAAAAGTGAATAAGAAGCTGGCAGGTTCCGCCCTGCTGCGCCAACCCGACCTGGTCAGAACCATCTGCCGGGCCGTAGTGGACGCAGTGGAGGTACCTGTCACCTTGAAGATCCGCACAGGATGGGATCCGGATAACCGCAATGGCGAGGAGATCGCCCGAATCGCCGAAGATTGCGGTATCGCGGCCCTTGCCGTGCATGGTCGTACCCGTACCGACCTCTATCGGGGCGAGGCGGAGTACGACACTATCAGGGCGATTAAGCAGGCCGTATCGATTCCTGTTGTCGCCAATGGCGACATAGACAGCCCGGAGAAGGCCCGGTATGTCCTCGACTATACCGGCGTTGATGCCGTGATGATCGGCCGTGCTGCGCAAGGACGACCCTGGATTTTCCGGGAAATCCGTCATTTTCTTGAGACGGGCACCAAGCTGCCGCCTCCCGAAAGGGAAGAGGTTCGCACCCTGATGAACGAGCATGTAACCAACCTGCACCAGTTTTATGGTGCATATCTGGGAGCGCGCATTGCCCGTAAACACGTGGGCTGGTATCTGGATGAAGAAGAGACGGGCCGAGAATTCCGTAAGCACTTCAATGCCCTGGATTGTGCAGATGCACAACTCGAGGCACTCGAAGCGTATTTCGATGGATTAGGTTAACGCATAACTAAAGAGCCGACCGAATATGTTCGAACAAACCCTGACTTCTGATGCATTGGTAACAACTACTCACAATCACGCTGCCGAGCCGACCCAGCGCCCCCTGCGTGACTCTGTGCAACAGGCCCTGCGTAACTACCTGGCCCAGTTGAACGGTCAGGAAGTGATTGATCTGTACGATATGGTTCTCTCCGAAGTCGAAGCTCCCATGCTGGACGTGATCATGCAGTACACTCGTGGTAACCAGACTCGCGCCGCCGTGATGATGGGCATCAACCGCGGTACTCTGCGCAAGAAACTCAAGCGCTACGGCATGAACTGATTTCAGTCAGCCTGCTGCAGTGCAGACGAAGGCGTATCCCAGCAATGGGATACGCCTTTTTCTATGCCCGGCGTTTACCCTCTCACTCCACCGCCAGCTTGATGCCAAGCCCCACAAACACCCCCCCCATCAGGCGGTTGAGCCAGCGGCCCAACCAGCCAGGCAAGACCACCTTGCGACTCGCATAAGCGGTCGAGAAGGCCAGCAGATGGCACCAGATCATGCCGTTGAAATTGAAGATGCAGCCCAGCACGACGAAGGCCAGCGCCTTCTGCGGTGCATCGGGAACGATGAACTGGGGAACAAAGGCCAGAAAGAACAGGGCTACCTTGGGGTTGAGCACATTGGTCAGCAACCCTTGTCGGAAGATCCGGCCGTAGGAGAGCGCAGGCAGCCGCACGGCAGGCTCGCGCACAGCCGGTGAGCCAGCCCCTTGCCACAGGAGCGAGCCTCCCAGATAGACCAGGTAGAGCGCCCCCATCAACTTGATGACGGCGAACAGCTCGGCCGAGGCACTCAGCAAAGCCGACAGTCCCAGCGCTGCCGCCAGCACATGCACCATGGTGCCCGTCCCTATTCCGAGCGCCGCCACCGAACCGGCCCGCCAACCTTGTGAACCGCTGCGCAGCATGATGAGCAGGGAGTCCGCGGCGTTTTTCAAGATAGTTGTCGCGTAAACCTGTTTTAAACTGCCTGTTTTTGCTCTGGTTCGGACCTATCAGGA
>NZ_JAPDBT010000015.1:0-76515 GCF_027705405.1 Aeromonas sp. QDB34 | reverse complement strand
ATCCTGATAGGTCCGAACCAGAGCAAAAACAGGCAGTTTAAAACAGGTTTACGCGACAACTATCTTGAAAAACGCCGCCATCAGGAACGTTTTCAAACGGAGATAAACGACTTATTGTCATTTAACATATTGAAATTAATGAATTACTAAGCATTTTTCTAAAAATGTTTAAGCCCTGGCCAGGCTGATGAATAGGAGATCTCTTACAACAATGTGAGAAAAAACTGGCCAAATGGTGTTAAAGGCCGAAAAGAAACGAGGAGCCACCAGCTCCTCGTCAATATCAATGAGATAATATCATCCGGCTTGATCAGTGCAGACCTGCCACATATTTGGACAGTACTTCGATATCCTGATCGGTCAGCTTCTTGGCAACGTCCCGCATCATGCTGTTCGGGTCGTTGTCACGAGCAGCGGCCCTAAAAGCCGTGAGCTGGGCCTTGATGTAGGCAGGATGCTGGCCGGACAGGCTCGGATACTTGGCCTGCTCGACGCCCGAACCGCGCGGACCATGGCAGGCAGTACAGGCAGCCAGACCACGGCTCATGTCCCCTCCCATGTACAGCGCCTTGCCTGCAGCGACGGCGTCATCGGGTACCGCGAGCGGCGTCACCTTCTGACTGGAGAAGTAGGCTGCCAGGTCTTCCATGTCCTGTTCAGACAGGGGAAGCGCCATCGGCCCCATGATGGGAGCAACCCGGCCAGTTTGACCAGAAGCTGCAGCCTTCAGTTCAACTAACTGCTTTTTGATATATGATGCGTGCTGACCAGCAATCTTGGGATACATATCGACTAGGCTGTTGCCGTCCGGTCCATGACAAGCCGCGCAAACGGCAGCCTTGGTTTGTCCCGCAGCGGCATCGCCCTTGGCTTGTGCCATCCCCGTTACGCCAACCATCAGAGCAAGAGTAATGACTAGGTTCTTCATGGCGTTCCAACTTCTCGTTATTAGGCTTCCAGATCCCATGCCGCTGAAGGCATGTTAAAATAAACGCGTTTAAGCGACGCCATTTTACACGATTTCACAAAAAAGTAACTCTATAACCCTCTATCTCTATGGGGAATTTACGTTGGATACACAAACTCTGAATTTCAATAAGGTGCATTTTGTGACCAGCGCACCCGACATCCGTCACCTGCCAAATGATGGGGGTGTCGAGATTGCGTTTGCCGGCCGTTCCAACGCCGGTAAGTCATCTGCATTGAATACCTTGACCAAGCACAAGAACCTGGCTCGCACCAGTAAGACGCCGGGACGCACCCAGCTGATCAACCTGTTTGAGCTGGAACCGGGCAAGCGTCTGGTCGACCTGCCGGGCTACGGTTATGCGCAGGTTCCGCTGGAAATGAAGCTCAAGTGGCAAAAGTCGCTGGCGGAATATCTGCAGCGTCGTGAGTCATTGAAAGGTCTGGTGATCCTGATGGACATCCGCCATCCGCTCAAAGATACCGATATGAATATGCTGGAGTGGAGCTCTCACCGCAAACTGCCGGTCATGCTGCTGCTGACCAAGGCCGACAAGCTGAGCCCAGGTCCGCGCAACAATCAGGTCATCAAGGTACGTCAGGCCGTAGCCGAGCTGGGTCCGCAGATCCAGGTGGAAGCCTTCTCTTCCCTGACCCAGATCGGGGTCGAAAAACTGGCACAGACTCTGACTGGCTGGTATCTCGCAGGCGCCGATGACATGACTGACGGTGAGCAAGCACCGCTCGAGGAGTAAGCTACGTCCTGTATACACCACAACCAAACCCTGCAATTGGCGGAGCAGCTCCTCCGCTGATTGAAAGGCTTTCAGTCTGCTTGCCATAACCCCTCTCGCCAGTGACATCGCCCACTCCCTACGATGAGTTTTTGAAACACTATTTTTATCAATGGGATAAATAGTTAATTCTATATAACAATTAACTTTTCATCCCATTGGCAACGTTTTCAAAAATAGATGCCGGCGGGGGCGTTTCCTCACCAAATAAGTACCAAAGTGAAATTTTATTACAAAGCAGTCAATGGAAAGGATAAAAATGAGGCCGGTTCTGCAAACGCAGTACCGGCCTTAAACAATCAGTTCAAAAATTGGGAAGAAGCTAAATCTTGAGAACAAAGACGACTGGTTTTCCTCAAGAAGCCCCTTCATTCTAACAAACATTCGCCAACATTAAAGCATTTACTCTAAACGCGCCCCATAAAAAAACACCCCGATGATGACTCACCGGGGTCGCTATTCAGCCACATTCAATTACGTGAAATAAAAGGTCTGAAAGATAGAACATCTTACCTCTGTACCCTACGTTGCTAACTGTATAGCAAAGCAGCAGAAAGTGAAAGTAATTTATGTAATTAAGTTTCACGAAAAATGAATTACATAAATCATGTTATTTTTCATATAGATAAAAAAATCCCCAGTACGAATACCGGGGAGTTATAAAGGTGACTAGCTAGCACTTCCTCAACTATCTAGTTAGTCAGCACAACTTGGCGCAAGTTCCGCTGCTTTGAGAAAAAACTTGAAAAAATCAGAGGTAGATGGCGCCATCTTCTGCAAACTCTTGTTCCTCAATGAGTTTTTCAGCAATTTCTTCGATGTCAAAACGCACGCTTTCGAAGGCTCGCAGGATGTCTTCCTCTCTGGCGAGGGAGAGCCCGGTCATTTTCTCCAGACGTCGGCGACTGATGTAGCAATCCACCAGCGCCCCCATCTGCTGGGCAGGAAAGTGGATCCGCTGTTCGTGCGCTTGCCAGTCGGCCAGCTCGGGAAACAAGATGCCTTGGTTCATAGGGTCCCCAGATTTCGTTTCAATTCTCTCAATACCTGTTTAGTCCCTGGCCGGATTCCGCGCCACACGGTAAAGGCTTCTGCCGCCTGTTCCACCAGCATGCCGAGGCCGTCTACAGTCTGGCGAGCCCCTTGCCCTTTGGCCCAGGCGATAAAGGGGGTATCGGTCGCGCCATACATCATGTCGTAGATGGCGATATCGGCGTGGATCAGGGCAGGCACCAGCGGAGGCAACTCTCCCTGCAGACTGGCGGAGGTGGAGTTGATGATCAGATCGAAATAGCCGCTCAGCTGCTCATAGGTCTCGGCACTGACCGCACCCAGATCACGAAACTCGGCAGCCAGCTGTTCCGCCCTGGCGTGAGTACGGTTGACGATAACCAATGCTTCGGGTTGCTCGGCCAGCAGCGGTGCCAGCGCACCGCGCGCCGCGCCACCCGCCCCCAGCAGCAGGATCCTGCTGCCGGCAAGTGACACACCATGCGCCTTGAGATCGGCCACCAACCCGGCACCATCTGTGTTGTCACCCAGCAGTACGCCATCATCGGTCAGCTTGATGGTGTTAACGGCCCCCGCCCGCCGGGCCCGAGGGCTCAGTCGATCGACCAGGGCAAATGCCTGCTCCTTGAAGGGGACGGTGACATTGCATCCCTTGCCACCCTGGGCAAAGAAGTCTCTCAGACTGGTGGCGAACTCTTCGACGGCCGGCTCGGCCAGACCATATTCCAGCTCTTGCTGGGTTTGTCTGGCAAACAGGGTATGAATAAAGGGAGATTTGCTGTGGCGCACCGGGTGGCCAAAAACCAGATAACGATCCATCAAAAAGTTCCTTCAGAGGGCAATCTCCCGATTTAACGGGTTTTCGCACTCAGGAACAAGCCGAATATCGGCCAATAAGAAGGGGCCATCATGGCCCCTCTGGTCACAACCACTCGCGCGGTTTGAGGTAGTCAGTGTAGAGCAATGCTTCCGGGCTGCACGCTGACGGCTGCCAGTCATATTCCCAGCGCGCCAGCGGCGGCATCGACATCAGGATCGACTCAGTACGCCCGCCAGTCTGCAAGCCAAACAGGGTTCCACGGTCATACACCAGATTGAACTCCACATAGCGGCCACGACGATAGAGCTGGAATTCCCGCTCCCGTTCGCCATAAGCCAGCGCCTTGCGACGCTCGACAATCGGCAGGTAGGCATCGAGATAGCCCTTGCCAACCGCCTGCATAAAGGCGAAACAGTCGGCAAACGGCCAGCGATTCAGATCATCGAAGAAAAGGCCGCCGACGCCGCGCGTCTCGTCCCGGTGCTTGAGGAAGAAGTAGCGATCACACCAGGATTTGAACTCGGGATAAATATCGGTGCCGAACGGCTGACAAAGATCGAAGGAGACCTGATGCCAATGCCGAACGTCCTCTTCGAACGGATAAAACGGGGTGAGATCGAAGCCGCCACCAAACCACCAGATCGGCTCCTTCCCCTCTTTCTCGGCGATGAAGAAGCGCACATTGGCGTGGCTGGTCGGCACATACGGATTGTGTGGGTGGATCACCAGCGACACCCCCATGGCCTCAAACCGGCGGCCCGCCAGTTCCGGCCGATGGGCCGTCGCCGAGGCCGGCATGGCGTCGCCATGAACGTGGGAGAAGTTGACCCCTCCCTGCTCGATCACCGCACCGTGACGCAGCACACGAGTGCGGCCACCACCACCCCCTTCACGGCGCCAGGTATCTTCCACAAAGTGTCCAACGCCGTCGGCCAGTTCCAGACCACGGCAGATATCGTCCTGCAACTGCAGCAGGAAGGCCTTGACCTGGGCCACATCCGGTTTGCTCATCTTGTCTCCAGTCAGCCAGGATCGTCGCCTGACCCTATTATTGTGATGTCGCCGGATGGGCTAAGCCGATCCGTATTGCCGCTCTCCGAACGGTTCAAGAGGGGCGGATGATGGCGCCGGTTCTGGCATCCTTGATCTCGGACGGATTGGCCTGCCCCCCCACTTCACCGGGCAGGATATAGGCCAGCTGACTCGCCAGCAATTCGCCGATGTCCGCCACCCGGCGGGCAGGCTCTTCACCCGTCAGGTTGGCGCTGGTAGAGACCAGTGGCTTGCCAAAGGCACGACACAGCCCTTGTACCTGCGGATGGGCCGTCACACGCACCGCCAGGGTAGTGAACTGACCGGTCAGCCAGGCCGGGGTATTGCCGCGCGCCGGCATGATCCAGCTGAAGGGACCAGGCCAGCTCGCTTCCACCCGGGCCAGCTGCTCGTTGGTGAGCTGGTCCAGATCGATGTAATCCTGCAACTGAGCCAGATCGGCGGCGATCAGGATCAACCCCTTCTCCACCGGGCGTTGCTTGATCGCCAGCAGACGGTGTACCGCCGACTCGGAGTCAGGATCACAACCCAGGCCAAATACCGCCTCGGTCGCATAGGCAATCACCCCATCACGCTGGAGGGCGGCCACTGCAAGTTCAAATTCATTGGGCATAAAAAATGCGACAGCCGGGCTGTCGCCTCATCATTGATTAACATTGAGCCTACGGAACGGCAACCCTGGCGCCCCTCCCTCATCGACCAGCGAGAGGCTGATGGCGAACGGGCTGGTGGTTGCCGTCTCGGAGCTTACTTGAGCAGGGCCTGCAAGGCGGCATCCTTGGCCAGTACCTCGTCGGCATTTTTCTGGCGTTCAGCCTGCACCTTGGCCGCCAGTTCATCATCTGCCACTGCCAGCATCTGAGCTGCCAGATAGCCTGCATTCTTGGCGCCGGCCTTGCCGATCGCCACGGTCGCCACCGGCACCCCGCCCGGCATCTGCACGGTGGAAAGCAGCGCATCCAGCCCCTTGAGCGGGCCGCCATCGATGGGCACACCGATCACGGGACGAGTCGTGATGCCTGCCACTGCGCCTGCCAGGTGAGCGGCGAGGCCGGCGGCACAGATAAAGACCTTGCAGCCACGGGCTTCGGCGTCGGTCACGTACTGATGAGTCGCAGCCGGTGTACGGTGTGCGGAGGTCACTTTCACTTCTACCGCGATATCGAATGACTTGAGCACCTCGAGGGTGGTCTGCATCACCGGAAAATCAGAATCAGAGCCCATCAATACGGCAACAAAGGGTTTATTCATGGTGGGAATTTCCTTACTCCAAGTGGGGGGTTGAAGTTCGCCGAAAACGTTTCAATTCGCTTGTGGCGGCCGGATTATACCTGCTCGCTCTGGTGGCCGCATTTCTTTTGCGGGCAGATCCAGCGCAGTGCTCCTCTCACCTTTTTCTCGACCATGATACCCCAGCCACATTGCGGGCAAGGCATGGAGACCGGCTTGTCATTCACCACATATTTGCAATGGGGGTAACCGTCGCAAGAGTAGAACTGCTTGCCATAGCGGGAGATTCGGCTGATGAGGTGTCCCTTGCCACACTCCGGGCATAGGATCTGGGTATCGTCGCTCTCCTGCAGGGATTCGATGTGCTGGCAGGCCGGATATTGGGTACAGCCGACAAACAAGCCATAACGCCCCTTCTTGATCGCCAGCGGTTGGCCACAATCCGGGCAGGCCGAGCCATCAAGCACCTTCTCGATGTCACGGCCGGACGGAGTCAGCGAGCGGATGTAATCACAGGCAGGATAGGCGGAGCAACCGAGGAAGGGACCATGCTTGCCCTGGCGGATCACCAGCTCGGCCCCACACTGCGGGCACGGTTCGCGCTCGAAGGCATGTTCGTGGGCTGAAAAGAGGTGATGATCGATTTTTGACATGGGCCGCGCCTTGGAATCCAGATGACCTGAATTCTACCAGCGCGGCACCGGGCTGTCAGTGGATGACGCCGTCTGACTCGTCAAACACCAGCTCTTCCATCTGCTGGTAGGCATTTTCACTGCCCGGTACGTTGAACAGCACCATCATGACGACCCACTTCAGATCGTCCAGCTCGATATCCGGTTTATCAAGCTCGAGCAGGCGCTCGATGCAGATTTCGCGGGTTTCGGCATTGAGTACCTGGGCCTGTTCCAGAAACAGCAGGAAACCGCGGCACTCGGTACTGAGGCGTGCCAGTTCTTGTGGAGCATAGATACGCATGGAGCCTTGCGCACTGGCGGCCACATAGACCTCCCGCTCGCTGTCATGCAGGTTGGCCAGTCGCTCCAGCCAGTTGAGTGCCTTCTCGATCTCGTCTTTGTCGAAACCTGCCCGGCTCAGTTCGTCGGTGAGTTCATTCTGCTCGACCATCACATCTGCATCGCTGTGGATGTAGGTCTCGAAAAGGTACATCAATACATCAAACATGATTCACCCTCCTCGCTCTGACGTATCCACCGGCTACCGCCATCACTGCACCGGCCAGCTCCAGCTCTACCAATCTGCCCAATACCACTTCGACAGGAAGCTGGGACCGTTCGGCAACGGTATCCACGCTCGTGGTCTCATAATCTACGTTATCCAACAAATCGGCATAAGGCAATTCGCTATTATTCGAATGCTCAGACAAGTAAGCCACTTGCTGCAGCAGGCCGACAAATCCGGGCAGCTCTTCCACTATATCGGCCGCGCTCAATACAAGTTTGGCCCCCTGCTGGATTAATTTGTTGCAACCCAGAGCCTGCACGTTTTGCGGGGCACCTGGTACGGCAAAGACCTCTCGCCCCTGCTCCAATGCATAACGGGCCGTGATGAGCGAACCGCTCTGCTCGGCCGCCTCTACCACCAGGGTACCCAGCGACAAGCCACTGATGATGCGATTGCGCCGTGGAAAGTGCTCGGCCAGCGGTCCCTTGTCGGGTGCCAGCTCGGAGATAAGCAAGCCGCCTCGCGCCAGGATCTCCATGGCCAACCCCTGATGGCGCTTCGGGTAGAGGCAGTCGAGCCCTGAGCCCAGCACGGCCAGCGTAGTCCCCCCTGCCGCCAGCGCCTGCTGATGACACACCCCATCGATGCCAAGCGCCAGTCCGGAGGTGATAGCCAGCCCGCAGGCGACCAGCTCACCGCAGAGGCGGGCAGCATTGTCCTTGCCGGCATAGGTGGGATGGCGCGTGCCGACCATCGCCAGCTGCGGAACAGACAGGGCAGCCAGGTTGCCACAGCAGTAGAGCAGCAGCGGGGCGGCGGGGATCTCTTTGAGCAAAGCGGGATAGACGGGGTCATCCGGACACAGGAGGTGATTGCCGGGCTCGGCGGCCCAGCTCAGCGCCTGCTCGACAACCGGCTGGGGCCACCTCATCTGCTGGATTTGAGCGCTCTGCAGACCAAGAGCTCGCAAGGTACCGTCGTCGGCGTCGAACAGGGTGACGATGTCACCGCCAAAATGGGCCAGCAGGCGAGCGGCGGTGACCGGACCGATACCGGTGACGGCATCCAGCGTCAACCACAGCGCGAGTCGCCCGGATGGAAGAGGCACGTCAGAAGTTGCTGACCTGATAACCGGTGCTGACCATGTCCTGACTCTGCAGGATCAGGCCATAACTCAGCTTGTCGTACACCTTGAACAACATGACCCGGGCCACGGCCTCCGACGGCAAAGGTGGCTTGCCGGCCGAATAGAAGGCCTTGTCATAGACGGAGGAGTACTCCCGATAGGCGACCTTGCCATTCTTGCTCACCAGCCGGGCACCGGGCCGCAGTATCTCCAGCACATCGCCGGGAGCAACCTGATCACGCATGCCCTTATTGATGAGCACGACGTCGAACTTGCCACCGCCGCGGGCCTTGCTCGGCAAGTCGACGATATAGCCGGGCGAGATGACGGGGGCAGCCTTGGGCGTGAACACGGCGGAGAGGCTCTCCTGCGGCGGGAATGGCATCAGCTTGTCTCCCTGATACACCTCGCGCTGGTTGTGGCTGAGGGTAACCCGGGTGCGGCCGTCCGGCAGCAGGGCTTCCGCCCTGGCCGTGCCGACGAAGACCGCCTCTTGCCCCAGCTGTTCGCCACTCTTCTTGTCTTTGTAGATGGTCCCCGGATGATAGATGCCATAGTCCTGACCCGGGATCAGCGAGCCCTGAACATAGAGGGTATCCCCCTCCAGCATGCCGATGTGTGCCTCATCATTGCCCAGCACATAAGGCAGCTGCTTTGCCTGCTGGCTGTCAGCCAGAATATGGTCTGTTTGCAGGAAGGGGCCGATCTCGCTGAGCGGCAGGGTTGGAATGGGGTTGGCCTTGTTCTCGTAACGACTCTTGGGAGAGAGACGAACAACCTGCTTGCCGCCCTGCATCGCCTTGCCAAGCCGTGGTTCGCCGTTGACCCAGCTCAGATGCAACACGTCGCCCGGGTAGATCCAGTGCGGATTGGCGATCTGCGGGTTGATGTTCCAGAGCCTTGGCCATAACCAGGGCTCCGCCAGATACTGGCCGGAAATATCCCAGAGGGTATCTCCTTTTTGCACCACATAGGTCTCGGGATAACCCGCTTTCAGTTTCAGCTGGTCCGCCAGCGCGCCCTGGCTCAGGGTGGCCAACAGACAGGCGAGGATGGTTTGCTTCAGATACATAACACTCCCTGTTACTTCTGCGCGCAAAGTGTTGCTGTTTTTTGTCGGCGTAAATGACTAGAATTACGCCAATATTGACTGCATTTATACGAAACTAAAGAAAAAACTATGGCCATTCTAGATGTATTGCGTTTCCCCGATGAGCGTCTGCGTACCGTCGCAGCCCCTGTCGAGACCTTTACACCCGAGTTACAACACATTGTAGATGATATGTTCGAAACCATGTACGCGGAGGAAGGCATCGGCCTCGCCGCCACTCAGGTCGACATTCATCAGCGCATCATAGTGATCGATGTCTCTGAAAACCGTGAAGATCCTCTGGTATTGATCAACCCCGAGATCATCGAACAGGCCGGCAGCACCGGCATCGAGGAAGGGTGCCTCTCCGTGCCCGGCAGCCGAGCCCTGGTGCCCCGCGCCGAGTGGGTCAAGGTGCGCGCCCTGGATCGCCATGGCAAGGCATTCGAGCTGGAAGCAGACAATCTGCTCGCCATCTGCATCCAGCATGAGATGGACCATCTGGTCGGCAAGCTGTTTGTGGATTACCTGTCCCCGCTCAAGCGCCAGCGCATTCGCCAGAAGCTGGAAAAGATGGCCCGTGAAGATCGCAAAGTCCTCTGAGGATCTGCCCCATTGAATAAGCTGAAACTGATTTTTGCCGGTACTCCCGACTTCGCCGCCCGTCACCTGGCGGCGTTGTTGTCTTCCGACCACGAGGTCGTCGCCGTTTATACCCAGCCCGACAAACCTGCCGGCCGCGGCCAGAAGCTCACCGCCAGCCCGGTCAAAGAGCTGGCGTTGGCCCACGATCTGCCGGTCTATCAACCCGCCTCCCTGCGCAAGGAAGAGGCCCAGGCCGAGCTGGCCGCCCTTGGCGCCGACCTGATGGTGGTGGTGGCCTACGGCCTGATCCTGCCCAAGGCCGTGCTCGACACCCCGCGTCTGGGTTGCATCAACGTGCACGGCTCCCTGCTGCCACGCTGGCGCGGTGCCGCCCCGATCCAGCGCTCCATCTGGGCGGGGGATGCCGAAACCGGCGTCACCATCATGCAGATGGATGTGGGGCTGGATACCGGTGCCATGATCCGCAAGGTGAGCTGCCCCATCGCCGCCGACGAAACCTCCGCCAGCCTCTATGACAAGCTGGCCGGGCTGGGTCCGCAGGCGCTGGTCGACACCGTCAATGCCATGGCTGCCGGCAATACCGCCGCCGAAGCGCAGGACGATGCACAGGCCAACTACGCCGAGAAGCTCTCCAAGGAAGAGGCCCGCATCGACTGGTCGATGGAGGCCGTCGCCATCGAGCGCTGCATCCGCGCCTTCAACCCCTGGCCCATCAGCTGGTTTGAAGTCGCCGGCCAGACCGTCAAGGTATGGCAAGCCGAGGTCGTCGCACAGGATCACGGCCAGGCGGCCGGTACCCTGCTCAAGGCTGACAAACAGGGGATCGACATCGCCACCGGCAAGGGGGTGCTGCGCCTGCTGACCCTGCAGCCACCCGGCAAGAAAGCCATGTCCGTGACGGACCTGCTCAACTCTCGCCGCGACTGGTTTGAACCCGGCACGCAATTGAATTGAACTGAATTGACACAAGGCGGGGCCCAGGCCCCGACTTGCGCATCTAAGGTAACACTATGAAAACACGCGCACAGGCTGCTCTCGTCATTCAACAGGTGCTGGATCAGGGCCAGTCCCTCTCCGCCGTCCTGCCTGCTGCCCAGGAGAAGGTTGCGCCCCGCGATCGCGCCCTCCTGCAAGAACTCTGCTACGGCACCCTGCGCTGGCTGCCCCGCCTCGATGCGGCGGTCGGCGAGATGATGGACAAGCCGCTCAAGAACAAGAGCCGCATCTTCCACTACCTGATCCTGGTCGGTCTCTATCAGCTCATCTACACCCGCATTCCGGCTCACGCCGCGGTGGCCGAGACCGTCAACGCCGTCAAACTGCTCAAGGGCACCTCCTTGCGCGGCCTCATCAACGGTGTGCTGCGCAACTTCCAGCGCAGCGCCGAAGTCATTCTGCTGCGCATCGACCGTGTCCCCAGCATTCGTCTCGGCCACCCGGAGTGGCTCACCAAGCGGCTGCGCCAGGCCTATCCGGATGAGTGGGAATTCATCATGGAGGCCAACAACCAGCGCCCGCCCATGTGGATCCGCAACAACAGCCAGCGCCAGAGCCGCGAGCAGATGCTGGCCCGCATGGCCGAGGCCGGCATCAATGCGATGGCCGGTGAAGAGGGTGAGGATTGCATTCTGCTGGAACGTCCCTGCGACGTGACCAAGCTGCCCGGCTTCGAGGTCGGCGACTGCTCGGTACAGGATGGCGCAGCACAACAGGCCGCCGCGCTGCTCGACCCGCAGCCGGGCGAGTGGGTGCTGGATGCCTGCGCCGCCCCCGGTGGCAAGACCGCCCACCTGCTGGAGCGCCAGCCCGCGCTGGCCGGCGTGGTAGCAGTCGATGCCGACGACAACCGCCTCAAGCGGGTGCAGGAGAACCTGGATCGCATCGGCCTCACCGCCAAGGTGATCCACGGCGATGCCAGCACACCGGATCTGTGGTGGCCAGAGGGTCAGTTCGACCGCATCCTGCTGGATGCCCCCTGCTCCGCCACCGGCGTCATCCGCCGTCACCCCGACATCAAGTGGCTGCGCCGGGATCAGGACATCCGCGAGCTGGCCGAGCTGCAACACCGCATTCTCGGCGCCCTCTGGTCGAAACTGAAAAGCGGCGGTACTCTGCTGTATGCCACCTGCTCCGTGCTGCCGGAAGAGAACCGCGACCAGATCCGCGCCTTCCTCGCGGCCACCCCGGACGCCACCCTGGTGCCGCTGCATGCGCAGGACACCCCGGAGTGTCCGGGTCGCCAGTTCCTGCCGGGCGAGGCCGAGATGGACGGCTTCTACTATGCCAAGCTGATCAAGCGGTAAGCAGGGCCATCATCACGACGGGTGTCGCTTGCGGCACCCATTACTGCCCAACATCGAGCGCGCTTTCCCTATGAGATTCATCCTGTTGATGACCGTCCCCACGCACCCTGGCCGCCGTTGCAACGGCGACGCTCATGAGGCCGTCCTATGAAGATCATCATTCTGGGCGCCGGTCAGGTCGGCGGCACCCTGGCCGAGAACCTGGCCGGCGAGAACAACGACATCACTATCGTCGACACCGACAGCGACCGGCTGCGCGAGCTGCAGGACAAGTTCGACCTGCGGGTGGTGAACGGCCACGGCGCCCATCCCAAGGTGCTGCGTGAAGCAGGTGCCCAGGATGCCGACATGCTGGTCGCGGTCACCAACAGCGACGAGACCAACATGGTCGCCTGCCAGGTGGCCTACTCCCTGTTCAACACCCCCAACAAGGTGGCGCGGATCCGCTCGCCGGCCTATCTGGTGGAGCGTGATCGACTGTTCCTGCCCGAATCCGTGCCGGTGGATCACCTGATCGCCCCCGAGCAGTTGGTGACCGACTACGTGCGCCGCCTGATCGAGTACCCGGGCGCCCTGCAGGTGGTGGACTTCGCCGGCGGCAAGGTGGGGCTGGTGGCGGTCAAGGCCTACTACGGCGGCCCGCTGGTGGGCAATGCCCTCTCCACCCTGCGCGATCACATGCCCAACATCGAGACCCGGGTGGCGGCGATCTTCCGTCAGGGTCGCTCCATCCGCCCGCAGGGCACCACCATCATCGAAGCCGATGACGAGGTGTTCTTCGTGGCGGCGGCGGGCCATATCCGCGCCGTGATGTCGGAGCTGCAGCGGCTCGAGAGCCCCTACCGGCGCATCATGATCGTCGGCGGCGGCAACATCGGCGCAGGCCTCGCCCGCCAGCTGGAGAAGCGCTACAGCGTGAAGCTGATCGAGCGCAACCAGAAGCGGGCGGAGCAGCTCTCCGAGGTGCTGGAAAACACCATCGTCTTCTGCGGTGACGCGGCGGATCAGGAGCTGCTGGCGGAGGAGCACATCGACCAGATCGACGTCTTCATCGCGGTGACCAACGAGGACGAGGCCAACATCATGTCGGCCCTGCTCGCCAAGAAGATGGGCGCCAAGAAGACCATGGTGCTGATCCAGCGCAGCGCCTATGTGGATCTGGTACAGGGCGGCTCCATCGACATCGCCATCTCGCCGCAGCAGGCCACCATCTCGGCCCTGCTGACCCACGTGCGCCGGGCCGACATTGCCAACGTCTACAGCCTGCGCCGCGGCGCGGCCGAGGCCATCGAGGCCATCGCCCACGGTGACGAGAACACCTCCAAGGTGGTCGGCAAGACGGTCGGCGAGCTCAAGCTGCCGCCCGGCACCACCATCGGCGCCATAGTGCGCGGTGACGAGGTGCTGATCGCCCACGACCGGACCCAGATCCAGCAGGATGACCACGTGGTGATGTTCCTGGTGGACAAGAAGTACATTCCGGAAGTGGAACGCCTGTTCCAGCCAAGTCCCTTCTTCCTGTAATCTGCCCATGCACCCAGGCAGCACAACCCAGACCCGGCACAGCCTCTACCAGGGATTGTCCGGGTCTTTTGTCAATCAACGACCAGGTTATCTTGCATGATCAAGCTGCGTCCCATCATCTTCACCCTCGGGCTGGTGCTCTCCAAGCTGGCCCTGTTCATGTGGCTGCCCACCCTGCTGGCCCTGCTGACCGGCTCCGAGGGGTTCGTCGAGTTTCTCAAGTCGGTGCTGATCACCCACGGGGCGGCCCTGCTCTGTCTCCATTACGGCCGCAAGGCGGTGTTCCACCTCGGCGTGCGGGAGATGTTCCTGCTCACCACCTCGGTCTGGGTGGTGGCCTGCATCTTCGGCGCCCTGCCCTTCTTCTTCATCAACCACATCGACTTTACCGACGCCTACTTCGAGACCATGTCGGGGGTCACCACCACCGGCTCCACCGTGCTGTCAGGGCTCGATGGCATGGCCCACAGCATATTGCTGTGGCGCTCCATCCTGCAGTGGCTGGGCGGGGTAGGCTTCATCGTGATGGCGGTGGCGGTGCTGCCCTACCTCAACGTGGGCGGCATGAAGCTGTTCCAGACCGAGAGCTCGGATTGGTCCGACAAGAGTGCGCCGCGTGCCAAGACTGTGGCCAACAACATAGTGCTGGTCTACCTGGTGCTCTCCATGCTCTGCTTCCTGGCCTACTGGGTGAGCGGCATGACCCTGTTCGAGGCGGTCAACCACTCGATGACCACCCTCAGCACCGGTGGCTACTCCACCTCCGATCAATCCATGTCCCACTTCTCCAACTCGGCACACTGGATCGGTACCGTCTTCATGTTCCTCGGCGGCCTGCCCTTTCTGCTCTACGTACAGAGCCTGAGCCGGCGTGACAACAGCCTGCTCAAGGACGCCCAGGTCCAGGGCTTCTTCTGGCTGGTAGTCTGGGTCACCGTGGTGGTCACCTTCTATCTGTGGCTAAGGGACATCTACGGCTTCATGGATGCCCTGCGCATCAGCTGCTTCAACATCGTCTCTGTGCTCACCACCACCGGCTTCGGGCTCGGTGATTTCGGCACCTGGGGCCCGCTCACCAGCATCATCTTCATCATCCTGCTGGCGCTCGGTGCCTGCTCCGGCTCCACCGCCGGCGGCCTCAAGATCTTCCGGGTACAGGTGGCGTTCGCCCTGTTCAAGAAGCAGATGCGCCAGCTGATGCACCCCTCCGGCGTCTTCCCGCAGAAGTACAACGGCCGCCCGGTCAACGACGCCATCATCCGCTCGATGATTTCGTTCGTGCTGGCCTACTTCGCCGTCATCCTGCTGATCGCCGCCCTGCTCGCCGCCATCGGGCTGGATCCCCTGACCGCCATCTCGGGCTCCATCACCGCCGTGGCCAACGTGGGTCCGGGCATGGGACCGGTCATCGGCCCCAGCACCAACTTCGCCACCCTGCCGGACTCGGCCAAGTGGATCCTGTCGTTCGGCATGCTGCTGGGACGGCTCGAGATCCTGACCGTGGCGGTGCTCTTCTTCCCCTCCTTCTGGAAGCAGTAACCGGCGAGCTCGCAGCATCGAATGGCGAAAGAAATGCAGAAGGGCAGCCACTGGCTGCCCTTCTTGTTGCATGAAGCATGAGGCCCCGCCTCACTCGGCCGGGTCTTCCCGCTCCAGCGCCCGGTTGACCAGCGGCTCGGGCAGGGTCTTGGTCACCTCCACCCCCAGCTCGCGAAAGCGCTCCACCTGGGCGATCAGGTTGCCGCGCCCGTTGACCAGCCGCCCCATCGCCTTGTCGTAGCTCTCCTGCGCCCGGTGCAGGCTGCCACCCAGCTGCTGCATCTCCTCCACGAACAACCGCAGCTTCTCGTAGAGGCGGCCGGCCCGCTCGGCGATCTGGCGGGCATTCTGGTTCTGCCGCTCGTAGCGCCACAGATTCTCTATGGTGCGCAGCGCCACCATCAGGTTGGTGGGGCTCACCAGCAGGATGTTGTTGTCGAGACCGAATCGCACCAGCGAGGGGTCGGCCTCCACCGCGGTGAGGAAGGCGGGCTCCACCGCCACGAACATCAGCACGTAATCGAGGGTGCGCACCCCGGGCAGCTGCTGGTAATCCTTGCGGCCCAGCTCGCGGATGTGGTTGCGCACCGAGGCGACGTGCTCTTTCAGCGCCACCGCCTTCTCCAGCTCGTCATCGCTGTTGTACCAGCGCTCGTAGGCGGTCAGCGACACCTTGGCGTCGATGATGATGTCCTTGTCCTGCGGCAGGTGGACGATGACGTCGGGCTGGTAGCGCTTGCCCTTGTCCACCTCGATGTTGACCTGGGTGTGGTACTCGTGGCCTTCGCGCAGGCCGCATTCGCTGAGGATCCGTGCCAGCACCACCTCGCCCCAGTTGCCCTGCTGCTTGCTGTCGCCCTTGAGGGCGCGGGTCAACGCCGCCGCCTCCTCGGTCATGCGGGCGTTGAGCTCGGCCAGGCGCTCCAGCTCGAACTTGAGGCTATGGCGCTGGGCCGTCTCCTGGGCGTGGGTCTCCCCCACCTGGCGGCGAAAGCCCTCGAGCTGTTCCTTGAGAGGAGTCAGCAGCAAATCCAGGCTGTTCTGGTTCAGTTCGCGGAAGTTGCCCGAGTTTTGCTCGAAGATCCGGTTGGCGAGGTTCTCGAACTGCTGGCTGAGGCGCTGTTCTGCCTCCTGTTGCAGTTGCAGCTTCTCGGCGGCGGCCAGTCGTTCACTACGCAAAGTCGCTTCGGCATCCTTGAGACGGGCAGTGAGCTTGATCAGCAGGGTCTGTTGCTGCTCCAGCTTCTGCTGGCCCTGCAGCTTTTCATCCTGCAGCTCGTCACAGCGATCCTGCAGCGCCTGCTGGCGCTCCTGGCTCAGCAGCACTTGCTGGGCCAGCTGGGCCGCACCACGCCGGCCCACCAGCCAGCCGAGACCGACCGCCAGCACGGCGCCAGCCAGCAGCAGGCTCCAGAGCCCGGGCTCGATCATTTGCGGCTCCGCTGACGCAGAAAGAGTTCCAGATAGCGGTTGAGCAGCAGCCAGAGCAGCACGTAGAGCAGATAGGCGGCCAGCACCACCCACTTGTGACTGTTAACTCCGGTGTCGAGCTCGACGAATTCGATCCCCTTGATGCGGCAGTAGCCCCACATCAGCAAGGGGAAGACATAGAGCAGAGAAGCACGCCACAGAAATAACCACATGAGTTCATTCAATCCTGCAAAAAGACCCGCCTAGCTTACACAAGGGCAACCCGGCTTGCGATCCTGGCCGGCGCTATTCTCTGGCTTGCGAAGGGAAACTTGGATAAAATTAACCCCTAATAGGTATCAGGGGTGAGCATGACTCATTTTTTCTGTCGCTGGCTGACGCAAGCATTGGGGGGCTCTCGCAAACCGGAGGTGGTTTGTCACGAAGCGCGTCCCCCCTGGGCCATCGAAGAGTCCCAGTTCCTCTCCCTCTGCTCCCGCTGCGGTGAATGCTTCAAGGCCTGTCCCAACGGCCTGCTCAAACCGGCCAACCAGCCCAAATATGACGACACCCCCATCGCCGGCACGCCCGTGCTGGATCTCGCCTGCGGCCAGTGCAGCTATTGCGGCAGCTGCGCCAGGGCCTGTCCGACCGGCGCCCTCGACCTGCAGCTGGGTCGTCAGGTACAGACCCGGGTGCGGATCGAGGCCAGCTGCCAGGCCCGGCAGGGCTTCTACTGCCTGCTGTGTGAAGATGCCTGCCCCCAGCAGGCGATCAAGGCCACCGCCGACGGCGTCAGCATCAACATGGCGGCCTGCGACGGCTGCGGCGCCTGCGGTCTCGCCTGCCTGCACGGCGCCATCACCCTGATCCCCCAGCTCTGAATCCAAATCCCGGACATGACAAAGGGGCCCGTGGGCCCCTTTGTCATGCTTACCTGGCTTATGCCATGGCCAGAATCGAATCCTGTTCGATGCCGAGCAGGTGGCAGAGCCGGGTCGGATCGCGCACCGCATCGGCCAGGGTGTACTCCCCCAGCACCTCGAGGAAGGCGTTCATGGCGCGGCGCAGAATACCCTGAATGCGGCAGCCACCGGAGAGGCGGCAGTTCTCGCGCTTGCAGTCCACCGGGCAGAGCACGTGCTCCATGTCCATCACCACGTCACGCAGGTTGATGGAGACGGCGGAGCGACCGAGGCGGATGCCGCCATGCTTGCCACGCACCGTCTCTATGTACCCCTTGATGCCGAGCTGATGCACTATCTTGACCACGTGGTTGCGGGAGATGGCAAAGGTATCGGCCACCTCGGTGATGGTCGACAGGCGATCTCCCGGCTGGACCGCCAGAAAAGTCAGGGTACGCAGGGCATAGTCGGTAAATCGTGTCAGTTGCATGGTCGCACTTGCCTCTTACTACAAGTCAGAAATCAGGACGACAACCTAAAGCTAAGAGGCGGGGAAGCGCTTGCGCCCGCGCAAGGTCCGCATCTTAATCTGAGTCGTGGAATGACAAGGTTAAGAGCAGCTCAGGCGGGTGTCGATGAAGATGCACATAAATCGACACTTTCTTTGATTGATCGCAAACTTGCAGGGTTAGTCCAAGGTTTTGGGGGGTTATGGCGGTTAAATTCGCCGGTTTTCCCCTCCACCTCGGCCCGTGCAAGGCGACCTCATCGGCAAGGGTTCATGGCGGCTCAGTGCGGTTGCCTGAGCCAGTTTTTCAGGGCGCTGGAGGGGATGGAACTCTCGGAGGCGACCGCGAAGGCGCCCCAGTCCACCGCGCACTGCAGCGCATCCCGGATCGCCATGCCTCGCGCCAGCCCGTGGATCAGGCCGCCGGCGAAAGCATCTCCCGCCCCCGTGGTGTCCACCACCGACACCGGCCGCGCCGCCACCCGGATCTGCTCCTCGCCGTGAATGGCCACCGCCCCCGCCTTGCCTTCGGTCAGCACCAGCCAGGCCAGCTGCTCGCCGGCGATCTGGCGGGCATGCTGCCAGGGGTCGTCCACTTCGCCGAGGTCGGAGCGGGAGGCCACCAGCACGTGGCAGGGGCGACGCGCCTGGCCGCCCTTGGGATACTGGGCCACCACGAAGCTCTTGCCGAGCATCTGGCGCATGTAGCCGATGATGGCGGTGCCCGGGTAATTCACATAGAGGCAGTCCACCCCCTCGCTCGGCAGGTCCCCCGGCAGATCCGGGCGCCGTGGCCGCCTGAGGATGGTGCGCTCGCCGGTGGAGTCCACCAGGATCAGCAGCTCGCCGGTCTCGCCGCCGAAACGCTCCACATGGCTGCAGTCCAGACCGTAGCCCGCCGCCTGCTCCAGCAACCAGTCGCCGGTTTCGTCCAGCCCGATGCGCGAGGCGATGGTCACCTCGTGGCCGGCCCACACCAGCCCGATGCCGGTGTTGGCGGCGCCACCACCGAGCCGGCGGCCCTGATCCAGGTATTGCAGGCGGGCACCGGCCACCAGGGGTTCGGAGAGAGAGAGCACGTGATCACAGTTGAGATTGGCGAGCAGCAGAATGCGGGACATGAAGAGACCTCACTGACAGGGGAGCCCAGTATATGAGAAAGGGCCGTGACGGCCCTCCCTGAAATCGCGGGGTTTGTGAGCCCGCTCGACGTTTGCCGAGCGGGCGCGCGACGGCTGCGTCAGCCCAGTACCGACTCGGCGCTGACGTACTCGTAGCCGAGCGCCTGCGCCACCGCCGCTTGGGTGATCTTGCCCTTGAACACGTTCAGACCGGCTCGCAGGTGGCGATCGTCCTGCAGCGCCCGGGCATAACCCTTGTCGGCCAGCGCCAGCACGAACGGCAGGGTGGCGTTGGTCAGCGCGAAGGTGGAGGTGCGCGCCACCCCGCCCGGCATGTTGGCCACGCAGTAGTGGATGATGCCGTCCACCACGTAGGTGGGCTCCTCGTGGGTGGTCGGGTGGGAGGTCTCGAAACAGCCGCCCTGATCGATGGCCACGTCCACCAGCACCGAGCCCTTGCGCATCAGCTTGAGCATGTCGCGGGTCAGCAGCTTGGGCGCCGCCGCCCCCGGGATCAGCACGGCGCCGATCACCAGATCGGCCTGGGCGATGCACGCCTCTATGTTGGTACGGGTGGAGTAGAGGGTCTTGAGGGCCGGGCCGTAGAGGCTGTCCAGCTCCCGCAGCCGCGGCAGGGAGCGAT
Source organism: Aeromonas sp. QDB34 (assembly GCF_027705405.1). NCBI lineage: Bacteria > Pseudomonadati > Pseudomonadota > Gammaproteobacteria > Aeromonadales > Aeromonadaceae > Aeromonas > Aeromonas sp. QDB34. The sequence goes on along the minus strand of NZ_JAPDBT010000015.1, from coordinate 56,684 downwards.
CCAGGATGGTGACGTCGGCCCCCAGTCCCAGCGCCATGCGCGCCGAGTTGACGCCGACCACCCCGCCGCCCAGTACCACTACTTTGGCGGGCGCCACCGCGGGCACCCCACCCAACAGGGTGCCATTGCCCCCCTGCGCCTTCTCCAGACTGTGGGCACCGGCCTGGATCGCCATCCGCCCCGCCACCTCGGACATGGGCGCCAGCAGCGGCAGGCCGCCGCGCTCGTCGGTCACCGTCTCGTAGGCGATGGCCACCGCCCCCGAGTGCACCAGCAGCTGGGTCTGCACCGGATCCGGTGCCAGGTGCAGGTAGGTGAACAGCAGCTGACCTGGCCTGAGCAGTTCGCACTCCTCCGGCTGGGGCTCCTTCACCTTCACTATCATCTCGGCCCGGGCGAAGATCTCCGCCGCGCTGGCCACCAGTTCGGCACCGGCTGCCTGGTACTCGGCGTCGGACAGCCCGATCGCCTCGCCTCCCTGCTGCTGCACCAGCACCTTGTGTCCCCGGGCCGTCAGCTCCTGCACTCCGGCGGGAGTCATGCCGACCCGGTATTCATGGTTTTTGATTTCCTTGGGTACGCCAATAATCATGCTCGCTCTCCTGCTGTGATCCCGCCGGCGGCCGTGTCGGCGCCGGGCAGGATGCCCAAAAATTGCAACAACCACTGCATCATGGTGGCCGAATCCACCTCTCCCTCCAGCGAGGAGAGGCTGCGCTGGTAACGATCGTCCGGCAGCAGATCTCGCCGCCGCTCGATCAGCGCCCGGTTGTACGCCACCGAGAATTCCGGATGTCCCTGGATGGCCACTATGTGGTCACCCTGCAAAAACATGAAATTGGGACAAAAGTCATTGCCCGCCAGCCGGGTGGCCCCCGGTGGCAGTTGCTCCACCTGATCCTGGTGGCTGGCCAGGATCCGGATGGTCTCGAGCCCAGGCTCCATCCAGGGTTGCCGCGCCAGCATGGGATGGACCGACACCCCCAGCCCCCAGCCCTTGGTGGACTTCATCACCTCGCCCCCCAGCGCCTGGGCGATCACCTGGTGGCCAAAGCAGACCCCGGCCAGCTTGACGTCGGCATCGTGGGCGCGCCGGATCCAGTCGCGCAGCGCCCGGATCCAGGGGATGTCGCTGTAGGCATCGTGGCGCGAGCCGGTGATGAGCCAGGCATCGCACTCCTGCAGATCGGCCGGCAGCTCGCCATCGAGCGCCGACCAGACCCGAAACTCCAGCCCGGGGGCCAGTGCCCGGAAGCCCTTGATAAACATCTCGGAGTAAACGGGGCCGAAATCCCCCACCAAGTCGGGGTCCAGCCGGTCACAATCGAGAATTCCCAGTCGCATCTGTTACTCCTTCACAGTGATAGCGGCGAACGAAGGTGGATTCCTGCCACCGGGCCATGTCCGGGCTAGCTGCTGCATGGTTGATTACTTCATGGTCGGCATGGAGAACTCCGCGCCCGCCCGCAGGCTCTGGGGCCAGCGGGCAGTCACCGTCTTCATCCGGGTATAGAAGCGCACCCCATCCGGCCCGTGCATGTTGAGCGGCCCGAAGATGGACCGCTTCCAGCCACCAAAGCTGTGAAACGCCATGGGCACCGGGATGGGAACGTTCACCCCTACCATACCGACCTGCACGCGGGCGGTGAAGTCCCGCGCTGTGTCGCCGTCACAGGTGAAGATGGCGGTGCCGTTGCCATACTCGTGTTCGTTGATGAGCCTGAGCGCCGTCTCGTAGTCCGGCGCCCGCACGATGGCCAGCACCGGGCCGAAGATCTCCTCCCGGTAGATGCGCATCTCGGGGCCGACCCGGTCGAACAGGCTGCCGCCGATGAAGTAACCCTCGCCGTGGCTCAGGCCCCGACCGTCCACCACCAGCTCGGCCCCCTCGGCCACCCCCTGATCCACATAGCCGCGCACCTTGGCCAGGTGCTCGCGGCTGATGAGCGGCCCCATCTCGTTCTCCGGGCTCTGGCCCAGCCCCGGGCCCACCCGCAGCGCCGCCACCAGCGGCGACAGCCTGGCCACCAGCGCATCAGCCGTCTCATCCCCCACCACCACGGCCACCGAAATGGCCATGCAGCGCTCGCCGGCCGCACCGTAGGCCGCCCCCATCAGAGCGGAGACCGCCAGCTCGAGATCCGCATCCGGCATCACCAGCATGTGGTTCTTGGCGCCGCCCAGCGCCTGCACCCGCTTGCCGTGGGCCGAGGCGGTGGCATAGATGTACTGGGCGATGGGGGTGGAGCCGACAAACGACACGGCACCGACCCGCGGGTCGGTCAGCAGCACGTCCACCACCTCCTTGTCGCCGTTGACCACGTTGAGCACCCCGTCCGGCAGGCCGGCCTGCTTGAGCAGTTCGGCCATGCGCAGGGAGAGGGAGGGATCCTTCTCGGAGGGCTTGAGGATGAAGGTGTTGCCGCAGGCGATGGCCACCGGGAACATCCACAGCGGCACCATGGCCGGGAAGTTGAACGGGGTGATGCCGGCGCAGACGCCCACCGGCTGCATCATGGAGTGGCTGTCGACCCCGCGGCCCACGTTGAGGGAGTGCTCCCCCTTGAGCAGATGGGGAATGCCGCAGGCAAACTCCACCACCTCCAGGCCGCGGGTCAGCTCGCCCTGAGCGTCGGAGAACACCTTGCCGTGCTCGCGACTGATCAGCCGCGCCAGATCGTCCCTGTGCTGCTCCATCAACTCTTTGAAGCGAAACAGCACCCGGGCCCGCACCAGCGGCGGAGTCTGCGCCCAGTCAGCCAGGGCGCGCTCGGCGCTGGCGATGGCATCCTGGCACTCGGCGGCGGTGCTGAGCACCACCTGGCCCTGCTGCTGGCCGGTGGCGGGATTGAAGATGGATCCGAAGCGCTCGCTGCGGCTCTCGGTCGTCTCGCCGTCGATGAAGTTGCTGACCCTGTATGTCATAAATCCTCCGTGATGAGTTATGCGTGCCTGCCCGCGCCGCCCCGGGGAGCAGGCACGGGCAAGTGGCGCCGCGACGGGCGCCATCAATCGGTTAAAAGTCAGTCCTGGGCCTGCAGGGCGTCCTGCAGCAGGGTGAAGAGATCGTCGATCTGGCTGCGCTCGATGATGAGGGGCGGCGACAGGGCGATGATGTCGCCGGTAACCCGGATAAGCGCCCCCTTCTCGAAGCAGCGCACGAACACCTCGTAGGCGCGCTTGCCCGGCGCATCCGGCATGGATTCGAGCTCGATGCCTGCCACCAGCCCGTAGTTGCGCACATCCTTCACGTGCTTGCAGCCCTTCAGCGAATGGGCCGCCTCCTCCCAGTAGCCCGCCAGATCGGCGGCGCGGCTCAGCAGGTTCTCGTTGCGATAGATTTCGAGGGTCGCGAGGCCCGCGGCGGCGGCCACCGGATGGCCGGAGTAGGTGTAGCCGTGGAACAGCTCGATGGCCCCCTTGCCGGCCACCATCATGTCGTCATAGATGGCGTTGCTCACCAGCACGGCCCCCATGGGGATGGCGCCGTTGGTCAGCCCCTTGGCGCAGGTGATCATGTCGGGAATGACGTTGAACTCCTGGGCGGCGAAGGGGGCACCGAGGCGGCCGAAACCGGTGATCACCTCATCGAAGATCAGCAGGATGCCGTGTTTGGTGCAGATCTCCCGCAGCCGCTTGAGGTAGCCTTTGGGGGGCATCAGCACGCCGGTACTGCCGGCGATGGGCTCGACGATCACCGCCGCTATGTTGCTGGCATCGTGCAGGAAGACAATCTTCTCCAGCTCGTCGGCCAGCGCCACATCCTCCTCGGGCAGCCCCTTGGTGAAGGCATTCTTGGCGATGTTGAGGGTGTGGGGCAGGTGATCCACCCCGCCCAGCAGGGAGCCGAACCACTTGCGGTTGCCGGGGATGCCGCCTACCGAGATGCCGCCGAAGCCGACCCCGTGGTAACCGCGCTCACGGCCGATCAGCCGGGTACGGGTGCCCTGGCCGCGCGCCCGCTGCCAGGCCAGCGCGATCTTGAGCGCGGTATCCACCGATTCCGAACCGGAGTTGGTATAGAAGACGTGGCCGAGCCCCTTGGGGGCGATCTCCACCAGCCGGTTGGCCAGCTCGAACGGCAGGGGGTGTCCCATCTGGAACGTAGGGGCAAAATCAAGGTGGGAAATCTGCTGGGAAACCGCCTCGGCAATCTCGCGCCGACCATGACCCGCGTTGCAACACCAGAGCCCGGCAGTGCCATCCAGTATCTTGCGGCCATCCTCTGAGTGATAATACATCCCCTCTGCCGACTTCAGGATGCGCGGCGCCGCCTTGAACTGCTGGTTGGCGGTGAACGGCATCCAGAAAGCGGACATGTCGGAGGGAGTATTGATGTCGCTGATCGGTTTCATGGTCACCTCATCCTTAAGGTGTTTAGTAACTATCGGCCAATGCCTATTAAATTAAACACCTAAAATCTTAAAAAAGGGCTCAAACTTGCCCCATATGGTATCACCCGGCTAGCTGCTCTGAGCGGGGTGGTATAAGATATTTAACACAAATTTAATAATAGTAAACAGTCAAGGAGTGTCTATCGATGGATATCGGTCACCGCCTCAAGGCGGTTCGCACCAAGGCGGCCCTCTCCCAGCGCGAGCTGGCGAAACGCTCCGGTGTGACCAACGGCTTTATCTCCCAGATCGAGAAAAATCAGGTGAGCCCCTCGGTCGCCTCCCTGCGCAAGGTGCTGGAAGGCATTCCCATGTCGCTGGCCACCTTCTTCACCGATGAGACGGAGATGGACTCCGAGGTGATCTTCCGCGCCGCCGACATGCCGGATCTCGGTACCCACCCCATCAGCTACCGCCTGGTGGGCCACAGCCGCGCCAACCGTGCCATCGGCATGATGCAGGAGATACTGCCACCGGGCACCGACACGGGTGACGACATGCTGAGCCACGAAGGCGAAGAGTGCGGCATCGTCATCCAAGGCCAGGTGGAGGTCACCGTCGGCGAGCAGGTCTACCTGCTGACGCCGGGAGACGGCTACTACTTCGACAGCCGCACCCCGCATCGTTTCCGCAATGTGGATGAGCACGAATGCGTGCTGATCTCGGCCAACACCCCCGCCAGCTTCTAAGCCATGAGAGGGGAGATCCCGCCCCTCGCCGAGACGGGCTCCGGATGAGGCCAAATTGGCAAAGTGTTTAACGAATTGTTACAAGATGGATTTACAAGCGGCAGGATGTTTAGCATATTGATACGCGGAAACTGACTTTTTGCCGGTTCAAGGAGTGAACATGAGTGACCTGACCCTGGCCCAGTGGCAACACAAGGCCTCCCACCTGACCCTGCCCTCGCAAGCCTTCATCGACGGCAGCTACCGGGACGCCATCAACGGCGCCACCTTCGACTGCATCAACCCGGCCAACGGCAAGCTGCTGACCAAGGTCGCCGCCTGTGACGCCGCCGATGCCGAACTGGCGGTGCAGGCTGCCCGCGCCGCCTTCGACGACAAACGCTGGAGCGGTCTGCCACCCAAGCAGCGCAAGCAGATCATGCAGCGCTTCGCCGAACTGATGCGACTCAACAAGGTGGAGCTGGCGCTGCTGGAGTCGCTCGACATGGGCAAGCCCATCGGCGACGCCATGGGCTATGATGCCCCCGCCGCCGCCAACTGCATCGCCTGGAACGCCGAAGCCATCGACAAGATTTACGATCAGGTCGCGCCGGTCGAGGAGTCCGCCCTGGCGCTGGTGACCCGCGAACCGCTCGGGGTGGTCGCCGCCATCGTGCCGTGGAACTTCCCGCTGGTGATGGCCTGCTGGAAGCTGGGGCCGGCGCTCGCCACCGGCAACTCGGTGATCCTCAAACCCTCCGAGAAATCCCCGCTCACCGCCCTGCGCATCGCGGGTCTGGCCAAGGAGGCAGGCATCCCTGACGGCGTGTTCAACGTGCTGCCCGGTTTCGGCCATACCGTGGGCGAGGCGCTGGCCATGCACATGGACGTGGACTGCATCACCTTCACCGGCTCCACCAAGATCGGCAAGCATCTGGTGCAGTGCTCCGGCAAGTCGAACCTCAAGCGCGCCTTTATGGAGTGTGGCGGCAAGAGCCCCAACATCATACTGGCGGATGCGCCGGATCTGGACGCCGCCGCCAAAAGCGCGGCTGGCGCCATCTTCTACAACCAGGGTGAGGTGTGTACCGCCGCCTCCCGCCTGCTGGTGCAAAACAGCATCAAACCGCAGTTCATGGACCGGCTGCTGGCCCATGCCCGCGAATGGATCTCGGCCAACCCGCTCGACCCTGCCACCCGCATCGGCGCCATGGTGGACCACATCCAGATGGAGCAGGTGCTCAACTACATCGCCATCGGCCAGCAGGAGGGCGCCAAGCTGCTGCTGGGGGGCAAGCGCACCAATACCGAGAGCGGCGGCTTCTACATCGAGCCCACCATCTTCGACGAGGTAACCCCCGAGATGCGCATCTTCCGCGAGGAGATCTTCGGCCCGGTGCTGGCGGTGACCGGCTTCGACACGCTGGAGGAGGCCATTGCGCTCGGCAACGACACCGACTACGGTCTGGCCGCCGCGATCTGGACGGCGGATCTCAACAAGGCGGTGAAAGGCTCCCGCGCCCTGCGTGCCGGCACCGTGTTCGTCAACAACTGGGATGGCGGCGACATGACCATGCCGTTCGGCGGCTTCAAGCAGTCCGGCAACGGTCGCGACAAGTCACTGCATGCGCTGGAGAAGTACACCGAGCTGAAAAGCACCTGGATCCAGCTCGAATAGCATCAGAAATGACGCTTATCTGCGAATTGGGGGGAGAAATCCCCCTTTTTCATTTTTGCCCTTTCATCGCCGGCCTCAATCGATATAATCATCAAATAGACAAGCCCTTAAATATAAAGATAAAAATGTTATTTTTTCTGGGAAGTGTACTGTTTCTGGTGATAGGACTGCCGCTGCTGTTCTACATGCTGGGACACGGCGAGGCCTACGTGACCTGGGGTCCGTGGATCTCCGCCATCGCGCTTATGCTGTGGCTGCTGCTGGATGTGGACAAGATCCGCCGTGGCGGTGGCCGCTGAGCCGGGCAGTACGCCGTTAAAATCCGCTGATCATCATTTATTAACTTCTTTCCCCGCAAAAGGATCGCTACACTGATTTTTTGCGATGTTTTCCCGCATCCAACTCTCCAGTGAAGGTTATCCGCATGCAGCAACACGTTCAGCGCCAGGGCGTCATCTACGCCTTGTGCGCCTATACCCTTTGGGGGTTGGCCCCCATCTACTTCAAGACCATTGCCGCCGTGCCGGCCGCCGAGATCCTGACCCACCGGATGATCTGGTCGTGCGCCCTGCTGATGGTACTGACCCTGCTCGGCCGCCAGTGGCACAAGGTACAGGCGGTGCTGCGCCAGCCGAAAGTGCTGCTCACCCTGGCCTTTACCTCCATCACGGTCGGCGGCAACTGGCTGCTGTTCATCTGGGCCATCAACAACGGCCACATGCTGGATGCCAGCCTCGGTTACTACATCAACCCGCTGTTCAACGTGCTGCTCGGCATGCTGTTCCTGAGCGAGAAGCTGCGCCGGTTGCAGTGGTGGGCGGTCGGGCTGGCGGCGATCGGCGTCGCGATCCAGATCATCGCCTTCGGCTCCCTGCCCTGGATCGCGCTGGTGCTGGCCTCGAGCTTCGCCATCTATGGCCTTATCCGCAAGAAGCTGGCCCTCGATGCGCTGACCGGCCTCTTGATCGAGACCCTGATCATGCTGCCGCCGGCCGCCATCTATCTGTGGGGCTTTGCCGACAGCCCCACCAGCCATCTCACCCAGAATGACTGGCACCTCAACCTGCTGCTGATCGCCGCCGGTGCGGTCACCACAGCCCCCCTGCTCTGCTTCACCGCCGCCGCCACCCGGCTCAAGCTCTCCACCCTGGGCTTCTTCCAGTACATAGGGCCGAGCCTGATGTTCATCCTGGCGGTCACCCTCTATGGCGAGGCGCTGGCGCTGGACAAGATGATCACCTTCGCCTTCATCTGGAGCGCGCTGGTGCTGTTCAGTCTGGACGGACTGCGCAGCGGCAAGCGCCGGCAGGCAGCGGAGCAGGCTTGACGGCAAGGGGGCGCCACGCTGCAATAATCTACAAGCCCGCATTCGGGTTTCAGGTTATCAATAGTCGATGAGCGCACCCCAATCCCGCATCCACTACTGGCAATCCCGGCTGCTGCCGGGGGTTGAACTCTCCCACTCTCACCACAGGGAGTTCAGCTATGGCCGCCATGTGCACCTGGACTACCACATAGGTCTGGTGCAGCAGGGCGGCCAGAAATTCATCCACAAGGGCAGCAGCCACCACCTGGTGCGCGGCGAGCTCTCCACCGTCAACCCGGACGAGATGCACGACGGCCTCAGCCTGCTGCCGGAAGGGTACGAGGTGCGGGTGTTCGCCATCGCCCCCGAGCAGCTGGCCCGCTGGCTGCCGGACAGCCCGGAGCCCTTCTTCGACCAGGGGCTGCAGCGCCGCCCCGACCTCTATCAGGGCTTCGCCCGGCTGCACATGTACCTGGACAATCCCAGCCCCGACGGCCTGCTGGCGGAGGGCGAGCTGCTGGCCCTGCTCGGCGAGCTGCTGCACCTGGCGCCGGAGCGCCACGCCCTGGCCGACCCCCAGCTCAGGTACCTGCGCGACCATCTGCTGGCTCGGCTGGATGAACGCCACAGTCTGGAGGATCTGGGCGCCCTGTTCGGACTGGATCGCTTCGCCTTCCTGCGCCAGTTCAAGAAGAAGACCGGCATGACCCCCTACGCCTGGCTCAAGCGACTGCGGCTCGAACAGAGCAAGCGCCTGCTCGGCAGCGGCCTGCCGGTGAGCGAGGTGGCACTGGCGGTCGGCTTCTTCGATCAGAGCCACTTCCACCACGGCTTTCGCCAGGCGTTCGGCCTCACCCCTGCCGATTTTCGCCAGCAGATGCTGGCCGCCAGCGGGCGCGCCGACTAACTCCGCACTGCAATCTTTTACAATCCGGCGACTCCACAATCCGCCATGCTGTGAACTCGATACTGTCGCAGAGGTTTCCATGTTCACCAGCCTGTTTCTGACCATAGGTCTCATCCATCTCATCGCCCTGGCGAGCCCGGGTCCGGACTTCGCGCTGATCCTGCGCACCAGCCTGCACAGGCCCACCGCGCTGGGCGCAGCACTCGGCATCGCGCTCGCCATCCTGGTGCATGCCACCCTCAGCCTCACCGGTATCAGCCTGCTGATTGCCGAACACCCTTGGCTGTTCATCACGGTGAAGGTGGTCGGCGCCCTCTATCTGGGCTGGCTCGGCTGGGGGGCGCTCAAGGCGGCCTGGCACAGCTCGGCCGAGCTCGCCCTGCACGCCGGCGGCGAGGCGCAGGGCTGGCGCAAGGGGGTGCAGCGCGGCATTGCCACCAACCTGCTCAACCCCAAGGCACTGCTGTTCTTCATGGGGCTGCTGGCCGCCATGGTGACGCCACAGGTGGACGGCCTGACTCGTGGCCTGCTGGTGCTGGAGCTGTTCCTGCTCTCCCTGGTCTGGTTCGGCGTGCTGGCCTGGAGCCTCTCCACCGTGCGGGCCCAGCGCCTGCTCGGCCGCGTGCAGCGTCCGCTCAATCTGGTCACCGGCCTGCTGTTTGGCGCCGTCAGCCTCTCCATCCTGACCGGCATGGCCGGCGAGGCCTATGCCCTGGTCCTGCACTGACCCCTGTCTTGCCGCCATGAAAAAGAGGGATGGCACAGGCCATCCCTCTTTGCGTTCATTGTTCCTGGCCGGGTAACCGGCCCTCTCACCAGCCCTTCATCAGAACCACTGGCCGTGGCGCTTGATGTAAATGCTCTTGACGGTCTGGGTCAGCCCCATGTAGGCCAGCATGGTGATCACCAGCCACATGAAGTACTTGGGCCCATCCAGAGTGATGAAGCCGAAGTGCTCGGCCAGCGGCGAGAACGGCAGGTAGCAGCCGATGGCGATGGCGATCGAGGTGGAGAGCAGCACCGGCAGGGTGGCGGTACTCTGCAGGAACGGGATCTTGCGGGTACGCAGCATGTGCACCACCAGGGTCTGCGACACCAGCCCCTCGATGAACCAGCCGGAGTTCATGATGGCCTGACCGTTGACCAGCGGATCCATGCTGCCGTTGGCGGTGGCATAGAGGGCGCCGGCACCGAACACGAACCACATCAGACAGTAGGTGCTGATGTCGAACACCGAGGAGGTCGGGCCGAGCCACAACATGAAGCGCTTGATGTTGCTCGCCTCCCACTTGCGCGGCCGCTTGAGGAACTCGGGGTCCATCTTGTCCCACGGCAGCAGCATCTGGGAGACGTCATACACCAGGTTCTGGATCAGCATCTGCATCGCCAGCATGGGCGCCCAGGGCAGCCAGGCGGAGGCCACCAGCACCGAGAAGACATTGCCGAAGTTGGAGCTGGCGGTCATGTTGAGGTACTTCAAGATGTTGCCAAAGGTCTCGCGCCCCTTGATCACCCCCTCCTCCAGCACCATCAGGCTCTTCTCCAGCAGGATGATGTCGGCGGTCTCCTTGGCGATGTCGGCGCCGCTGTCCACCGAGATCCCCACGTCCGCATCCCGCAGCGCCGGTGCATCGTTGATGCCGTCGCCGAGGAAACCGACGGTATTGCCGTTGGCCTGCAGCGCCTTCACCACCCGCGACTTCTGCAGCGGGGTGAGCTTGGCGAAGATGGTGGTGTGCTTGACCACGGTGCACAGGGCCACATCGTCCATCACCTCGATATCCTTGCCAAGCAGCGGCACACCGGGCTCCAGCCCCACATCGCGGCACACCTTGCTGGTGATGATGGGGTTGTCGCCGGTCAGCACCTTGACCGCTACGCCGTACTCATTGAGGGCGCGGATGGCCGGTGCGGCCGAGTCTTTGGGCGGATCGAAGAAGGTGAGGAAGCCGCGCACCACCAGCTTGACCTCATCGCTGGTACGATAGCTCTGCTTGCACTCGGTCGCCGGGATCTCGCGGGTCGCCACGATCAGCACCCGATAGCCCTCAGCGTTGAACTCCTCGCTCTGGCGCAGTAGGGCGCGGCGATCCGCGTCGGTCAGCTCCCGCACCTCCTGGCCATCGGCGATCTGGCTGGAGACGGCCAGCATCTCTTCCACCGCCCCCTTGGAGACCATCAGCTGTTGGCCCAGATCGTCCTGCACAATCACCGACAGGCGCCGGCGCACGAAGTCGAACGGCAGCTCGTCCACCTTGCGGTAGTTGGCAGGCTTGCAGCTCTCCCCCAGCGCATCGGCGTGCTCGACCACCGCGATGTCCATCAGGTTCTTCATGCCGCTCTGGTGAAAGCTGTTGAGCCAGGCCAGCTGCAGGATCCGGTCGTCCCGCTTGCCGCGCACGTCGTAGTGATGCTCGAGGATGATCTTGTCCTGGGTCAGGGTGCCTGTCTTGTCGGTGCAGAGCACATCCATGGCACCGAAGTTCTGCACCGAGTTGAGCCGCTTCACCACCACCTTGCGTTTGGCCATGGCCACCGCGCCGCGCGCCAGGTTGGCGGAGACGATCATCGGCAGCATCTCGGGGGTGAGCCCCACCGCCACCGCCAGCGCGAAGGTGAGCGCCGACATCCAGTCACCGCTGCTGACCCCGCTCAGCATGAAGACGATGGGCACCATCACCAGCATGAAGCGGATAAGCAGCTTGGTGACGCTGTTCACGCCGCGATCGAAGCTGGTCTCAATACGCTTGTGGCTCACCACGTTGCGCGCCAGCGAACCGAAGTAGGTGTCGCTGCCGGTCGCCACCACCACGGCCCGGGCAGTACCGCTCACCACATTGGTCCCCATAAAGCAGATGTTGGGCAGATCGAGCATGCCCCCCTCACCGGCACTGGCCCCCTCCGCCGACTTGCCCGCTACCGCGCCCAGAGTGTCATACTTCTCCACCGGCAGCGCTTCGCCAGTCAGCACCGCCTGACTGATGAAGAGATCGCGGGATTCGATCAGCTTGATATCGGCCGGGATCATATCCCCCGCCTGCAGGTGCACTATGTCACCGGCCACCAATTCGGTCATCGCCACCTCCTTGCGCAGGGGGGCTGCCCCCGGCGAGGGGCGACGCTGCACGGTGGCGGTGTTGCGCACCAGCGACTTGAGCGCCTCGGCCGCCTTGGCGGAGCGGTACTCCTGCCAGAAGCGCAGCAGACCGCTCAGACCCACCATAATGCCGAGGATGATCACCTTGACCCAATCCTCGTCACCCGGTTCGGCCATCAGCACGTCCATCACGTAGCTGACCAGACCCAGGGCGATCAGCACCAGCACGAAGGGGTTCTTGAACGCCTGCAGCAGCTGGACAAACGCATGGGGTGGCTTGTCGTGGGTCACCTCGTTGGGACCGAATTCGGCCAGTCGGTTGGCAGCCTCAGTCGCAGTCAGACCATCGATGTTGCCGCGCACGGCGGTGAAAGTGTACTCGAGAGACTTGTCGGCCTCGTCGAGCACTCTGGAGGAGATCTTCTCCTTCTGCGTGCCCGGCGCAACAAAGCCCTGCTGCTTATGCCGGCTGGCAGTATGTTGTTGTTTCATAATTATTTATCCTGATTTTTACGCAAAACAGGGCCCTGTCGCGGGCCAAGCCTGGCGTCAGTACTGATATCGAAGGCTGTGAACCCAACATGCTGCCGATGCGGTCAATTGCCGCGCACGGGGCGTCCCGTCAGACAAATGTCTGCCGTCGCGCTAACCAGCATGGTTGGATCAGATCAGGGGTCAGGACACCGCATCCCGTTCCCCGCAGGGGATCAGGAGTGGGTAGGCGTGGACCCCGAGGGTCTAGGTTTGGGCTCTTCGGTCATGACGGTTCCTCCGAGTTGAGCGGCAGCAAGCCGGCCCCGGCATATCGAGGGCACGGCAGGTCATCGCCGGCGGACAGATCCGCGCGGCGGCGTTATCGGCAGGAGGCAAGGGCCGCAACGGGGCGGCCAGGACCGATAAAGGAGATCAGGATAACCACAGGCAACAATAACGGCATGATGGCCGAATAATAATGATGAGGGTTCATGGTCCGGTCACATGAGCAATCAACCGCACCCCATGAATATATTGAGAAATAGCCAGCGCATATTTCCAAATATATAAGGAAGAGACCTTCATTATTTAAATTCGCAACACAGCCTATCGAAAACCACATTGTTTTCAATACGAGCTGTCCATCCTGTTATTTCACGCCGGCCTGTTTGTCCCTGCTCGCCAAAGATCCGGTGAACGGGCGCAACGGGCAGCCCCGGGCCCATGACAAAGGGCGTACGTGGCAAGGCGTGCAATTGCTGGGGCGCGAGGCGGCATGGCTCGCAGAGGGAGTGGAACAATCCGGGGAGCAACGCAGGTCCCGGCGGGACTGGGTTGCAAGAGTCGGGATGACTCGCTAGATGCCACACTCTGAGCGATCAGAGTGAGGGAGAAGAAGGAATATCAACCTCAGTTCTGATTAGCCCACATCGCGCTGTGCAATCGGCTACAACTGTCGCTTTCCATAATATCCTTCCATCTGTTGATAACACGCCAAGATTCTACCCAGAAATATTTGGCGGCGCAAAATATAAATTCATATTTTAATAAATTACCAGCCATGAATTGCCATTCTCCTATTTTTTCGCGAACGCTTCTCAACGCCTATTTGAGAATGGCTCAACCGACCAGCCGTGATGTCGATCGCTCCGTCAGCCCTCACTGACAGCAACGCCCGCCGCGATATGGCCAGCACGGCAGGTCTTTATACGGGACGGGACTATGCTATCCATGTGCCGGATTCATATGGGGGTTACATGTTCAAGGCAATCCATGATCGTTCGCTGCTGTTCAGCCAGGCGCTGGGCATATTGATCTTCATCATCCTGATATCCATCAGCTTCTTTGGCCTCTACTCGGTGAAGAGCGCAGCGGACAAGATGGGCGAAGGCAAGGATGTCGTCGCGGACATACTGCCGCCCCCGCTCTACCTCATCGAGGCGCAACTGCAGGTCTATACCCTGCTGCATGCCGCGGCGAGCGAGCGGGAGGGGTTGCTGCAATCGCTCGCCCGCCTGGAGCAGGAGTTCAACGACCGCAATCGCTTCTGGCAGGAGAGCACACTCGACGACCAGCTCAAGCAGAGCCTGCTGGGGGAACAGCGCACCCAGGCCGAACGTTTCTGGCAACTGCTCGACAGTCAGTTCATTCCGGCCGTGCAGGCCGGCCGGCTCGAGCAGGCAACAGCCATCGCCGCCCAGCTGCGCACCCTGTACCTGGCTCACCGGCTTGGAGTCGATGCCACCGTCACCCGTGGCAGCCAGTATGCCGTCGAGCAGCTGGCGCAGCTCAGCCGCACCGCCCGGATGTGCTACTGGCTTCTGCTCGCCGCCGCGCTGACCGGCTGCGCCCTGGTCTTCTGGCTGGGCCGACCGACCCAACAACGGTTGCTGGCCGCCGGTAAGGCGACCGCAGCCATTGCGGAGGGAGCCCTCGACAGCCCCATGCCGCCTCCCGGCGACGATGCCATTGGCGATCTGATCCAACGCATCGGCCGGATGCGGGATCAACTCGCCACCCTGGTCGCCGCCCTGCAGCAGAGTGCGGGGACGCTGCATCAGCAGGCCACCGGCTTGAGCAGCCTCTCTCGCCAGCATGTGGACGACAGCCTGGCCCAGGTGGACGCAGCCCGTCAGGTGGAAGAGGTGATCGAGCAGCTGCAGGCCCTGATCCAACAAAGCGATGCCCAACTACAGCAGGTCACCGGCATGACCTCGGGCTCCGAGGCCCACGCCAATGCCACCCGGCTGGTCATTCAGGAGGTGGAGCAGGTGATCCGTGCCCAGGCTGACGGAGTGAGGCGGGTCTCCGGCACCATCGGCGACCTGGCCGGTTTGTCCCAGCAGATCTCAGGTCTGGCGGGGGCCATTCACGGTATCGCCGAGCAGACCAACCTGCTGGCGCTCAACGCCGCCATCGAAGCCGCCCGGGCCGGTGAACAGGGGCGCGGCTTTGCAGTCGTGGCCGACGAGGTGCGCTCCCTTGCCAGCCGCACCGGCGAGGCCACGACGGAGATCACCAGCATCATCGGCCGGATCCAGGATACCAGCCAGCGGGCCGTCAACGAGATGGACACCGAGCTGGCCAGGGTGGGCAAAACGGTGGAGCACGTGGCCGATGCCAAGCAGAGCATCACCAGCATTGAACAGGGCTGCGGCGAGATCTGCCAACGGATCGATCAGGTCGGAGCCCTGCTGGAGCAGGAGAAGAGCCTGATCCACGCCATCAACAGCAACGTCGGCGAGATGTCCCGCCTTGCGGCCAAGGTCAACGACAGCGCCCGCCATGCGGCGAGCGAAGCCGATACGGTAGCGACTAACTCCCAGGCACTGACCCGCCAGACCCAGCACTTTCACCTCGCGCCACCACCTCGCCACTGATCCCCGGGGCAGGGTCCGTCCTGCCCCCATTCGCGCCCACAGGGTTAAATCGATAGCCTTGGACTCAATGAGGGAATAGGATCCGCACTCCCAATTCTTCATCCAGCTATAAGGATCAACAGGCATGAATCGAAAATGGTCGCTCCCCATCGTGGCAATCGCGGGGGGAGCGTTATTCTGGCTCGGCAACACCTTTGGTATGAAATGGGCTCTGATGGCCCTGATCGGATTCGGCTTCGGCTTTACCCTCTCCTTCAGCCGCTTCGGCATCGTGTTCGGTTGGCGCGAGATGCTGACCAAGCGCAACAGCTACTACGTGCGGGTTCACCTGCTCACCATCGCCATCGAAATTCTGCTGTTCACCTGCTTCCTCTCCTTTAGCCACGCCCTGTTTGGCGATGCCATGGTGGGCAACGTGATGGCTATCGGCATTCCCTTCATCGTCGGCGCCTTCCTGTTCGGCATCGGCATGCAGCTGGCGGGCGTCTGCGCCACCGGCACCCTCTACTGCTGCGGCGAGGGGCAACCCCGCTTCTGGCTGGTGCTGCTCTGCTACGGCATCGGCACCCTCATCAGCAACCAGTTCCGGCCCGAACTGGAGGCCACCTTCTCCAGCCATGTGGTGCTGGCCAAGGATTTGACCGGCAATATCTGGAGCGGCATGCTGCTCAACCTGGCGCTGGTCGCCGCGCTGTTCCTGCTGTTTCGCAAGAGCGAGCTCAAACGTACCGGTGAGCTCAAGCCCCTCTTCAGCGGCGGCAACCTGTTCTGGCGCGATGGCCGCTTCACCGTGCTGACCGGCGGCATCATCATAGCTCTGCTCAACTCGTCCGTGGTCGCCCTGCACGGCTCGGCCTGGACCATCACCGGCGCCGTCTATGATATGGCGCTGCGCGGTGCCTCCCTGTTCGGTCTGTTCGAGGGCAACCCCAAGCTGGCCCAACCGCTGTTCATCAACCCCATGGTAGGCATGTTCTGGCTGGGGATCCTGGGGGCCATGCTGGCGCGCTGCATCAGCGGTGGCGGCACCTTCGCCCCGATGCGGATCGGCAACAGCCTGGCCTCCATCCTCGGCGGCCTGCTGATGGGGATGGGTGCCATGTACAGCGCCTGCAACCTCGGCGGCTTCTTCGACGGCACCGCCTCCGGCAGCCTGCACGGCTGGGTCTGGATGCTGATGGCCCTCGCCGGCAGCCTGATCGGCATCCGCCTGCGCCCGCTGTTCAAACTCTGATAAAACAACGGGATGGCGCGGTTACACGCCATCCCGTCACGATTTCCCTTCCAAGCCGGTATGCCGATCCCAAGCAGCACCCCAGACCCTGTTCTTCTCTATCTCAACCCCTTGAACAGCAGCAACAGGGCGAAGCCGGTGAACATCACCGCCGACAGCCGGTTGATCACCCTGGCGAAGCGTTCGCCATAGCCTTGCGCCCCCACCCAGTGGAACACCAGGCAGTAGCCGCCATGCACCACCAGCACCACGGCACTGAAGGTGACCGCCAGCAGCATGCACTGGCCCAGCGCCCCGTGACGAAAGTCGATGAACTGGGGAAACAGGCTGGTGAAGAAGATGATCGCCTTGGGGTTGAGCAGGCTGATGAGCGCCCCCTTGATGAAGCTGCGACGGCAATCCCGATCCGGCCCGGCCCCCGGCACCGGGCTCATCGCCCGCTGGCGCCAGGCGTTGAGCCCCAGATAGAGCAGGTAGAGCGCACCGCCCAGGGTGAGGATCTGCTGGCCCGCGGCCAGCCAGCGGGTGAACCAGAGCACTGCCAGCGAGGCCAGGCTCGCCACCAGCAGGATGCCCACCGCCACCCCGCAAAAGCCGGCGATGGCGTGGCGGGTGCCGCGGGTCAGGGTGTTGCCTATGGTGTAGATCACGGCGGGCCCCGGGCTCAGCACGGTGCCGATGGCGAGCAGCAGATAGAGGGCGTAATAGTCGAGTGTCATCGGGAGAAATTCCAGCGTGGATTGGCTGCCGCCCAGTATATTGACAGCCGCGACGCCAGCCAGACATAGTGGCGCTCGGCTTTATAAACTAGGAGTTTAGAGTGGATCGCTTGACGGCCATCGAGATCTTCGTCGAGGTTGCCCGCGCGGGCAGTTTCGCCGCCGTGGCGGATCGTTTCGCGATGACGCCGGCCATGATCGGCAAGTACATCAAGTGGCTGGAGGCCAGGGTCGGCTCCCGCCTGCTCAATCGCAACACCCGTTGCCAAAGCCTGACCGAGGCGGGCCAGGAGTACCTCGCCGGCTGCCAGAACCTGCTGCAACACTACCGGGAGCTGGAGCAGAACACCCTGGCCAACACCGGCCAGGCGGCGGGCAGGATCCGCATCAATGCCCCCGTCACCTTCGGCAGCTACCGGCTGACGCCGCTGCTGTGCCGCTTCATGGAGCGCTACCCGCAGATCCGCATCGAGCTGGACCTGTCGGATCGCTTGGTGGACGTCATCGGCGACGGCTTCGATCTCATTTTCCGGGTCGGCCAGCCCAAGGACGCCGGCTACATCGCCCGGCCACTGGCCAGTTCCGATTCGGTAATCTGCGCGTCCCCGCACTACCTGCAACGCCACGGTACTCCCCTCACGCTGGCGGATCTGGCCCGCCACCACTGCCTGGGATTCAGCCCCTGGCTCGGCCAGTCGAGCCTGGCCGAGGCCTTTCCGCTCGAACAGCTGCACCTGTGGGACAGCCCCTTCATCAGCAACCACGGCAGCGCCCTCAAGGTGGCCGCCCTCAACCATGCCGGCATCCTGCTGCAGCCGCGCGCCCTGCTGAGCGAGGAGCTAGAACGCGGCACCCTGCAGGAGATCCTGGCGGATGCCCAGCCCGCCCCGCGCCCGGTCAACCTGCTCTACCCGGCCAGGGAGCCCCTGCCACTGCGCCTGCGGCTGCTCATCGACTACCTGAGCGAGCAGCGCCACCAGCTGTAGGGCGCAGCCCTACTCGCCGCGCTGTTTCACCCGGCGCAGATAGACATAGCCCTCCCCCGGGCTGCCCCAGCGCTGATGGGCCTCGGTGTCGTAGGCCCGATCCAGCAATCTCACGCTGTGGGGGCCGATCCAGAGGTACTGCACCAGGGTGCTGGCGCCGCCAAAATTGGTGGAGCAGCTGCCCACCTTGCTGTGGCCGGCGTACTCCCCCGACGGCTGGCGGGTCAGCCAGATCTCGCAGCCCTGACGCAAAGAGAGCTGCTGCGGCGTGAGAGAGTCGAGCAGCTCGGGCTGACGCCAGGCGCCGGCGAAATCGATGGCCCGCGGCATGGTCAGCTCGGCCATCAGGATGCGGCCGTCGGGCACCAGCGAGAAGCGGTAGATGCGCTGGCGGAACGGACGCACCGCCCGCTCGGTCAGGAACTGCTCGGCATAGACCCAGCGAAACCCCTTGTAGCCGGGCCAGATCTCCACCAGCCGCAGCTCGGCGCTGGTGAAGCGGTTGTCGTAGCTGGCCTGCTCGCGACTGGAGAACTCGCCGGTAAACCAAGAGAGCAGCGGCTCCATGCTGGCGGAGGGTGCCGTGGTGGTGCTGTCAGGGGGC
This sequence comes from Aeromonas sp. QDB34, assembly GCF_027705405.1. Lineage (NCBI taxonomy): Bacteria > Pseudomonadati > Pseudomonadota > Gammaproteobacteria > Aeromonadales > Aeromonadaceae > Aeromonas > Aeromonas sp. QDB34. The sequence continues at coordinate 37,738 of NZ_JAPDBT010000015.1, read as the reverse complement.
GTGGTGACGAAGGGGGTGGGTGCCGCCCAGGCCAGACAGGAGAGCAGCAGCCCGCACAGGGCCGCCATCAGGCTGGTCATCGAATCCTTCCGAATCAGTTTCATGGCGGCGATTATATGAGCGAACGGCGCCAATATCCGCAACCTTGATCAAATGATTGCCGATCCGAAGCAAAATCATCGTATTAGCGTCATGTCCCGGCAATTGGGTGGCCGCCGCCTGCGGGCTGGATCCCGCCTGAACGCCGCTGCACTCTTCGCTTGTGGGCGCTCTTTGAATCGGTTATTTCTCTTGCAATGCCCTGTGCACCGGATGCCAGGGTCGGGCAAGCGCCGCAATCAGGAGCAAAAGATGAAAAGAGCCGTAATCGCGGGCATGGTGGCCATTCTGCTGGGTGGCTGCGCGGTGAAGAATCAGGTCTCCCACAGCCTGCAGGCGATTCCGCTGACCGCCTTCCAGCAGAGCGAAAGCAACCCCAACCAGCGCATCTACAAGGAGCCCGGCGTGGATCTGCGCCAGTACCATCAGGTGCTGCTCGACCCCTTGCAGTTCATCCGCCAGGAGAACGGCCAGTGGTATCTGCTGACCGCCAACGAGCAGAACGAGATCGGCCGCTACTACCACGCTACCTTCCAGCGCGAACTGATGAGCCACGGCGTCAAGATTGCCACCGCCCCCGGTCCCGGCGTGATGCGGGTGCAGGCCGCCATCACCAACTTCGACCTGACCCGGCCCGATCCCAAGCTGCGGGATCTGCTGCCCGCCAAGATCGCCATCAATGTCACCCGCGAGGTGATCGGCAAGGAGCCCTACCTGCTCAAGGTGGGTAGCATGGCCCAGCTGCTCGACTCCCAGAACGGCAAACTGCTGGTACGGGTGATGGATGCGCGCGAGAGCCCGGACACCACCCACAAGGACAGCCCCATCACCGCCAGCGAGATGGAGAAGATGATCGACCAGTGGGCCGCCGGCCGCGCCAAGCAACTGGCCGACAACCTGGGCCGCTAGTCCGGCTCGCCGCCCCCCGGGCGCAAGGCGCCCACCACCGGCCTCGTGCCCCCAGCACGGGGCCGCTTGTTTCCCCCATCACTTCGACAAGGAGCCGTCATGAACCGTCACCCCAGCATCAAGCACTGGCGCGAGCTGCAGGAACCCGAGCCCGGCCGCTACTCCGGCAGCGAGGAGCTGCTCTCTCTGGGCAGCGCCCTCGGCAGGCACTACGGCTTTGCCCGCCTCGGCATTCACCACGAGTTGCTGCCGCCCGGCCGGCGCACCAGCTGGCCCCACGCCGAGGAGACCGAGGACGAGTTCGTCCACGTGCTGGAAGGCACCCCGGACGTCTGGCTCGACGGCGTGCTGCATCGGCTGCAGCCCGGTGACTCGGTCGGCTTCAAGGCCGGCGATGGGCTGGCCCACACCTTCATCAACAATACCGATCAGCCGGTGCGACTGCTCTGCGTGGGCGACACCGATCGGGCGGACAACCATATCCACTACGCTGTGCACCCGGAGCGCAACCGCTTCATCGGCGCCCGCCACTGGGATGCGGTGCCCGAACGCGAGCTGGGGGAGCACGACGGCCTGCCCGACCAGTTGCGCGAGCGCAAGGGTCCCTTCTAGGGCCCGCAGCCGGCCAGTCGTCGGCAAACGGACGCAACCGACTATCCTTGATGGACCCAAGGCAACGAGGAACAGAGAGATGAGGACAGGAACAGTGCGGCTGCACCGGGTGCTCAAGGCACCGCCGATGCGGATCTACCGGGCCTTTATCGAGGCCGATGCGCTGGCCAAGTGGCTGCCACCCTATGGCTTCACCTGCCGGATGGAGCAGCTGGAGGCGCAGGTCGGCGGCCACTTCCGGATGGCGTTCACCCATTTTGGCAATGGCAACAGCCACGCCTTTGGCGGCGAATACCTGGAGCTCGAACCGGGCAAGCGCATCCGCTACACCGACCGGTTCGACGATCCCAACCTGCCGGGAGTGATGCACGTGACCGTGATCCTGACCGGGGTGGTGTGCGGCACCGAGCTCGCCATCGTGCAGGAGGGGATCCCCGAGGTCATCCCGGTGGAGATGTGCTACCTCGGCTGGCAGGAGTCGCTGGCCCAGCTGGCCGCCCTGGTGGAGCCCGAAATCCCGGCGCAGTAACCGCCCGCTGGTGACCCCGAAAACGACAGAGCCTGCCACAGTGGCAGGCTCTTTTTATGCGGGGCAACGCCCGAATGACGGGATGAGCTTATTGCAGGTTGATGGCGCCCAGGTAATCCCCCTTGCCAAGCTCGACCCCGGCCTTGCGCAGCAGGGCATAGGTCATGGTGAGGTGGAAGTAGAAGTTGGGGATGCCGTACTCATGCACGCAGGTGTAGCCGTCCATCCCCTTGCCACCGGCCCAGTAGGGGTAGTAGTGGCCGCTCGCATACTGGCTGAAATCGGCATCCAGCTTGCTCTGCAGGTAGGTGAGGGTCTTGGCCAGGTGGGCGCGCAGATCCGCCATGGTCTTGGGGTCATCACCCAGTACCGGCGGCTCGCTCAGGCTGGCGGTGGCCACCACGGCACGGGCGCTGTCACAGCAGATCAGCACCTGCTTGCTGAATGGCAGCATGTCGACGATCAGCCGATCGCCGAAGAAGTTCTCCACGTTGAATTTCTTGGCGGCAGCGTGGGCCTCGGCCTTGGCCAGGCACTGGTCGAGGTTGGTCAGCATCTTGATAAACTGGGCGACGATATCACGATTCATAATGCGCTCTCGGTTGGTTGAAGGCAGTTAAACGAGCGGCATCCACTATAGCGTATCCCCCCGTTTGTTCGAGCCTGCCCCCGCAAAAAGCAGAATCCACCTGCCTTCCCAGCGACAGGATTGGACGACCCCGCGCGGCAGGTCCGCTCACCCTTGCCGACGCACTGAGTCCCTCTTTGGCTCTTTTTTGATCTGTGACATGCATCACTCTTTGACAGGGGCGTAGGCTGATTCGCGCAGCCCGGGCATACCGCCGGGCCCCACAAAAGGAGAGTGCCATGAAAATCTATGATCGAAACCGCAATGCGCTCACAGCGGGTCAGCGCGTGATGATCGCCGCCACCGGCGCCGTCGACGTTCTGAAAGAGGCTCACACCGACAACCTGACCCCCTATCAGGCCGAGCATCAAAAGTGCGTGCTGCTGGCCAACTCCCGGGAGCACTACGCCCCCATCGAGTTGATTAGACTAGGCTGATACCCCGCGTTACCTGTCACCCTACTCTTTACAATTCACCCGGCCGCCGCGCCCCGTCGGGGCCGGGTTTCTGATTTCTCCTCTACATCCGTCCCCACGCCGCGTCATGGGAGCATGCACGCTATCGGCACGGGGATCGCCATGAACAGGGGGCGGTTCAACCCCTTCTACTACATCGACTCACCAGTACGGACTACCCTCATCGGGGTGACACATAACAAGGAGAGTGAATCATGTACGGGAAAATCCTTCTGATCGTCTGTCTGTTATTACAGGGTTGTACCAATGCTCCTCAACGCCGGCTTGCCTCGGCAGAAAAGCAATTGAGTACGGATGGTGAAACCACCATGTTGTATCACTCTGTTCTTTATTATCCGGATGAACTGAGTTTGCGTTTTGATGGTTATCTGATTGGCGTGGAAAAAAGCCCGCGAGATCTGGTCTCTACCCCGCAAAGCGTGAAGGTCAGCCCCCCCTCAGAGAAGACCTTAAAGACATCAACAGACGCGTTATTAAACCAACCCAAGTTGTTGTATATCTCACATATTCTGCGAGAGCAGGCCCAGCCCCAATCTGCCGAAAACCATACCTGTGCCTTGTATAACCTTTATCAACGACTGGAGCCCGCACAATCCCAGCTGGTTGAACCCTGTGCCGAGCAGAATATGCTACCGATGGTCGTCACGCATCGGCGTTGCCAGGATAAAGAGGTCTGCGGTTATGACGACAGTTGGGATGCGCTGAAGCAGTTAAAACAGAGCATGATTCAGCGCCTGATGACACAGGCCAATACAGGCAAGCCTTATAGCGACATCGTGGTCATTGTCATGGGCTGGAATACGGTGCAAGAAGAAGCCATTCGCAACTTCAACTCCATCATGCTCAATGTGAAACGCAGTGCTCCTGCCGATTTCAATCCCCTGGTTATCGGTGTCACCTGGCCTAGCCAATGGAGCAGCAGTTGGATTGAACCGATTTATCGACTCACCAGCTTTCCCACCAAGGCCGGCGACGCCGACGAACTTGGCCTGAGCTGGCTGGGAGTGCTGATACAGCAGACACTGCCGGAAGTAAAAGCCGCATTGCCTCAAGCCCAGCAAGCGCAACTCACGACCTCGCTGATTGGCCATAGCTTTGGCAGCCGCGCTTCCAATGTGGCTGCCTGCTTTGGTCCGGCCATTTATCAGGATCACTACCAGCCCCCCACTGCGGGTATTGATAACCTGATCAACCTGCAAGGAGCCTTTAAACTGACCCAGCTGACCGATAACGCCACATCAACCTCAGCGACGGTATTTTGCCCTCTGGTGAAGCAGGTAGCGCTGACGGCATCGATTAATGACCAAGCCATGAGCAAGGCGCCCGGGGGAGGCTATGCCGGCGATGCCAGGAGCTATGCAGATATTTGCTCCAATACCAACACCCTTATTCGCTGCGCCTTCGCCGATCATCACGGTAACCTGTTCGGTGTCAGCGGCTCAGCCCGCAGCAACATCACCTATATCGATGCGAGCAGTCTCATCAGTGAGAACGCCTATCTAAGTGGTGGCGGCGCGCACAGTGACATCTATCGCAAAGAACATGGCCATCTGATTTACCAGCTGATGCGACAGGGAAAAACTCCCCCTCTTGATTGAGAGCGCGGCGCAACATTCACTCTGAATCCGCCAGCCTGCTGCGCCATATCGTTACGGCGGGTGATCACAACACCTCACCCGCCACCATCAACGACCTCAAGAGACGGACGCGATGGCGCTGGCCGGGATCCAGCCCGATTGCCCTTGATCGTTATGTACCCAGAGCCAGCCTGCCAGCTCCCGCTCCACCCGTACCCGCTCCCCCGCCACCACATCCAGCTCGCGGGCGGTATAGTCCTGGCGTGCCAGCGCCTCCTCCGCGCTGATCGGCGTCAGCAGCGACAGGGGCGCCCACCCCTCGTTACCGTCTGCGGTAAAGGTGCGCACCCAGCCCGGAAACTCGTCATCCTCGTGGCCGATGCGCACCCGCTCTCCGGCCCGAAAGACGATGGGGTTGGGGTAACAGGTGTGGTGTGCCGTGGTGATCAACGCCAGCATCATCGTGTCCTCCGACTGGTTCTGATGGGTGACGCCCCGAGTCATACCACAATCCAGGCCCCGTTGTGTTATCCGGGCTCACATCCTCTGGCAGGGGATGCTATCCCCCGAGGTAGCCCCTCTGCCCCCCCTGCTATTCATTACTGTCAGTGAATTTTCATATCATCCGAGTGCCATTTCAGTGCACTTTCCATCGCCCTAGACTGCTCATCGAACCTTAACGAGGAGTCTTGTATGAAACTCACCCATGTCACTCTCCTGGCCGGCACCATCGCTTCGGCCCTCTCTTTCAACACCTTCGCCGGTGACCTGGTCTCGGTGAAGTTCAGCGATGGCCGCGCCGCCGTCAGCGGGGTCGAGGCGGTCAACAAAGCGCTCAACCCCATCGGTGTCAACGTGGTCACCGTCGATATTCCCGAGGCCGCCAGGCCGCTGCTCGCAGCCTCCCACCGCCGCGCCCTGACCAAAGCGGAGCTCGGCGCCCTGATTGCGGCCTTCAACCTGAGTCAGGGGGAGCTGCTGGAGCAGGCCAGGCTCGCAGGGCGCGCGCCCGCGGTGCAAGGGGGCGGCGTCGCCACCGAGGAGACCGGCGTCGGCCCCTATCCCAAGGTCTATGACCTGATGGCGCTGGACGAGCGCACCCGCAGCTCCGTGCTGGGGAAATACGGCCGCATGCACGTCAACTCCGCAGAAGACGGCACCGACATCGACGAGGTGATGACGGTGGTCAGTGGCGGGCCTTTCCGCTGGGGCTTTACCCTCAAAGACGGCAGCATCGCCCGCTTCCAGATAGACAAGGTGGGCCTTGAGGACAAGGCCGTGCGGATCAGCTATCACGGACTGGGCATGCACGCCGGGCTGATGGATGCAAAACAGGGGCTGCTGGTGGCCTTCGCCCACGGCCCCAGAGCATTCACCATGCGCTACCAGGCCGACGTGCCCCACGCCAAACTGCTCGGCACCAACCCCTGGGCCGATGTCGGCATCAGTCTGCCCCCCGCCCCAGGCAAGGCGCAATAAGCCTCCGCGCGGCACCGGGCGGTCGGGTCAAGACCCTGCCGCCCTTGTTGCGCCTCTCTGTTACCTGGCGCCCGATGAGCCGGAGACGGTGAATTCACCGCGCCATAATGGCACCATCGTTTACCAGTGGTGAATTATCGGGGGCAGGATGAACAAGATCACGGCGCTGAACGTCTTTCGCCGGGTGGTGGAAATGGGCACCTTCAGGGCGGCGGCGGACGACCTGCGCCTCTCGCAGGCGGCGGTCAGCAAGAACATCAACGAGCTGGAAGCCTTTCTCGGCATTGCCCTCATCAACCGTACAACAAGGCGGCTGAGCGTCACCGAAGCCGGCATGACCTATTACCGCCAGATTTGCACCGTGCTGGACGGCCTGGAGGCCGCCGACCAGTCCATCATGGCCACCTCCTTCACCCCCAGGGGCAGGCTGAGGATCAGCATGCCCATGTCCTACGGGCTGATCCGGCTCAACCCCCTGGTCTGCGAGTTTCAGCGCCGCTATCCGGAAATCGGCATCGAGGTGGCTCTGAGCGACGCCTACATGGATCTGGTGGATCAGGGGCTGGACGTGGTGATCCGGGGAGCTGGCACTCTGGAGGACTCAACCCTGCGCGCCAAACCCCTGTGCGAGGTGCAGCGGGTGCTCTGCGCCGCCCCCGATTACCTGAAGGAGGCGGGCCAGCCCGCCCAGCCGGAGGATCTCAAAGAGCACAACTGCCTGCGCTACAGCCTCTCCTCCTCCCCCGACAAGTGGTGCTTTACCCGGGACGCGGAGAACGTGACAGTGGACGTGCGCCCTGCCAGCTTCTGCGCCAACAACGGCATCGCCCTGAAACAGGCGGCGGTGCAAGGGCTTGGGGTGATCCTGGTACCGCACGAGTTCGTGGCAAGCGAGCTGACGGACGGCACCCTGGTCAAACTGCTCCCCGACTGGCAACCCGACCCCCACGCCCTGTTCGCCGTCTACCCCTTCCACAAGGAGCAGTCCCCCAACGTGCGGCTCTTTATCGAATTTCTCATCAAGGTGTTTCAGTTGAGGTGAGCCCGATAGGTGGATACCTGTTGGAACCCGCCTGCATGTAGGTTCGATTAGCGAAGCGTAATCGGACGTTCGCGTGACTAGGTATATAGACGGCAAGGCTATGCTTGGCTTTTCGGCCGAGACGAGAGGAAAGGTATGGCCAACTGGCGGCGGGCATGGTGGCCCGGAGGAACCTGGTTCTTTACCGTCAACCTGCTGGAGCGGCGCAACAACCGGTTGCTGGTGGAGCAGATCGACTTGCTGCACCACAGCGTTGCCAAGGTGCAACAGGCTCACCTCTTCGCCATCCACGCATGGGTGGTGTTGCCCGACCATCTCCACTGCATTCTCTCTTTGCCGGAGGGGGACACAGACTTCCCCCTGCGTTGGCGGCTCATTAAAAGCCATTTCTCCCGCGCCTTGCCGGTGAAAGAGCGGCGCAGCCAGACCCGGTTACACCACGGGGAGCGGGGCATCTGGCAGCGCCATTATTGGGAACATCTGATCCGGGATGAGCAGGATTACCGCCGCCATATGGATTACGTCCATATCAACCCGCTCAAGCATGGTCATGTCACGCGGGTGGCCGATTGGCCGTAGAAGGGATTGGAGTGAACCTTTCAAGGTTTTTTCCTTTGCGAAGGATCGAAGCAGAAAAGTGTATGTCCTAGGTTTTTATCTCAAAATTTTTATAAGGGTTACCTCTCAGAGAATCAACACCAACTAGATCTATGTACCCAGACAAAGGTACACTACAGAGAAATAGCAATGATTAGCTGTGATTTTTATGTGTTATGAGCATTCCATGCTATGCATCGTTGTGGCTTTATTTTTAATTTAACAGTGGGGTATTTATGAACCACGAGGCTCAAGAATTCGATGATCTGTTTGAAGACTCGGACGAGTTGGAAATAGAGGAGCAACTTGAAAATGTTAGTTTGGCATCTCCATTTTCTACCAAGGATATTAAGGTTAACACTCAGACAATTGCATTATCTGCTCTAATTGCTAGATTGAATTATGATGAAATTGACCTTCAACCTACATTTCAGAGAAAGAGTGGTCTATGGACAAACACTCAAATGAGTAGGCTTATAGAGTCTATTTTATTGAAGATGCCCTTGCCAATTTTCTATTTTGACGTGTCTGAACCAGGGCGTTGGCTTGTTGTTGATGGATTACAACGTTTGTCTGCTATAAAGCGCTTTGCGGTAGATAATAAAAGGCCCTTGAAACTCACTAACTTAGAGTTTTTAGGAGAACTAAATGGTCTGACTTATGCCGATCTACCTAGGCCAATGCAAAGAGTAATTGATGAAACTCAGATTGTCACTTATCAGATAGAGCCACAGACGCCTAAGGAAGTAAGATATTCTATATTCAATAGAATTAATACCGGGGGGTTGAAACTAAATTCTCAAGAGATCCGGCAGGCACTGAACCAAAAAGGAATAGCAGTTAAATTCCTGAAGGATGAATGTGAGTCTATAGATTTCAAACGGGTTGTTAATATTCGCACAGATAGAATGCTGGACCGTGAGCTTGCTTTGCGCTTTTTCGCATTTAGACTCCTTAAAATTGATGATAATTTTAAATCATTATCTTCATTCTTAGATAGAGCGATGGAGAGAATAGATGAAAACAAGTACGTATCATCCGAATTGAAAATATTAAGCGATGATTTTAGGAGAGCGTTGAGGATCTCAGAGGCTATTTTTGGTCCTAACCATAAATTTAGCAAAGCGATCATTGGTGATGGTAAAAGAAATTTAAATAGATCGTTGTTTGATGTCTTAACTGTTTGCTTTAGTCAAATAAAAGACACTGAGAAATTCATTAATAACAAAGATATATTCAATCAGAAGTTGAGGGATATGCTATCTGACGAGTTATCTATTTTAAGTCAAGCTATATTTCAAGGGACTAGCTCAAAGAGAGCTGTTACAGATCGCTTCTCAGAAATGAGAAAATTGATTGGCGAAATGGAAGATATAAAATGAGGCTAAGTGTCATTTCATTAAAAAACTTTAAAAGTTTTGAGAGTGTTAGAATTGAGCTCTCAAATTTAAATGTTTTATCTGGTTCTAACAGTGCTGGTAAGTCATCCATAATTCAGGCATTACTTCTGTTGAAACAAAACAATGAAAATATTCGTTTTTCATTTGTTTCAGAAGGTATGAAGGATAGTAAGGCAAAAATACCTAGATTTGATATAAATGGCCCATTAGTTAAATTGGGGCAAGATGGTGGATTATTGTATATAGATGCATCTGATGATGAGATTGTATTATCAGTGAGTGATACGCTGGGTCAAGTCAATCTGTCAAACTGCGCTAACCAACATTGGAAAGTGGAGTTAATAGAATACAATAAAACAAAAGAGTCAAGTAATAGATTATTATCTAAATTGGGTTCCTTACGAAGACTCGTTCCTGACTTTAAGTATTTGAGTACAAACAGAGAGTCCCCAGATATTATTTATCCACTATCTAATTCAGATATAGAGGATGAATCCTTGGGGATACATGGGCAATTTACAGCGCATTATTTAGCTAAAAACAAGTCAACTCCAATAAAGATCAAGGCACTAGCTCACCCTGATAGTCACACTGATCATCTTCTTGAAAATGTATCTAAATGGCTTTCTGAAATAAGTAGTAACATTGATGTGTCTTCCAAAATAATACCAGAAGCCAATAAAGCAGCACTAACATATAATTATACTTATGGACATAATCGCTCTCGCCCAATAACTCCAGTCAATGTTGGCTTTGGTGTAACACATGTATTACCAGTTATCACACAGCTACTGATGGCGAAAGAAAATGATCTCCTAATAATTGAAAACCCAGAGGCCCATCTTCATCCTAAAGGACAGGCAAATTTAGCAAGACTGATCAGTCTTGTTGCCTCTAAAGGTGTGCAAATCATTTTGGAAACACATAGCGATCATATTTTAAACTCTATTAGAGTTTGTACAAAAGAAGGCATAATCTCTAAAGAAATGTCTAAAGTGTATTTTTTTCAACGTAATGTAGACTCATTATCTTCGTCTGCTACAGAAATTAGCATTAATGATGATGGTTCTGTGGACTCTTGGCCATCGGGTTTCTTTGATGAGTGGGATAATCAATTAGATAAGTTACTTTGGTGATTGATGATGGTTGCTTTTGTTGTCTTCAATGAATTATCACTCCCATTAAGTGATAACAACTGGGAATATCAAGTCAAGGGCTATATTGAGCTTGTAAATATGCTTAGAGCTAATGGAGTTAGCTCTATAAGAGTTAATCATCATTTTAAGGATTTGTCATTTTTTACAGAATCAAAATCTCTACCTGCATTTATGGGGGGGCTTCCTAATGGTGATATTAAAACGCGGCTTAGAAGTCTTCTCACCAATCAGTCAAGTTTCTTTGAAAGCCCCTTAATAAGAGATGATGAACATGCGCAAAAATTTGAACTCACGGTAGATAGTGAATATTATCTAGATGGTAATGTAAATAATGGTGGGTTAGCATGTGCTCATATATGGAATACATTTTCGGTCAATTTTCACACAAGTGAAAGGTGGCTACACAATAGTATTCTATTAGAGAAGGCTTTTGCTGATGGCACTTCACAGGATGCTGAAGTCTTATTGCTTACGAATGCTGAACATTATGAGTATCATCATGCTGAGCTAAGTAGGCTAATAACAAAGCCTAAAAGTTCTGATGAGTTATTTGTCTTTTGTGACATTGTCAGCACTTTGTATATCTATAGAGTATCTTTTTCTGAACAGGCTGGAGAAGAGCTTCCTAGATTGTTAGAAAAAGGAGGTAATTACTTGGATAGAGTTTATGAGTTAATCAAGTCTATAAAAATAACACCTTCAGAAGGAATTGGTAAACCGGAAAAATTAAAAGAAAATTTAGCAGGCTTTTCTTCAAGAAGAATTGATGCCGAGCACCGTTTGGTCTATAGAATAGTAAGTGATAATCATATAGAAATATCCCAATGCCTTGGCCATTATTAATTTATATTTGATTTTCACCATGTGGTACATCTAAACAATAAATAGAATCAAAGTTCTAACCGGCAGTAGTTTATTATCAAAAACCAACCCGGCCTAAGCCGGGTTGGTTATTTCAAAAGGCAGGAAAAATCAGAGCGCTTCCAATCTGGCATAGGCAGTCACCAGCCACTTGGCGCCGACGTCGTCGAACTGGATCTGCACCCGGCTCTGCTGGCCGACCCCTTCGAAGTTGAGCACGATTCCTTCCCCGAATTTCGGATGGAGCACCCGCTGGCCGAGTTTGATGCCGCTGGCATCGAAGCTCTGCTGCACCTCGTTCTGGCTAAAGCGGCCGTACTGGGTGGGGCGGCTCACCTGGGTGCGCAGCCGGATCTCTTCCAGACATTCGGCGGGCATCTCGCGGATAAAGCGGCTCGGCTTGTGGAACATCTCGCGGCCGTAGATGCGGCGGCTCTCTGCGTAACAGATGTAGAGCTTCTCCATGGCGCGGGTCATGCCCACGTAACAGAGACGCCTTTCCTCTTCCAGTCGGCCCGACTCCTCGGTGGATTGCTGGCTGGGGAACATGCCTTCTTCCACCCCGACCAGCAGCACCAGCGGGAACTCCAAGCCCTTGGCGCTGTGCAGGGTCATCAACTGCACCGCGTCGGCATATTCGTCCGCCTGATTCTCACCGGACTCCAGCGCCGCGTGGGCGAGGAAGGCGGAGAGATCACTCATGTCTTCCAGCTCGTCCGGGCGCTGGTACTGGCGGCAGGCGGTGACCAGTTCGTCCAGGTTCTCTACCCGCGCCTGGGATTTCTCGCCCTTTTCCGCCAGATACATCGCCTTGAGGCCGGAGTGCTGGATGGCGATATCCGCCTGCTGATGCAGCGGCAGCAGGGAGACCTGCTCCTCCAGCGCGTCGATCAGATCGACAAAACCGCGCACCGCGTTGCCGGCACGACCGGTCAGCACCTTGTCATTGAGCAGGGTCTTGGCGGACTGCCACAGGTTCTGGCCCTGATCGCGGGCGTTGTTGCGCAGTATCTCCAGGGTGCGATCGCCGATGCCGCGGGTCGGGGTATTGACCACCCGCTCGAAGCTGGCGTCGTCGCCACGGTTGTTGATAAGGCGCAGGTACGCCATGGCGTCCTTGATTTCCTGGCGCTCGAAGAAGCGCAGGCCGCCATAGATGCGGTAGGGCATGGCGTCCTGCATCAGCGCCTCTTCCAGCACCCGCGACTGGGCGTTGGAGCGATAGAGGATGGCGCAGTCGGCGAGCAAGCCACCTTTCTCTTTCCAGTCCTTGAGGCGGCCAACCACGAAGCGTGCCTCGTCCACCTCGTTGAAAGCGGCGTAGAGCGAAATCGGCTCGCCCTCGGCGCCCTCGGTCCACAGCTCCTTGCCAAGGCGCTCGGCGTTGTTGGCGATGACGCAGTTGGCGGCTTTCAGGATGTTGGCGGTGGAGCGGTAGTTCTGCTCGAGGCGGATGGTCTCGGCGCCCTGATAGTCGGTCAGAAAGCGCTGGATGTTCTCGATCTTGGCGCCGCGCCAGCCGTAGATGGACTGGTCATCGTCGCCGACGATCATCACCTTGCCGGAATCTCCTGCCAGCATCCGCAGCCAGGCGTACTGGATGCCGTTGGTATCCTGGAACTCGTCCACCAGGATGTTCTGGAAGCGATCGCGGTAGTGCTCGAGGATGTGGGGCTTGTTGAGCCACAGCTCGTGGGCGCGCAGCAGCAGCTCGGCAAAATCCACCAGCCCGGAGCGATCGCAGGTCTCCTGATAGGTCTTGTAGATCTGCTGATAGGTGCGGGTGACGGGATCGCCATAGAGGTCGATGTCGCCAGGGCGCAGCCCCTCGTCCTTCTTGCCGTTGATGTAGCCCATCACGGCGCGCGGGGCCCAGTGCTTCTCGTCGAGGTTGAGCGCCTTGAGCACCCGGCGGATCAGCCGGTACTGGTCGTCGGAGTCGAGGATCTGGAAATCCTGCGGCAGCCCCGCATCCAGATGGTGGGCCCGCAGCAATCGGTGGGCGATGCCGTGGAAGGTGCCGATCCACATGCCGCGCACGCCGTCACCGATCACCTTCTCGACCCGGCCACGCATCTCGGCCGCCGCCTTGTTGGTAAAGGTCACCGCGATGATGGAGAAGGGTGAACAGCGTTCTACCTGCATCAGCCAGGCGATACGGTGCACCAGCACCCGGGTCTTGCCCGAACCGGCACCGGCCAGCACCAGTAGGTTGCAACGGGGGGCCGCCACCGCGTCTCTTTGCTTGTCATTGAGCCCGTCGAGCAGGGTTGAAACGTCCATCACCACTCCTGTTTATTTATACAGGCGGGGATTATACGGCCTGAGCGGCCGGAGACCAACCAGCAGGATCAACGAAGGGGGCGGTGATAGTTCCGATATTGGCCCAACACATCACCAGAAAAGCTCAATAACATGGCGCGTGGTGCATCCAGCACCTGATGGACAGGGTCAAAACGAAGGGAGGCAGCGTGCAAACGGCCTTCAGGCAGGGTCACTTCAGTGTTCCCCATTATCAGCATGCCGTCCTGATAATACCCATGCTGGAAGTGCACTATGACGGCATCCACCATCAAGGTGCCTTGTTTCAACTCCAGTGACTCCCGTTGTATTTCGCGCAACGCAAAGAGACTGGACAATGACGGACGCCCGCTGGGCATCCGCTGCAAGTATTCACGGGTGTTCAATTGATATTGCAACTGGCCCTGACTATCGAAGACACGCTCCCGATAGTCGTTGTAGCGTGCCAACATGCCGGCAGCTTGCGCCGCCGGCATCAGCAAAAAGAGCGCTCCCAACAGGAGCGCTCTGCATTGTTTACAGCTGATCAGCACAGCTGACCTTGTTGCCATCCAGATCGGTACAAGAGACAAAGATCTTGTCGAAGGTCGAACCGGCCAGCGGCGTCATCTGAGTTGACCAGTCATAGCTCACCCCCTTGGCGTAGATAGTGGTGTAGCTGTCTTGATCTTCCTGCATCCAACCAATGTACTCCAATGCACCACGATCGTTCTCGGCAAGCGTCTTGAACTCGTTGCTCGAAATGAGACACATGGGCATCCCCATTGCCTTGGACAACTCGGCATCCCGCTCGCCCACAGAACCAGCACAGGCGCCCGCCACCTTGATGGCTACATCACTGCGATCCAGCATCTCATCGAAGAACGGCAGCACATTGATGTTGTACTTCACTCCGACGTTCTGCGGCTCCCAACCCATGTCAGTGTTGACGTATTTGGTCTCGGTATTTTCCCACTGGATAGTGGCCACCTTGCCCGAGAAATGGTCAGCCAGCTGCTTCAGGGTAGCAGTATTGGCCTCGATCTCCTCCTGGGTCAGCGACTCATCCAGCTTGCCCTGATCGACAGTCAGTGCGAGGCTCACGGCATCCTTTAACTGCGCCTTGGCCTTGCCCAAACGCACCTTGGCATCATCAGTCAAACGGAAGAAGTCGGCATGATTCACCAGGGTGTCCGGCTCGATATCCAGCTGACTGAACTGAGCCTTGAAGGTGCTGGCACTCTCTTCATAAGTGGTGCTTAACTGCATGCCCCAGGACTGTTTGATGTGCATACGTGGCAAGGTCACCTCTTCTTCCTGGGTGGCATAGGCGTTGTCCGGACCGTACTGGTAGGAGGCAGCAATATTGAGTGCCGATGCCATCGCCATCGCCGAGGCCCGCAGGGCCTTGGCGCCGTCGAAGTTGAGAGTGACAGACTCGTCATCACCATAGGTAGCGCTGTAATCCGGATCCTGGATGTCGGCCAAAGTAGCAGCGACTTTTTCCATGCTGTCGGCATAGGCGCCCATCAGCTGGGCAACATCATGGGTGTAACCCTTGCCACCTTTGAGCGCTACTGAAGCGGTACCGGGGGTGTGGATGATCACGTCGATAACCTTGGCCAGATTGGAACTGTAACCACTGCCCACGGAAGAAGATACGAAGCCCAGCCGCTCGGCAACAACGGGGTTGTTGGTCACCTCGAGCATGGATAGCATTGCCAGCACTATCTGGCGATCTACCTTGCCACTCTCTGTGGTTTCAGCCTGCAGGGTGCCTTTGTAGTCCTTGAGCTTGCTCTCAACATCCAGATTCTTGAGGTCAGTCAGTGCCTGCAGATCAGAGAGCACCTTGTCGACCGCGACAGAGCGGCCATTGACACCCGCCAGAGTGGCAGAGAGATGGTCTTTCGCTGCGGCCAGGGAGACGACATCCTTGGTCAGGCCTGCCGTTTTCAGGGCCTCGACCAGTGAGGTGTTAAAGGCGTCATCGCTACCTAATTCGATGATCCCCAGTTGTGCGACCAGTGCCGTGTCGAGGGTAATGCCATTTTCCGGGTTGTTATCACTGTCGAGAGTTTGCAACAGGGCTGCGATGCGGATCGCCTTGTTCTTGTCATCACCCGCCAAGGTATAGGGAGTGACCAAAGAGCTACCAGCCTTGAGCGTCACCGAACCCAACAGTTGGTTGCCCAGAGTGAAGGAACAGCTGTCGCCATCATTGAACAGAAACTCACCATTGGCGTTGGTGATGCTGCTGTAATTGGCGCACCGGTAGTTGAGGCCAGCAACGGCGGCATCGAGGAAAATCGCTGTGTGCAGGGGCTTGCTGCCGGTGTCGGTGCCACCACCGCTGTTGCCACCGTTGCCACCTTCGTCGCCGCCACCTCCACAAGCGGTCAACATGACACCTGACAATACGCAAGCCACTGCTGCACTCAGCACATTTTTTTTCATTTTTTATCGCTCGAATAAGTGAAAAAACACGCCCCCATCCAGGAGGCGCAGTCGAGTCGCATAATACACAAGAGTACTCATATGAAAAGCGGCAATGTGCAGCTATATGAGCTCGTTCACTCTCGCCGTCAAATTCACTATCTGGGGCACTCTCCAACTAGCGCTAATAACGAAAGATACTGATACCAAACCATTAAAGGGCTCCAATAGAAGCCTTAATATTGGTCATCATGTGAAAACGCTTGCTTATAACCTTATGAATACAAACAGAAATGTCATTTGGAGCCAATTATTCACAGAATTTAAATCTGAAAACAGGCATCAAAACAACCACTTATAAAGCGATTTGCTTATATTTCAAACCGTTAACGCAAACGTTTTTCCTTTATGATCTCCTTGACCCACACCGTGGCTCACTTACAGTTAGCCAGCGTGCTTTATGGCCTGCCCCGGCAGGTTGTGGACCCTCACATAACAATCAAGGATACGATCGTGACTAAAGTGCTCAAGCTGGCCACCGTTGCCGCCCTCACTCTCGCTGCCCTTTCTGCCCAGGCAGCCTCCCAGCCCGCCGTCATCTACGACACCGCAGGCAAATTCGACAAATCGTTCAACGAAGCCGTGTTCCGCAATGGCGTCGAAGTCTACAACAAGGACAAAGGCGTCAAGGTCAAGGAGTTCGAACCCCAGAACGAAGCCCAGCGTGAGCAGGGTCTGCGTCGTCTGGCCAGCCGTGGCAACGGCCCGATCGTTGCCGTCGGCTTCAACATGGGTTCCGCGGTAGAGAAAGTAGCGACCGAGTTCCCGAAAACCCAGTTCACCATCATCGACATGGTGGTCGACAAGCCGAACGTCCAGTCCGTCATCTTCAAGGAGCATGAAGGTTCCTTCCTGGTGGGCGCGCTGGCTGCCATCGCTTCCAAGACCGGCAAGGTCGGCTTCGTGGGCGGCATGGACATCCCGCTGATCCGCAAGTTCGAGTGCGGCTACGAGCAGGGTGCCAAGTACGTCAATCCGAAGATCGAAGTGTTCCAGAACATGACCGGCTCCACCCCGGCGGCGTTTGCTGACCCGGCCAAGGGTGCGGAACTCGCCAAGTCCCAGTTCGCCAAGGGCGCCGACGTGGTCTATGCCGCCGCCGGCGGTACCGGCATCGGTGTTTACCAGGCCGCCAAGGACGAAGGCAAGCTGGCCATCGGCGTGGATTCCAACCAGAACCACCTGCAACCGGGCACCATGCTGACCTCCATGGTCAAGTCGGTTGGCCTGGCCGCCTACCAGACCTGGGATGACGCCGCCAAGGGCACCTGGAAACCGGGTATCAAGAACCTGGGTCTGGCCGAGGGTGGTGTGGATTGGGCGCTCGACAAAGACAACGAGAAGCTGATCACCCCCGAGATGAAAGCCAAGGTGGACGCCATCAAGGCCGAAATCATCTCCGGCAAGGTCAAGGTGCACGACTACATGAGCGACAGCACCTGCAAATACTGAGTAACCGCTACTACTCTCAACCCAACGACCGGCCCGCACGGGCCGGTTTTTAGTCTCTTTTCATGACCCGCAAGGACTGCATCATGGACCAGACAGATCGCTATGCCATCGAATTAAGGGGTATCGATAAGCGGTTTGGCGAAGTGTACGCCAACAAGCAGATCGACCTTAAGGTTCGTAAAGGCAGCATTCACGGTATCGTCGGCGAAAATGGCGCCGGCAAGTCGACCCTGATGAGCATCATCTACGGTTTCTACCACGCCGACAAAGGCGAGATGTTCATCGACGGCAACCCGTTCAAACCCCATGGCTCACAAGATGCGATTGCCGCAGGCGTGGGCATGGTGCACCAGCACTTCATGCTGGTGAACAACTTCACGGTTTTGGAAAACGTCATTCTCGGCGCGGAAAACGGCTGGCACCTGGGCAAGAGCCTGGCGGCGGCCGAAAAACTGCTGGGCGAGCTGGCACGGGACTATGGTCTCGAAGTGCCGCTGCACGAGAAGGTCGAGGATCTGCCGGTAGGCCTGCAACAGCGGGTCGAGATCCTCAAGGCGCTCTATCGCGGCGCCCGCATCCTGATCCTGGACGAGCCGACCGGGGTACTGACCCCGCAAGAGGCGGATCACCTGTTCGAGGTGCTCAAGAAGCTGCGCGATCAGGGTGCCACCATCATCCTCATCACCCACAAGCTGCGCGAGATCCTGGCCATCACCGATCAGGTCTCCATCATGCGCCGTGGTGAAATGGTGGCCCACGTCGCCACCAAGGATACCGACAAGGAGCAGCTGGCCGAACTGATGGTGGGCCGCAAGGTGCGCCTCAAGGTCGACAAGGGGCCGACCCAGCCGGGCGACGCCAAGCTCAAGGTCGATGGCCTCAGCTATGTGGACGACGCCAGGGTGGAGCGGGTCAAATCCGTCAGCTTCGAGGTGCGGGCCGGTGAAGTGGTCGGCATCGCGGGTGTCTCCGGCAACGGCCAGTCCGAGCTGCTCAGCCTGCTCGGCGGCATCCTCAAGCCGAGCAAGGGCAGCTTCACCATCACCGGTGGCGGGCAGGCCCACGAAGTGAGCGTGAGCCACCCGGCCGACCCGGAGCGGGTACGCAACTTCGGTCTCGGCCACGTGCCGGAAGACAGACACAAGATGGGTCTCATCAACCGCTTCGAGGCGAAAGAGGCCTTCATCCTCGGCTATCACCGCCGTCCGCAATACAACAAGGGTTGGCTGCAAAACAAGGAGGCGATCCTGCAGGATTGCCAGGCCAAGATGGACAAGTGGGACGTGCGCCCGCCCCATCCCGAGCACAAGACCGCCAACTTCTCCGGCGGCAACCAGCAGAAGCTGGTGATCGCCCGGGAAGTGGAGCAGGACCCGGACGTACTGCTGATCGGCCAGCCGACCCGCGGGGTCGACATCGGCGCCATCGAGTACATCCACCAGCAGATCATTGCCATGCGCGACAAGGGCAAAGCCGTGCTGCTGGTATCGGTGGAACTGGACGAGATCATGAGCCTCTCAGACCGCATCCTGGTCATCGCCGACGGTCGCATCGTCGGTGAGCTGGATGCCGCCAAGGCGGATGAACGCACCATCGGTCTGATGATGGCGAACATAGTTCCTGACGACGTGGCGGCCAGCCAATCACAAGGAGCCACATCATGAAGGTCACAGCCACTTGTAACGGATTCGGCCTGCTGATGGTCAACCCCCCCGTCTCCGACCAGATTGCCAAGGAGGCTCGCCCATGAGCCAAGCACGTATCCCTGCCTGGATCTCCGTGGGCGTACTGCCCGCGGTCAACATCCTGCTGGCCTTCCTGGTGTCGGCCATCCTGTTCTATTACCTCGACATCAACCCGGTCGATGCCGCCGAGATCATGTGGTACGGCGCCTTCGGCACCGGTGAAGGGGTCGGTTTCACCCTCTACTACGCGACCGGCTTCATCTTTACCGGTCTGTCGGTGGCGGTGGCCTTCCACGCCGGCCTGTTCAACATCGGTGGCGAGGGGCAGGCCTATATCGGCGGCCTCGGCGTCGGTCTGGTCTGTCTGCTGCTGGGTGATTCCCTGCCGTTCGCCCTGTTGCTGCCGCTGGCCATCATCGCCGGCGGCCTGTTCGGCGCGGCCTGGGCCTTCATCCCGGCCTGGCTGCAAGCCAAGCGCGGCAGCCACATCGTCATCACCACCATCATGTTCAACTTCATCGCCGCCTCCCTGATGGCCTACCTGCTGGTCGAGGTGTTCAAGCCGGCGGGCTCCATGGCCACCGAGAGCAAGGTGTTTGCCGAGGCGAGCTGGCTGCCGAAGATGAGCGAACTGGCGGGGGCATTCGGCATGGAGATATCGAACAGCCCGCTCAACATCAGCTTCTTCTGGGCACTGCTCTGCGCGGCCCTGGTGTGGGTCTTCATCTGGCATACCCGCTGGGGCTACGAGATCCGCTCGGTCGGCGCCAGCCAGAGTGCGTCCGCCTATGCCGGTATCTCCTATCCCAAGGTGGTGATCCTGGCCATGGTGATCTCCGGCATGCTGTCGGGCTTCTTCGCCCTCAACGTGCTGCAGGGTGAACTGCACCAGATCAAGCTCAACTTCGTGGAAGGTTTCGGCTTCACCGGCATCGCGGTGGCGCTGATGGGGCGCAACCACCCGGTCGGCGTCATCATCGCCAGCCTGCTGTTCGGCTTCCTCTATCAGGGCGGCGCTGAGCTGAGCTTCGAGTTCGGGGTGGACCGCAACATAGTGGTGGTGTTGCAGGGTCTGGTGATCCTGTTCTGTGGCGCCCTTGAGCACATGATGCGTCCGCGCATCGAGCAGCTCTATCTGGCGTTTGCCAACCGCTCTGCGCAAGTCAAGGGGGCCTGATCATGAGTGAAATCAAGATCCTGATGTCGCCGAGCCTGACAGTGAAGGGGTATCACCATGTTTGAAATTCTGATCCTGATGCTGGATGCCACCATCCGCACCGCGCCGCCGCTGATCCTGGCGGCCATGGCCGGCATGTTCTGCGAGCGCTCCGGGGTAGTCAACATCGCCCTCGAGGGCAAGCTGCTGGCGGCGGCGTTCGCCAGTGCGGCGGCGGCAGCCGTCTCCGGCTCTGCCTGGATTGGGCTGGGTGCCGGGGTGGGTGTCTCCATCCTGTTCGCCCTGATGCACGGCTTTGCCACCATCACCCACCGTGGTGATCAGGTGGTGAGCGGCATGGCCATCAACATCCTGGCGGCCGGCCTGACCGTCACCCTGGGCCGTTACTGGTTCGATCAGGGCGGTCAGACCCCGGCGCTGTCCGGCGCGGCCCGCTTCGCCCCCATCGACCTGCCCTATGCCAAGGAGCTGTATGACGTGCCGGTCATCGGCCAGCTCTACAGCGAGCTGCTGAGCGGCCACTCCCTGCTGGAGTACGTGGCGTTCGCCGCCGTACCGCTGGCCTGGTGGGTGCTGTTCCGTACCCGCTTCGGTCTGCGCCTACGGGCGGTGGGCGAGGCGCCGGCAGCGGTCGACACTGCCGGTATCTCGGTGGTGCGCATGCGCTACACCGCGCTCATCATCGGCGGCCTGCTGGCCGGCATCGGCGGCACCTACCTGGCGGTGGCCCAGACCGCCCAGTTCATCCCCAACATGAGCGCGGGCAAGGGCTTCATGGCGCTGGCGGCGCTGGTGTTCGGCAAGTGGCGCCCCTGGAATGCCATGGCGGCCTGCCTGCTGTTCGGCTTCCTCGATGCGGTCGCCATCCGGCTGCAAGGGGTCAGCATCGGCGGTTTCCCGATCCCGGTGCAGGCCATCGAGGCGTTGCCCTACATCCTGACCGTGTTCCTGCTGGCCGGCTTCATCGGCAAGGCGGTGGCACCCAAGGCGCTCGGCACCCCCTACGTCAAGGAACGGGAATAGCCCCGTCCTTCATGCCATGCAAAAGGCCCGCACATGCGGGCCTTTTTTATTGAGCTGAGCTCAGCCGACGGGGCGCACCAGCGCAGGCTGATGGGGATCGCTCAGCCGCTCCGCCAGATAGTCCACCAGCAGCCGCACCTTGGGAGAGAGATGGCGGTTGTGGGGATAGAGGGCCCAGATCCCCTCCGCCGGCGCCCGCAGCTCCGGCAGCAGCTCGATAAGCTCGCCTTGGGCCAGGTGGTCGCTCACGTAATAGTCCGGCAGCTGGATGATGCCGATCCCCTTGAGCGCCGCATCCAGCAGGGCATGGCCGCTGTTGCACTGCAGCAGTCCGTGCACCCGCACGCTGTGGGGACGGCCATCCAGGGTGAAGTGCCACTCGTCGCTGTTGCCCACCAGGCAGGTGTGACGGGTGAGCTCGGATAGGCTGTTGGGCATGCCGTGGCGGGCGGTGTAGGCCGGTGAGGCGCACACATAGGGCACCCGCTGCGCCAGCTTGCGCGCCACCAGGCTGGAGTCCTTGAGGTGGCCGAGCCGCAGCGCCAGATCGTAGCCTTCGTGCACCAGATCCAGCAGCTGGTTGGTGAGGTTGAGGGTCACCTCCAGCTGGGGAAAGCGCACCATGAAGTCGTTCACCAGCGGGGCGATGCGGCTCTCGCCGTAGGAGACCGGGGCCGTGATGCGCAGGGTGCCCTGCGGCACCGCCTGATGGCGCCCCACCGCCAGCTCCGCCTCGTAGAGGTTGTCCAGCAACTGGCGACAGTGGCGATAGTAAATCTCGCCGAGCTCGGTGAGCCGCACCTGGCGGGTGGTGCGCAGCAGCAGCTTGGCCTGCAGCCGATCCTCCAGCTGTGCCACCTGGCGGCTGACTTGCGCCACCGACACCCCCAGCTTGCGCGCCGCCGGGGTAAACCCCCCCTGCTCCGCCACGCTGACAAATTCACAGATCCCTTCCCAGCCGAACATTATTACCTGTCTGTAAAAGTGATTTCAGATTTCGCCTTATTATCACCAAATAAGCGGGAAACTACACTGGATGTCCGAACCCATTCTCCTCACCCTGCTCAACAATAAGGACATCCGTCATGGCACAGGTTCAAAGCATCAAGTGTAAGGCCGCCATCGCCTGGGGCCCGGGCCAGCCCCTCTCCATCGAAGAAGTCGAGGTCATGCCGCCCCAGGCGGGCGAAGTGCGGGTACGCATCGTCGCCACCGGCGTCTGCCACACCGATGCCTTCACCCTCTCCGGTGAAGATCCGGAAGGGGTCTTCCCCTGCATCCTCGGTCACGAGGGGGGCGGTATCGTCGAATCCGTCGGCGAGGGCGTCACCAGCGTCAAGGTGGGCGATCACGTGATCCCGCTCTACACCCCCGAGTGCGGCGAGTGCAAGTTCTGCAAATCCGGCAAGACCAACCTGTGCCAGAAGATCCGCGCCACCCAGGGCAAGGGGCTGATGCCGGACGGTACCACCCGCTTCTCCAAGGATGGCCAGCCCATCTATCACTACATGGGCACCTCCACCTTCAGCGAATACACGGTACTGCCCGAGATCTCCATCGCCAAGGTGGACCCGGCCGCCCCGCTGGAAGAGGTCTGTCTGCTCGGCTGCGGCGTCACCACCGGCATCGGCGCCGTGATGAACACCGCCAAGGTGAAAGAGGGTGAGAGCGTCGCCATCTTCGGGCTGGGCGGCATCGGCCTCTCCGCGGTGATCGGCGCTCGCCTGGCCAAGGCCGGCCGCATCATCGCCATCGACATCAACGAGAGCAAGTTCGAACTGGCCCGCAAGCTGGGCGCCACCGACTGCATCAACCCGAACGACTATGACAAGCCCATCCAGGAGGTGATCGTCGAGCTCACCGACGGCGGCGTCGACTTCTCGTTCGAGTGCATCGGCAACGTCAAGGTGATGCGCGCGGCGCTGGAGTGCTGCCACAAAGGCTGGGGCGAGTCGGTCATCATCGGCGTGGCCGGCGCCGGCCAGGAGATCAGCACCCGTCCGTTCCAGCTGGTCACCGGCCGGGTCTGGCGCGGCAGCGCCTTCGGCGGCGTGCGCGGTCGCAGCGAGCTGCCGAGCTACGTACAGCGCTACATGCAGGGCGAGTTCAAGCTGGACGACTTCATCACCCACACCATGGGGCTTGAGCAGATCAACGAGGCGTTCGATCTGATGCACGAAGGCAAGAGCATCCGCAGCGTCATCCACTACTGAGCATGATCACCCCGCCCGCCATCGTGGGCGGGGTGCAGGAGTTCCCCCGATGAATCTGGACATAATCAGCAGCAACAAGAGCTTCGGCGGCTGGCACAAGCGCTACAGCCACGCCTCCGAGGTGCTGGGTTGCGAGATGCGCTTCGCCATCTATCTGCCGCCCCAGGCCCTCACCGGCCAGAAGGTACCCGTGCTCTACTGGCTCTCCGGCCTCACCTGCACCGATGAAAACTTCATGCAGAAGGCGGGCGCCCAGCGCATCGCCGCCGAACTCGGCATCGCCCTGGTGGCGCCGGACACCAGCCCGCGCGGTGAAGACGTGGCGGACGACCCCGGTTACGATCTCGGCATGGGCGCCGGCTTCTACGTCAACGCCACCCAGCATCCCTGGCGCGATCACTACCAGATGTACGACTATGTCACCCGCGAGCTGCCCGAGCTCATCGAGACCCACTTCCCGGTCTCGACGAAGCGTGCCATCAGCGGCCACTCCATGGGTGGCCACGGGGCGCTCATCGCCGCCCTGCGCGAGCCAGGCCGCTACCGCTCGGTGTCGGCCTTCAGCCCCATCAGCCACCCGAGCCGCTGCCCCTGGGGCCAGAAGGCGCTCGGCGCCTACCTCGGCAACAACCCCTTGCTGTGGCAGGAGTGGGACGCCTGCCAGCTGCTGCGCCACCACCCGGTGACACCGCTGCCGACCCTGGTGGATGTGGGGCTGGACGATCCCTTCCTGGCCGAACAGCTGCACATCGACGCCCTGGCCGATGCGGCCGCCGGCAAGGAGTGGCCGCTGGAGCTCAACCGCCACGCCGGGTACGACCACAGCTACTACTTCGTGGCGAGCTTCATCGAGGCGCACCTGCGCTTTCACGCCCGCCACCTCTGATCAAAACAGGCCCGTGACGGGCCTGTTTTTTTCTGGTCGGTAGACAAAACCAGTCAGCTGCCCTGCCGGCTCACCTCGCCGGAGCCGGCGATCTCGCTCTGCAGCACGGGATCGCCCCAGTAGCTGACCGAGCCCGAGCCGGCGATGCCGACCTTGAGCCGCTCCTGAGCCCTGACCTCCACGTCGCCGCTGCCGGCGATATTGACCTCCACCTCGCGCCCCTGCAGCTCGGCCCCCAGCACATCCCCCGAGCCGGCGATGTTGAGCTCGACCGCCCTGGCCGTGCTGCTTCCCAGATCCAGGCTGCCGGCGCCCGCGATGTTGCCCTCCAGCCGATCCAGCTCGAGCCCGTCGGCGACGATGTCACCGACCCCGGCCACCGACAGCACCAGCGTCTCCCCCTTGAAGCCGCGCAGCTCGCCGTTGGCAACCCCTGCCAGCGCCAGCTCATGGAGCGCGGGCAGGGTGATGGTGATCTCCAGCGGCTCGGTCGGATCGAGCCGGTAACCGTCCTTCACCTCGATCTCCAGCTTGTCGCCCCGCTCGCTCAGCACCAGGTAGGGCAGCAGGTTCTCCTGCCCGCGGATGCGCAGCCCGCGCGGCTCGCCGGCCACCAGATGAACGCTGGCAGGCACGCCGGCCAGCACCCGGGTCACCTGCCGGCCCACCCCGTGCTGCTGCTCGATCACGGCCCCCGCCCCGCTCACCCGGGTATCATCCAGCCAGCTGCAACCGCTGAGCCCGACCGCCAGCACCACGCCTATTATCCATTTCATCGCCACTCTCCTCATTGTGTATTGGCCAGTCGTGGCCCCTTGGGCAGCATCCATCGCAAAGCCTGTGCCAGTTAATCAACCGCATGATTTACAAGAATATATTCATTTTTACGCTACATGATCACAGCAAATGGAGAGCCATTCAGACCATAATCTGGCGAATCTGACCATCCCCAAACGAGCAGGTGGAGGAGCGATTGGCGAGCCGTTCGCGGGGTCGCTATGCTGACAAGCCGTGGAAGTTTTTGGTTGCCGCGCCGGTCTGTTGAGCCAATAGTGGTACCTTGTGCGTACAAAGCTCTCCATTGCGGTAATGCCATTACCACTGTCTTGTCAGTCTTCACTGCCAACAAGGAGTCAGAGCGTGACCCAAGCCACTCTTCTCTATTTCACCGCCACCGGCCTGCCGGAATCGACCCGTACCCCGCTGCTGACCGGCAGCGATCCCGAACACAAGCGCCGCGAGCTGCTCGCCTACTTCTGCCAGACCTTCGATCTCTACGACTCGCTGTTCGACTGCCTGGCCGACGAGCGGGCCTGGTTTGACAAGGCGATCCCCCTGCGCCACCCGCTCATCTTCTACTATGGCCACACCGCCGCCTTCTTCATCAATAAGCTGCTGGCGGCCCGCCTCATCGAGGGCCGCCTCGACGCCCGCATCGAGGCCATGGTCGCCATCGGGGTGGACGAGATGAGCTGGGACGATCTGGACGAGACCCACTACGACTGGCCCTCCGTCAGCGAGCTGCGCGACTATCGCGGCCGGGTGCGCGCGCTCGTGTGTGATTTCATCGAGCGGATGCCGCTGACCCTGCCCATCGACTGGCAGAGTCCGGCCTGGGTCATCCTGATGGGGATAGAGCACGAGCGCATCCACCTCGAGACCTCCAGCGTGCTGATCCGCCAGCTGCCGCTGGCCTGGGTGCGCAGCCAGCCCCAGTGGCCGGTCTGCTCCGAGGCGCGCCATCGCCGTGACGAGGTGCCCGCCAACACCCTGCTGCCGGTGGCCGGTGGCCGGGTGCGGCTCGGCAAACAAGACGCCACCTACGGCTGGGACAACGAATACGGCGAGCGCCATATCGAACTGGCCCCCTTCCAGGCCAGTCGCATGCTGGTGAGCAACGCAGAATTTTTCGATTTCGTGCAGGCGGGTGGCTACCAGACCCGCGCCTGGTGGGATGACGAAGGCTGGGGCTGGCGCCAGTATGCCAGGGCCCACATGCCCACCTTCTGGGTCGGTGACCCCCTCGAACCCGAGCAACTGCAACTGCGGCTGATGACCGAGCAGGTCCCTATGCCCTGGGACTGGCCGGCGGAGGTGAACCAGCTGGAGGCCGCCGCCTTCTGTCGCTGGCAGGCGGCCCAGACCGGCCTGCCCGTCCAGCTACCGAGCGAGGCGGAGTGGATGCTGCTGCGCGAACAGCTGACCGGCGATCAGCCGGACTGGATCGAGGCGCCCGGCAACATCAACCTGGCCCGCTTCGCGTCGTCCTGTCCGGTGGATGCCTGCCCGCAGGGCAGCTTCTTCGATCTGGTGGGCAACGTCTGGCAGTGGACCAGCACCGCCATCGACGGCTTCGAGGGGTTCAAGGTGCATCCCCTCTACGACGACTTCTCCACCCCCACCTTCGACGGCAAGCACACCCTCATCAAGGGAGGGAGCTGGATCAGCACCGGCAACGAGGCACTCAAGTCCTCCCGCTACGCCTTCCGTCGCCACTTCTTCCAGCACGCGGGCTTCCGCTACCTGGTATCCCGCCATCAGGAGCCCGTCATCGTGAACCCCTATGAAACCGACACGCTCGTCGCTCAGTATCTCGACTTCCAGTACGGACCGACCCACTTCGGGGTCGCCAACTACGCCGAGGCTCTGGCCGGTCTTGCCAGCGAGCTCTGCGGCCGCCATGAGCGGGCGCTCGACATCGGCTGCGCCACCGGCCGCGCCAGCTTCGAACTGGCTCGCCGCTTCGCCCACGTGGACGGGGTCGACTACTCGGCCCGCTTCATCGAC
Source organism: Aeromonas sp. QDB34 (assembly GCF_027705405.1). Lineage (NCBI taxonomy): Bacteria > Pseudomonadati > Pseudomonadota > Gammaproteobacteria > Aeromonadales > Aeromonadaceae > Aeromonas > Aeromonas sp. QDB34. The sequence continues at coordinate 10,373 of NZ_JAPDBT010000015.1, read as the reverse complement.
GTGGCCCTGACCCTGGCAAGACAGGACAGCTTCCGTTATGCGGTGCCGGTGGAAGGCGATCTGGTGGAATATTGCGAGGCGCGCCTCTCCCGCCATGAGCTCGGCCGTGAGCAGGCCGATCGCGTCCACTTCAGCCAGGGGGATGCCTGCAACCTCAAGCCCAAGTACTGCGACTACGACCTGGTGCTCGCCTCCAATCTGATCGACCGGCTGCGAGAACCCGCCCGCTTCCTGCGGGACATTGCTCCGCGCCTTCGCAGCGGCGGCCTGCTGGTGCTCACCAGCCCCTACACCTGGCTGACCGACTACACCCCCAAGGCCAACTGGCTCGGCGGTGTGCGTGAGAACGGCGAGGCCCTCGGCACCTATCAGGCGCTGCAACGGCTGCTGGCAGCGGAGTTCGAGGAGCAGATGCCCCCGAGGGACGTCCCCTTCGTCATCCGCGAGACCGCCCGCAAGTACCAGCACACGGTGGCCCAGCTCACCGTCTGGCGCAAACGCTGACGAGGCGACAAACGAAAGAGGGAGGCCCATGGCCTCCCTCTTTTTTATCCGGACCGCTTACCCCTGCTGAACCTGGGGCACGGCCTCCTGCTCGTGGTAGCGGCGGGCCAGCACGGCGCACACCATCAGCTGGATCTGGTGGAAGATCATCAGCGGCAGCACCATGACCCCAACGCTGGCGGCCGGGAACATGACGTTGGCCATGGGCACCCCGTTGGCCAGACTCTTCTTGGAGCCGCAGAAGACGATGGTGATCTCGTCCGCCCTGTTGAAGCCGAGGCGGCGACTGATCCAGACGTTCCAGCCCAGCACCAGCGCCAGCAGCACGCAACTCAGCAGCACGATGCTGGCCAGATCGTACCAGCCAACCTGGTGCCAGATCCCCTGCACCACCGCCTCGCTGAAGGCGACGTAGACCACCAGCAGGATGGAGCTCTGATCCAGCTTGCCGATGAGCGGGCGATGGCTGTCGACCCAGCGACCGATGAGCGGGCGCGACAGGTGGCCCACCACGAACGGCAGCATCAGCTGCACCATGATGGCCTGAATGGAGTGCCAGGTATCGACCCCCTCCCCCTGCACATTGATCATCAGCCCCACCAGCACCGGCGAGAGGAAGATGCCGAGAATGCTGGAGGCCGAGGCGCTGCACACCGCCGCCGACACATTGCCCCCGGCCATGGAGGTGAAGGCGATGGCCGACTGCACGGTGGCGGGCAGGGCACAGAGGTAGAGGAAACCGAGGTAGATGGCCGGGCTCAGCCAGTGGGGTACCAGCGGCGTGAGCAAGAGCCCCAGCAGCGGAAACAGCACGAAGGTGCTGGCCATCACCACCAGGTGCAGCCGCCAGTGGCCGAGGCCCGCCAGCAGGTTCTGGCGCGACAGCTTGGCGCCATGCATGAAGAACAAGAGCGCCACCGCCAGCTTGGTCAGCAGACCGAACCAGACGGCCACCTGCCCCTCGCAGGGGAAGAAGGAGGCCAGCGCGACCACCACAATCAGTACAGAGGTAAAGGGATCCAGACGCACGAGCGGTCTCCGGTGAAAGCAGATCCCGTCCCCTCGCGGGGCCGGTGATCGGGGACGACAGGAAACACAACAGGAGCTGTGGCACAGCTCCTGTTGAAACGAATCTCCAGCTTACCCCGATAAACGGGAGGCGCAAAGTTGAGCGACGCCCCTTTATCTGTCGGAAATTAAGCAAGCCCGGCTGGCCACCGGATCCGGCCAGCCTTGTGCTTCAACTCTGCTTGGCCAGCTTGCCGCCGGCTGTGCCGGTGGCCTGCTTGCGGGCTTGGCGCTTCTCGAAGCGGGAGATCCACCAGTAGGCCAGCGCCGAGAAGACCGCGGTCATAAAGACGTTGATGAAGAAGGCGCGCACCAGATCCACCCCGCTCGGGAAGGCGGAGGCGCTCATGCTCACCACGAAGATGGCGATCAGCACCGACACCACGCCCATCCCAAACTTGCGCGACCCCATGCGGAACTCGCGCGGGGTGTCGTCATGTTTCCAGCGGAACACGAAGTAGGCCACCATGATGAAGATCGGCGGCAACATGGCGGTGCCGGCGGTAAGGTTGATGGCGGTGTTCATCATCTGCTGCACCGACTCGGAGCCGAAGCCGTTGACCACCAGCATCGCGAACACGAAGACAAACTGCCACCAAGCGGCGCGCACCGGCACGCCGTGCTCGTTGAGCTGGGTGGTCTTCTCGCCGTAAACCCCCTGCGGGATCTCGGAGAAGTGGATCTTCACCGGCGCCGAGGTCCACATCATCATGGAACCGAACATGGCGATGAACAGCACCACGCCGACGAAGCGGCCCACCAGCGCCTCGGAGAGCCCGAAATACTGCGCCATGCCGGTGAAGATCTCCACCATGCCGCCGGCATAGGTGAGGCTCTCGCGCGGCACGAACACGTTCACCAAGAGGGAACCGACCGCATACATGGCACCGATGACGATACCGGCACTGATGATCACCTTGATGAAGGACTTCTGGCCCCCCTTCACATCATTGAGGTAGGCCGCTGCGGTCTCGGCACCGCCCGCCGCCTGGAAGATCCAGCACATGATGCCCAGCGTCGCCCAGTTGACGGTGGGAGTCATCGCCTCCAGCGTGATGGGCTGGGCCGGCACATGATCGCCACTCAGGGCCATCAACGCGCCCAGCACATAGATGGCGAACAGGGCAAATACCCCGTAGGCCACGATCTCCGCAATCTTGCCGAGCCAGCTCGCACCCTTGGTGGAGATGTGGGTCGCCGCCGCAAACAGCACGATGGAGATGATCGAGGTGACCATGGGGGAGAAACTGTACTCATAGCCCAGCATGGCGTAGGAGGCGTAGGCGATGACGTTGGGCAGCAATGAGACGAACCAGAACAGGTTCACGAACCAGTAAAGAAAAGAGCCCAGATAGGCCATCCGGGTGCCGAGCGGTTTTTTCAGCCAGTCGTACATCCCCGACTCGGAGTTTTTATTGGCCGAGACGAACTCGGCGATGATGAAGACGAACGGGATGAAGTAGACGAGGGTCGCCAGCAGGAAGATGGGGGCGGAGCTGAGCCCCAGCTCGATGTTGTTGTTGACGATGTTGCGCACATTGAACACGGCGGCAAAGGTCATCGACAACAGGGCAAACTTGCCTATGGTGCCGCGTACGGATTCAGACATGGTGTCCTCCAGTGGACTTGCGCTCCCTGCGGGTAACGCTGTGACTCTGTGATGTGTTCGGCAAGGGTCTGTCGGCCCCGCGCTTTACTCTCTTGTTATGATCGGGCCGCGTGGACGGCCTCGTTGCTGAACCGGTACCGTCTCCCGCACCGGCTCGCAATACCATTCAGACGATCGGAGTGCCCGGCGCCATCGGCACCCGCGGTTGCAACAGCACGCTCTGGCTCTCGTCCGGGGTCTCGGCGCAGAGCAACATGCACTCGGATCGCTCACCGCGCATTTTGGTGGGCTTGAGGTTGGTCAGTACCACCACCTCGCTGCCCATCAGCTCCTCTTCGCTGTAGTAAGGCACCAGACTGGTGACGGTCTGCAGCGGCCGCTCGCCACCCACATCGATCTGGACGATGTAGAGTTTGTCGGCACCGGGGTGACGAACCACCTCCAGCACCTTGCCCACCTTCATCTCGACCCGTTTGAATTCGGCAAACTCGATCGTCTCGCTCATGCTCTTTTCCTTTTCTGGTTCAACGGTTTGCGGGTGGCCAACGGCCACCCGGTTTGATTGGGATTCAATGCCGTGCCTATGGCGTCTGCATGGCAACCTGCGCTGTCGGCTGGGCCTCTTTGGCACGCGCTTCGGCACTGAGGGAGGCCTCGTATCTGTTGTATTTCCACCAGGCGAAGCCGAGGAAGATCACGATCCCGCCGACGTTGTAGAAGATGATGGTCATGATGTCGGCACCGGTCGGGAAGGTGGAGGCGAGGAAGCCCACCGAGAAGATGGCGATCAGCACCGAGACCACAGCGATGCCGGTGGTGCGCGAACCCATCTTGAACTCCCGCGGCAGGTGATCGAGCTTCAGGCGCAGATTGAGGTAGGCCAGCATGATGAACAGCGGCGGCAGCATGGAAGCGGCGGCGGTCATGTTGATAACAGTGTTCATCAGATCCTGTGCAGTGTTGGAGCCCAGGGTCGGGATCACCATCAGTGGCAGCACGATGAGGTACTGGATCCAGGCTGCGCGGGCGGGCACGCCGTTCTCGTTCAGCTCGACGGTTTTCTTGCCGAAGATGCCGGCCGGGATCTCGGAGAAGAAGATCTTCACCGGAGTCGCCGTCCACATCAGCAGGGAGCCGAACATGGCGGTGAAGGAGACCAGACCGACGAAGCGGTTCATCAGGATCTCCGGCAGGCCGAAGTAGGCTGCCAGCCCCTCGAACACCTGCACCGAGCCGCCGGTATATTTCAGGGTGCCGCTTGGCACGAATACGTTGATCAACAGCGAGGCGATGGAGTAGAGCACCCCGATAAAGATCCCGGCGATGATGATCACCTTGACGAAGGATTTGGAGCCGCCCTTCACGTCATTGACGTAGACCGCCACTGACTCGGCGCCACCGGCTGCCATAAAGATCCAGGTAGTGATACCGAGGAAGGCCCAGCTGAAATCGGGGACCATGGCCTCTACCGTGATGGGGTCAGCCGGTTGCACGCCACCCACCAGTGCCGCCCCCGCCAGCAGGATGTAGGAGAGGGTCAGCAGCAGCATCAGGGACGAGGTCACCGAGGTGATGGGGCCGAGCATCTTGGCGCCGTTGGTGGAGACGTAGGTGGCAAAGGCGAACAGCACCATGCTCAATGCCGTGGTCGCCACAGGGGTGAGAATGTACTCGTAGCCGAGGAAGGCATAGGAGGCGTAGGCGATGACCCGCGGCAGCAAGGAGGTGAAGAAGAAGAGGTTCACGAACCAGTAGGTGTAGGCGGAGATAAAGGCCCAACGACCGCCGAGGGAGCTCTTCACCCAGGCATACACCCCCGCTTCGGAGTTTTTATTCAGTGACACGAACTCCGCAATGATCAGGCAAAACGGAATGAAGTAAAAAATGGTGGCCAGAAAGAACATCGGAGCCGAGGCCAGACCGATCTCGATGTTGTTGTTGATGACGTTGTTGAAGCTGAATACCGCCGCGAAAGTGAGCGACAGCAGACCAAACTTGCCTATCGTATTACGTTTGGAATCAGACATGGTGCATCTCCAGACCTGTAGTTATTGCCGCAAAAGGGCGGGGCATGATTTGTAGGGTGAGCCCCGCCCTTCCGGCTTTTATCTGTGCAGAACCGGCGGCTTGTTATTTGTTCTTGAAGTAGCCGCCTTCGACGGTGACCTTGATGATCACCTTGCGCACCGGCGCATCACCGACGAACCGGTAGGCCTCGTCGTTCTCGAAGATCACCACCTGCCCGTTGCCCACCTGCTGGCGCTCGCGCACCTCGCCGGCCAGCCACTCGCGGTCGGTGGTGTCGTCATAGGCCTGCTCGACCCGCAGCTCGCTCTTGGCAGCCCACTCCACCGTCTCTTCCCCTTCCAGGTAGTAGTGGACGTCGAAGTAGCGGCGCTGCCCCTCGAACAGTGAGGTGGCCGGGCTGGCCCCCTCCTGCAAGCGGTAGGTGAGGGAGTCCCCGATGGAGTGGCAGATACCGGGCTTGAGGTTCGCCAGGTTGTTGATGGCCTCCACGCAGCGGCCCCACTTCTTGCCCTCCCGGTAGATGTTTTTGAACAGGGTCAGGTTATCCAGGGTGATCATGCGAGGTTCCTCCCGCCGTTGATGGTGAGATCGAGCCCGGCCAGCGCAGCCGGATTGAGGTTGCCACGGGCGATGGGCAGCAGGGTCAGACCGAAGCTGAACGGCTCGAAGCGCACCCGCCAGGAGTCCAGCACCTCGGAGCCCCAGGAGTTGGAGCCGAGCCCCAGCACCTTGTGATCCAGATTGAGGGTGAGATAACCGCTCGGCTCCAGCTCGTTGATGTGCTGCGCCGCGTGGATATGCTCCCAGCTGTAGGGCCAGACGCTCAGGTTGATGGGGGCATCGGGCCGCACGTAGAGACCGGCGCCGTGACGGTTGGTCAGGGTCGCCCAGCGCACCTGCTGGCGGTTGCCGTTGTCCTGCGGGAAGGGGTAGTGCTCCCACATCTCGCCGACTGTGCTGTTGAAGCTGTCGATCCAGTTGCTCTGGCGGCTGTCCTGATAGTTCTCGCCCGGCCCCATGCCGTAGTAGTGCACCCGTTCGAGATCCTGACGAATGCCCAGCTCGAAGCCGATCTTGGGGATGATGTCGTCATAGCCGCCGTAGGGCTGGCCGGACAGTGCCACGTGCAGCTGACCATTCGGGCTCAGGGTGTAGACGTAGCGGCAGCGCATACCGAAGTCGAACACCGGCGGCGCGATCAGGCTCTCCACCGTTACCTCGACCGCGTCACCCAGCTGACGCCAGCTTAAGCCACGGAAGTGCTCCTGCATGATCTGCAGGTGATTCGGGTGCCACAGGCTCTCGTACTCCTGCTTGTGGTTGTCGATCATCGGCTTGAAGAAGGTGAGGCGCGGCGCCCGCTCGATAAGCTCATTGCCATCCTGCTGCCAACTCACCAGCTTGCCGTCGAGGCGCGAGAAGCGCAGGGCAAAGCCGCTGCCGCTCAAGGTCAGCGCGAGGCGCTCATCGGCGATATGCAACGGGGTAGCGTTGGGGTTGGCAAAGGGCTGCAGCTGGCGAGTCGATGCCTTCAGCTGGAACTGGTACTGGCCCAGCTCGTGCTCCGCCGCACTGTAGCGGGTGGCGGTGGCCTTGATGACCCGCAGCTGAACGAAGGTTTCCCGCCCATCCAGGGATGGCAGTTCGAGCTGCAACTCGGTGGTGGCACCGGGGGCAACCCCTTCCAGCCGGATCTGCTGGCTGGCCAGTAGTTCGCCTTCGGCCTTCACTTCGACCAGCAGGCGGATATCGTCGAGAGTGGAGAACCAGTAGCGGTTTTCCACCGCCAGCTTGCCGCTCGCCAAATCCAGCGCGCGCACCTTGACCGGGCAGATCACCTGCTTGTATTCACGCAGGCCCGGCCCCGGGGTCTGATCCGGATAGATGAGGCCATCCATGCAGAAGTTGTAGTTGTTGGGGTAGTCGCCGTAGTCGCCGCCGTACTTGTAGACGGGGCGCCCCTGCTCGTCCTGATCCAGAATGCCGTGATCGCACCACTCCCAGATGTAGTGACCCTGAATGTGGGGATGGCGGTCGAACACCTGCTGGTATTCGCTCAGGCCACCCGGGCCGTTGCCCATGGCGTGGGCGTATTCGCAGAGGATGCGCGGCTTGGCCATCGGGAACTCGCCGAAGCAGTTCATCTGGGATACGCGCGAATACATGGTACTGACCACATCCACCACCTCGGCATCGCGATCCTCTTCGTAGTGCACCAGCCGGGTCGGGTCGATCGCCTTGCAGCGCTGGTACATGGCTCTGATGTTGCAGCCGTAGCCGGACTCGTTGCCGAGCGACCAGATGATGATGGAGGGGTGATTCTTCTGGGCGTGCACGTGGCGCTCGATGCGATCCACGAACACCGGCTCCCAGAAGGGATCGTCGGTGATGCGGCTGAGATCGCCGACGTTGGCAAAACCGTGGGTCTCCACGTCGGTCTCCGCCATCACGAACAGGCCGTACTGGTCGCACAGCTCATAGAAGCGCGGGTCATTCGGGTAGTGGGCGGTGCGCACCGAGTTGAGGTTGTGCTGCTTCATCAGCACGATATCGCGCTCCACCCGATCCATGCCGACCGCGCGGCTCTTGAGGTGGTCGTTGTCGTGGCGGTTCACCCCGTGCAGCTTGAGGTAGTGGCCGTTGACGTAGAAAAGGCCATCCTTGACCTTGATTTCACGCACCCCGACCCGCTGCGGGATCACTTCCAGCAGGTCGCCCTGACCGTTGTAGAGGGAGAGTTGCAGCTGATAGAGGTAAGGGTCTTCGGCGCTCCACAGATGGGGGGTGGCCAGATCCAGCGTGAAGCGGCAGTCACACTTGCCGTCGATGGCGAGATGGTCGAGCGAGCCGCTGGCGATCTCGCGGCCCTGATCCAGCAGCGACCAGACCAGACGGTGATCACGGGCGGGTGCCCCCAGATTCTCCAGCTGGATATCGCAGCTCAGGGTAGCGCTTTGATTGTCATCCGCCAGCGCAGTGCGGATGAAGAAGTCCTGCACATGAGCGGTCGGTTTGCCCACCAGATAGACGTCGCGGAAAATCCCCGCCATCCACCACATATCCTGATCTTCGATATAGGTGGAGTCAGCCCACTGCATCACCCGTACCGACAGCAGGTTCTCGCCAACCTTGGCGTAGGCACTGATATCGAACTCGGCGGTGAGACGGCTCCCCTTGCTGAAGCCGACATAGTGGCCGTTCACATAGACCTCGAAGTAGGTCTCCACCCCGTCAAACTTGATGATCACCTGCTCGCCGTCCCAGGCTGGGCTCAGCATGAAGCTGCGCTGATAGGCGCCGGTGGGGTTGTTGGTCGGCACGAAGGGCACGTCGATAGGGAAGGGAAAACCTTCGTCGGTGTACTGCAGCTGACCATGTCCTTCCATCTGCCACATGTTGGGCACGGTGATCTGGTCCCAGTCGCTCATGGGGCTGTGATAGAAGTCTTCCGGCACCTGCAGGGGGTGGTCGAAGTAGTGGAACTGCCACTGACCGCCAAGGTCCAGAAAACGGCGGCTCAGCTCGCGCTGCATGGTGGCCGCCAGCGCGTGGTCGGCATAAGAGAAGAAGTAGGCGCGCGGGGCCAGCCTGTTTTCACCAACGAATTGGACGTTTTCCCAGTTATTCACATGTCCTCCCGGAACAAGGCAACTTTGACTGGGTAAACTCTAGATAAACATTTACTAAATATCAGCTTTGAGTTGGTAAAGTTTTAACCTGATCACAATGAACAGATGGTTTTGTGAGCGAGATCAGAAGCGGGAGATAAAGAAGGGCAAGATATGGATGAGTGGCATGGATGTTGATAGCAGTTGGCTGATCTGCAATAAAATCAACTATAAAACAATATGATATGACGTTATGGGATGATATAGGAAAGAGGTTTGCTTGGGAGATGTGTCGCACCACCGCAAGATGGCGCGACTAAAAAGCAGAATATTTTACTAAAATCAGCGAGTGGTGCCGCGCAGGGTCAACTTGCTCGGTACCAACACTCGGAGTGGAATATCCCGCTCGTCTCGCAGCCGCTCAACCAGCAAATTGACCCCCTGGGAGCCCATCAACTCGGAGTGGATCCGCACCGTTGAGAGCGGCGGGAAGGTGAACTTGGCGGTCGGAATATCGTTGACGCTGATAAGCTCGATCTGCTGAGGAATCGCCAATCCCTTCTCATGGATGGCACGCAGCACACCGATGGCGATGGAGTCGGAGGCGACGAACAGCGCCTTGGGCCAGTCGCCAACCAGCATCTCCTTCGCCAACTGGTAGCCGGAAGCGCTGGAGAAGTCCCCACGATAGAGATCGCTCTCCTGCACCACCCCCAGCCGCTGGCCATACTCCCGGAAGGCCAGTTCACGCAGATCAGGATTCTCATCCTGGCCACCGATATAACCGATGCGCTGATGCCCCTGCGCGATAAAATAATCCACCACTTGCTGGCTGATTAGGGCGAGATCCACATCGACCGAGTCGAACTCTCCCTGTGAACGGCAGTCGACAAACACCAGCTGGCTGGAACAAGCCCTGAGCTGGGCCAGACGCTCGGATGTGAGGGTGCCGACTACCAGAATGCCATCCACGGCGCTCAGCTCGCGCCCTTCACCACAGTTGTAGAGATGAGTCAGCTCGATATTGAGGCGGGCACTCTGGGTCTCGATACCATAACGGATGGCGAGATAGTAAGGGTCGTTGACCTCGGTACTCTGGGGATAGGCATAGACCACCAGAAAGTGCAGCTTGCTCTTGTGTACCCCCTTGCGGGCGCTGCTGGTTTTGTACTCCAGCCGTTCGGCAATCTCGAAGATCCGCTGCTTGGTCTCTTCCTTGACGCTCAGGCTGGGATCCTCGTTCAGTACCCGGGATACCGTGGCGAGAGAAACCCCCGCTTCCTGTGCAATTTCCTTCAACGTAGCCATCAATACCTCGCTGGCAGCATCACGTGTTAATCGGTAACGGCTAAAGAGTAACGGGCAATCCCTTGATAGCCCAGCACTTTTACTAAAATGCCGGCGACATGGCAGATTTTTGGAACGCAGAAATGCAAAAAGGCCTCCCGAATGGGAGGCCTCTTCTAAATAGGTGCCTGACAGTGTCCTACTCTCGCATGGCGAATGCCACACTACCATCGGCGCTACCGCGTTTCACTTCTGAGTTCGGCATGGGA